>CAZBPO010000074.1:6465-11936 GCA_964493795.1 uncultured Flavobacteriaceae bacterium
CCTGGACCGGAGCGACCGACGCCAACTGGGATTCGACCACCGCCAACTGGAGCGTCCTGGTCGTCTATGCCTTCGCCATGATCGGCGCGGTCAGGCCGCCGCGCATCGCCCTGATGGGGATCGCCGCGATCAGCGCCGCGGTCGCCGTGTTCAGCCTGGCCGCCGGCGTTCCGATGGCGATGTGGCTCAGCGGGCTCTTCTTCGGCCTGATCGTCGCGGTGGCGAACTATTTCTCGGCCGAGCTCAGCACCAAGCACGCCGCCCTCGTCGCCAGCCAGAACGAAGTCCGTCAGATGGCGGCGCAGGCCGAACGCGAACGCATCGCGCGCGACTTGCATGACCTGCTGGGGCACACGCTTACCGTGGTCGCCGTGAAGGCCGACCTCGCGGCGCGCCTCGTCGAGCGCGATCCGGTCCGCGCGAAAGCTGAGATGGAAGACCTTCAGGTCACCGCCCGCACCGCGCTGGCCGATATCCGCAGCGCCGTCACCGGCATGCGCCGCGTGGCACTGGGCGCCGAGCTGGCCCAGGCGCGCAACGCGCTCGCCGCCGTCGATACGGCGCTCGCCGTCACCGGCCCGGACGGCGTCCTGCCGCCGGCCATAGAGGAAACGATCGCCATGCTCCTGCGCGAAGGCGCGACCAATGTCGTCCGCCACGCCCGCGCCAGCCGCTGCGACGTCGTCATCGACGTCGAACCGTCCAGCGTCCGTTTCACGCTTAGCGATGACGGCGTCGGCGGCGATATCCGCGAAGGCAACGGTCTTGCCGGCATGCGCGCCCGCGTCGCGGCGGCGCGCGGCACGCTTCAGGTCACCGGCGGAAACGGGACCCGGATCGAAGCGATCCTGCCGCTGGAGGCCTCGCCATGATCCGTGTCGTCGTGGCGGAAGATCAGGCCATGGTGCTCGGCGCGCTCTCGGCACTGCTCGATCTGGAGCCCGATATCGAAATCGTCGGACGCGCGGCGGACGGCGCAGCGGCGCTCGATCTCATCAGGGCGCAAAAGCCCGACGTCGTCGTCTCCGATATCGAGATGCCGGGCCTCACCGGCATCGACCTCGCCGCCATGCTGACGGCCGAGAAAAACCCGGTCCGCGTCCTCATCGTCACCACCTTCGGCCGGCCCGGCTATCTGCGCCGGGCGCTTGAGGCGGGGGTGCGCGGCTATCTGCTGAAAGACACGCCGTCCGACCAGCTCGCAGATGCCGTCCGCAAGATCGCGGGCGGGGGCAGGGCGGTCGCGCCTGAACTCGCCGAAGCCGCCTGGGGCGGCGAAGATCCACTGAGCGAGCGCGAGCGCGAGATCCTGCGCCTCGCCGAAGAAGGCCGCTCGAACAAGGAGATCGCCGACGCGCTGGGCCTCTCGCTCGGCACCGTCCGCAACTATCTCTCCGAGGCGGCCCAGAAACTCGACGCCCAGAACCGCGTCGAGGCGGCCCGCATCGCGCGCAGCAACGGCTGGCTTTAGCGCGCGAACCTCACGCGCAGCCGGTATCTCCCCGGCGGTGTGTTCTCGAACCGCCATTCCTCCATGACGGCCTCCTGCGCGGCGATCCCGAAATCATGACCGCCGGGCTCTTCAGACAGCACAGAAACGTTGTGAACGGTTCCCACCATGGTCACCCAGATGGAAAGCTCCACGACGCCGCCGATCCCCGCGTTATAGGCAGCTTCCGGATAAGGCAGTTCGGTCACGACGGTCGGCTGCCCCGGCGTTCGCTTCGGGTTACGCCGCTCTGCGTTGTACTGGCCGGGCGCAGCGAAGCTGACATCCATGCAGTGCCGCCCCTGCATTTCCGGCCAAATTTTCATCGAGCCGAAATACGCAAGAAGCGCCTTGTCATAGCGCGATCCGGCATCGTCTGCTTTCAGCAGTTTGACGTCCACGACATTGCCGCTTTCGTCGGCCACGATCTCCACGAAGGCATGCGCAGGCCGGCCGTTCCACCGCTCGAGTAAAGGCTCAGGGCTTCCGAAGGTCTGAATGATCTGGCTGCCGCGACGGTTCTCGTATGATGATCCGTCCTGCTGCTCGAACGCGCCGTCGCAGCCTGGCTGGGTAAAAATCTGCATACCGAAATCTGCGGGCGGTTCCTGATCTCGTTTCGCGCGTGCCTCGGCATCTGGCATTCCCGCCGGGAAAACGGCCAAGGCCAAAAGCGCCAGCAGGGCGGATTTCTTTTTCCCGGCGAGCAGGTTTAGCGAAGAGAAATGCGATGACATCGCGCCTCCGAACCAGCGAATGCATGACGCAGGCTAGCCGAGGCGCATCGAGACGTCCCTGCGACCAGATGGCATGGTCGCCAAGGGCGAATTCAACGATCTCACTGTCCGCCCAAGCCTTGCGCCGGACGATCCGCTGACATTCACATAGACGATGCATAGCCTCGCCCCTGCGCGACATTGGCGATCCGGCTCGGTCTTCGCCGACGGCCCGCTGCCTCTGCTGGCGCTTCTCGCGCTTGTCGCGGCCGCTTTCGCCAATGCGCTGGGCGCGGGCTTCGTCCTGGACGACGCGATCGACATCGCCGACAATCCCTCGGCCCGCATCGCCACCTTCCTCGATCGCCTGCCTTACACCAACCGGCCTTTGACCAAGGCGAGCTACGCGCTCAACGACGCCGTCCATGGTCTTGTCCCGGCCGGATACGCCGCCATCAACGTGGCGCTCCATCTCGTATCGGCCGCGCTGGCCTTTTTCCTTGTGCGCCGCATCTTCCAGTCTTCGCGCGACGGGGCAGCCGGGCTTTGCGCGCTCGCGGTATGCGCCGTCTGGGCGGTGCATCCGGCCCTCACCGAGAGCGTCACCTACCTCTCCGGGCGCTCGATGGCGCTCAGCGCCATGCTCATGCTTGCGGCGCTCTATGTCTCCACTGGTCCGCGACCCCGCCCGGCGCTGGCGTTCGCGTTCGCGCTGCTTGCGCCGCTGGCCCGCGAGACGGCGCTGATCCTGCCGCTGGTCCTGTTGTGGTGGGCGTGGACGATAGGCCTGCCGCGCGGCCGGCTGTGGCCGGTCTGGGGCGGCGCGGCGCTCGCGGCTCTGCTGCTTGCACTCATGCCGCGTCACCGTGATCTCGTCGCCTTCAGCCTTGAGATGCGCGACCCGCTCACCGCGCTGCGCGGCAACCTGCATGCGGCGACCGAGACTTTGTCGTTCTGGTTTCAGCCATGGCGCGTCACCATCCTGCCCGAGACGCCGCCGCCTTATGGCTGGCTGGAAACGCCGACGCTCATCCGCCTCGCCGGGTTCGCGGCGGCGATCGCGCTCGCCGTGGCGCTGCGCCGCCGCGCGCCCGTTCTCGCTTTCGCCATCGGGCTGACGCTGATCGCGCTTGCGCCGTCGCAGTCGCTGCTGTGGCGCGCCGACCCGGTGGCGCTCAAACCGCTCTACCTCGCCGGCCTCGGACTTTCGCTCGCGCTGGTCGATGGCCTTCGCCGCATCTTCGGCCCGCATGTCACGCTCGTCGCGGCGCTTGCGATCGCGCTTCCGCTCGGCGTCGCGACGCATCAGCGAAACGCGTTGTTCGTGGATGAAGCGACTCTCTTCGCCGACGCCGTCGCCGCCACGCCCCGGAACGGCCGGGCGTGGCTCGCCTATGGCTCGGCGCTGATGGGGCAGGGGCGTTACGACGAGGCCGAAACCGCGCTCAGGACAGCCGCGCGCTTTCTCGCGGATGATGAACGCGCGATGAACCTTCTTGAGCTGATTGCGACAATACGGAGCATGGAGCGCCGACGCGGCGCTCCATAATCTCCGCGCCATGAGTTCCGCCAAATCATTCGTTCGCGCCTCCCGGTTCGCCGCGCTGGCGCTCGTCTTCACGCTGGTCGCACCGCCCGTGCTTCAAGCCCAGGATGGCGGCCCCGCCGTCGATCTCGGCGACGACCTTGTGCCGCTGCCCAAGCTGCAGCCGCGCAAGGACGGCCTGCGGATGTCGCCGCGGTCGATGCACAACTTCTGCATCTCCGAAGACATCGACGATCCCATGCGAACGCATTTCACGGTCGCCGAACTCAAGACGGCGATCGACACGCTGACCGCGCAAGTCCAGGAGATCTCGTCATGGGATTCCTATCAGGGCGAGGGCGAGGGCGGCGCGCTGCACACCCAGGTGAAGCAGATTACGGCGCAGATCGAGGTGCTTCAGCTGTGTCAGCTGGAAGAGTTCGCCCGCGTGCTCATTCCACGCGCAGCCGCAAGTTGCGCCGGCTTGAAGTGGGCGACCGATAAGCTCGACGGGCCGGCCGTGACGTTGCGCAAGCGGGGCGTCATCATGCGCAGCGAATGGCTGAAGATTCTGGAGTCCTTCCTCGCCGCAGCCAATACCTGTCGGCGCAGCCTGGGGCAGTGCCTGAACCCCTACAACGAGCGGCAGAAGAAGGACCTGCTCGCGTTCCTCAATTTCGTCGCGACCGTTAATCTGGCGTCCGATGGCCTGAAGGTGGTGAAGTACGATCTTCCGCCCTGCAGCAAGACGATGCTCGAAGATGGGGCTGACGAACTGCCTTCCGATGACATCCTGAAGTTCATCGACCAGGCGCCGGTCGAAGCGGAGGTCATTTTCCACTCCGGCACATCGGCCGAGGAGAGACCCTGATGCGGCTCGTCGCGCTCCTCACCGCCGCTTTGTGCGCCGCGCCGGCGCTCGCGGCCGACATCGTCAGCAAGTCCGTCGACGTGCCGGGCTGGAACCAGCGGCTCGAAGATGCCCGCCGCATCTGCTCCGAAGCGCCGGAAGGCGTCGAATGCACGGTGGCGGCGACCGCAGTCCAGGCTGACCTCGCCACGGCCATCACTGTACTCAGCCGCACCAGGGATATCGCCCGTGTTCGGCCGGCGGCGCGGAAGCTCCTCGCGCTCGATCCGCCGGGGATTCAGACCGCGGCGGCTTATGCCCTAGCGCGGCTCGGGCCCGAGGATGAAGATACGCCTCGCCTTGTCGCCTTGCTCAACAGCCCGGTCCCCACAGTGCGGCGCGCGGCCTGGGGCGCGCTGCGCGCCAGCGCCGATCCTGCCGCACGTGAATGGGCGGCGCGTGGGCAGTATCAGGGGCGCGGCGAGCGCTTCACGGACGACGTCCGTCCGCTCGACGCCGAGGCGCTCCAGATCGAGCCGCCGCCAGGCACGACACCCGTTTGGCTCGAAATGGAAGTCTGGACACGCGGCGTTCAGGTTTTTACGGCGGACGGCGATCCTGGCGCAGTCATCACCCATTTTTCCGGGCTGGCCGGGCAAGGCTCACGCCCGTTGGCCGAGGTCGCCGACTGGTTCCAGACAGATGACAACGCCCGTGCGGCCTATGAACGTTTCGGCAATGCGGCGTGGTTCCAGACGCCCTATGTCATTCCGCTCGCCTTCGACGAGGCCGGCGACAGGCCCATACGTGTCGCGGTCGTCTGGTACGATCTTCTGTTCGGAAAGACGGGCTTCGCGCTGCAATGGCTGCCGGCCTCCACGATGCCGGGGC
>CAZBPO010000075.1:0-4958 GCA_964493795.1 uncultured Flavobacteriaceae bacterium
CCCAGCCGATCCTGAAATTGCCGAGCGAGCGCTGCGCCTGCGCGCCCCAGTAGCGCGAGGCATCGACGTCGATGGGGCCGAACGTGTCGGTTTCGGTGCGTGTCTTGGTCATGGGGCCCTCGGATGTTTCGCGCGCGGCCGTGAATAGGTCAGCCGCGCGCGAAAGTCATCCGTCAGGCGGGATCAGGCCGGTCCGCATCCCTGCGGGGTGCAGACCGGCCCGTCGGGGCCGGCATGCTCCGAGCCCGCCGGGTTCGTCGCTGCGCGTTCGCCCACCAGAGCCATGATTTCGGCGCCGAGCCTGAGATCGGGGACATGGCCGAAATGCTGGGCGCGGAGCCGGCCCTGACGGTCGATCAGGGTCAGCGTGGGCGTGCCGCGCATGGCGTAGCGCGACATGGTCTTCGGCAGGCCGCCCGGCGCGCCTGGCGCATCGACGCCGACCGGAAAGGCGATGCGGTATTCGTGCAGGAAGGCCTCCAGCGATACCGGGGTCTGGGCGTCGTGATGTTCGAACACGGTATGCAGGCCGATCACCGCAACGTCCTCGGGGCGGAAGGTCTCGAACACGCGGGTCGCCTGCGGCAGGCCGTTGGTGACGCAGCCCGGACACAGCATCTGGAACGATTCGATGGCGACGACCCGTCCGCGCAGCGCGTCCAGCGTCAGCGGTCGGGGCGTGTTGAACCACCGCACCGTTTCGAGGGGCGGCGCCGCGCGGAGGGTCTCGTTCACGCCGCGCCGCCTTTCAGATCGGCGATCGCCGCGCCGAAATTGATGTGGAACGGCTGGTCGGCGATCACCAGAGCAGGCACTGAGACGACGCCGGCCGCCTCGGCTTCAGCGATGCGGCTCGACTGCTCACCCAGATGGACGATCTCGACGGACGTTTTCGCGGGGTCGAGCAGATGGGCGAGGCCCTGTTCGGCGTCGACGCAGACGGGGCACCCGGCGTGGTAGAAAACGGCTTTCTGTGTCATGGTCTCTTGCTTCCTTTTCCGTGCAGGAGAGGGTTGGCGTCAGGACGCCCCGTTCGTTGCCGCGAGCGGGGCGTCCGTTCTTTCGGCCGGCTTTTCGATGAAGCGGGACCAACGTTCGGTCCGGTCCGCTTCGCCGGCCTCGACGTGGTCGCCGCAATCGAGCCGCAGGGCGGCGTCGCCGAACGGGGCGTCCACGAAGGCGCAGTGATGCGGCGCGGCCGCATCGGAATGCATGTAGGGGCGGAAATGCACGCAGCTGACGCAGAAGCGTTGCGGCGCGATGGCGCCGTTCTGCTGGAGCGTGCGGATCATCTTGGTCAGGCTTCTCAGCAATGTCGCCTGCTCGACGGCGTCGAGCGCGTCGATCGCCTGGCCCAGCTCGGCAGGCAGGGCGGCGGCTTCGCTGGCGACGCGGCGGCCCTTTGCGGTGAGGCGGAGTTGGCTCGCCCGTGCGTCGTGCGGATCGGGCCGCCGCGTCAGTAGGCCCTTGCGCGACAGGGCTGCGATGGCGTCGCTGGCCGTGGGCTGACTGACCTGCAGGGCGGCGGCGATCGCCCCGGTGCGGACGGGGCCGCGCGCCGCCAGATGAGACAGGATCTGGCCTTGAGTCGGCGTGATGCCGGTTTCGTCGCTTTTGCGCCAGGCGTCCGCCCGCATCGCCGCGCCCAGCCGGGAGAGGCCGAAGGCGATATGCGTTTGAGAGGCGCGCGCGTCGCTCATGCTGGATAATGTATAGGATACCTATATAAAAACAAGACCGGCAGATTCTACTTTCGCCAGAGTTTATCATGGGCGATGTTTGGCGCGTGGGGACGACGCATGACTGAGGCCGGGGCGTCGGCGTCGACGCCGGCGTTCAGCGATAAGGAGTTGGAAGTGTCACACCGTGTTCTCGCCGTTCTTGCACTGGCCTTCGGTGTTGGTCTGTCCGCATGCGGATCGGGCGGCGACGCGAATACGGACCGTGTCTGCAAGGTGTTGACCGAACGGGCTGGGGCGCTGAAGGCCGAGGGCCATAAGGGCATGCCGGCTCAGCTGAACGTTCTCTCGGCGATGGTCGAGGAGTTCAAGGCCGACCCCGAGAAGCTGCGCGACGTCCGGGCGAAGGCCGACGACGCGACGAAGGCCGCCTGTCCCGAGGCGCGGAGCGCCATACTGGACGCGACCGGCGTGGGATCGCTGGCCGAGCTGCTCAGCTGACGCCGGCCGGCGCGGCGCGTTCGCCCTGCCGGCCGTCGAAATCCAGACGCGCCGCGTCTATGGCGCCGCCATTGGCGCGGGCCCAGTCGGCGAGCGCCGCAAGAGCGCCGGTGAGGGTCTGGCCGAGGTCGGTCAGGGCGTATTCCACGCGCGGCGGCACGGTGGGGAATACGGTGCGCGTGACGAGGCCGTCGCGCTCAAGCCCCCTTAAGGTGAGCGTGAGCATGCGCTGGGAAATGCCGTTCACGCCGCGCTTCATCTCGTTGAAGCGCATGGGGCCGGCCGAGAGCATGTCGACCAGCAGGACCGTCCATTTGTCGCCGATGCGTGACAGCACGCCCGCGACCGCACGGCAGTCGCCGGAGTTGGGATCATGGATGTGCCTTTGTGTCATCGCTGTGCCTTCTTGCGCCGAAAACGGGTGGTTCTCATCTGGCCTCAGGTTACGGATCGTAACTAACTTAAGGATTGAGACCGCCATGAACAACATCCTGCTCATCACCTCCAGCCCGCGCGGCCCGGCCTCTCATTCGACCGAAATCGCCCGCGCGCTGGCCGACCGTCTGGTCGCGGCGAATCCCGGCGCGACGGTGACCCATCGCGACCTCGACGCCGAGCCGCTGCCGCATCTGGACGGCATCCTGTTGGGCGCGCTGGGCGCGGCGAACCGATCGGGATTGAGCCCGCAGGTGCTGGCGAGCGCGCTGCGCGCGGATGCCGCGATCGCGCAGCTTCTGGCCGCCGACGCCGTCATCATCGCTGCGCCGATGATCAATTTCGGCTTGCCGACGACGCTGAAGGCGTGGTTCGACCATGTGCTGCGGGCGGGCGCGACGTTCCGCTATACCGAAACCGGCGCGGAAGGGCTGGTGACGGGGAAGAAGGCCTATGTCGTGACTGCGACGGGCGGCGTCTATTCGGACGGGCCGATGAGCTCGCTCGATTTCCAGGCGCCGCACCTGAAGCAGCTGCTGACCTTCATCGGCATCACCGACATCGAACACGTCGCCGTCGAAGGCGTCGCGTTCGGTCCGGAGGCGGCGGACAAGGCGTTGACCGCCGCCCGCGCCAGGGTCGACGGCCTGAGCCTGTCTCAGGCCGCCTGACCGGGCCGGTCAGCGCAGGATGGCGCGATGGGTGACGATCCACTCGGTGGGCGAGACGCCGCGGCAGCGATCCATGGTGCTTCGTCCGACGAGACGCAGCTGCTTGCCGTCCCACGCCCACTCCTGCGCATCGCCGCAATCGCCAAGGCCGCGCGCCTTGGCGAACGCGCCGAGCGTCTTGAGGTCTTCGGTGAGATAGGGATTGGTCAGGGCCAGGGCCTGCGGCAATTCCTCATCCTGGTCGGGCAGGGGCGGCACGGGCGTCACCTTGCCGTCCTTGCCGGCGATGTGGAACGCATAGGTGAAGTTGTAGGCGCCGGACATGGCGCAGATGCCCCACAAGGTCGCGCCGTCGCCCAGATCGAGCGCGATCGGCGGCAGGTCCATGTGCCGGCATTCCTCGGCGTCGGCCAGCGCCGGGTCCGCCGGGCGGCGGGCCGTGTCGCTGATGTCGATCATCTTGCGCGCCGTGACCGACGGCGTGTCGGGGGCGGGCGGCACGGCGGTGGCCGGGGCCTGGCCTTTCGCGACGATGGCGGTGACGCCGCCGTCGCGCTTCTGCTGGGCGTCCATCCAGCGCAGGGCGGCCGAGGAGCCGCTGAGCGACACGGCGACGGCGTCTTCGGCCCCGCCATCGACGCGCTGGACGGTAAGGGCGCCGGCGTTGACGAGGGCGGCGATGAAGGCGTCGGCTTCGTCCGCCGGCAGGTCGGCGCGCGCCCAGGTGCCGTCAGCCGATCCCTTCAGCGGGCCGCCATAGGGCTTGCCGTCGAGCGTCACACGCAGTTCGGCGAAGCCCTCGTCGCGCTCGGAAAACACGACGACGCGCGCCGACGGCGCAGCGCCGCGTCCGGCTTCGCGCAGGACGCGGACATAGGCGATGCCTTCGCCGTCTTCGGACGGCAGGCCCAGCGCGGTGCAGGTCAGCGTGTTGTCGCAACCGGCCACCCAGTCCTTGAAGGCCGGCGTTTCGGCATGGGCGAGGCCGCCCAGAAGGAGGGCGGGCAGCAGAAAGCGGATTTTCAAGGGAGGACCTATTTCTTGCGGAACTTGTCGAGGCTGACGACTTCGCCCCCGCCGCCGGACGGATCCTTGGGCTTGTCGCCGTCGTCATCGCCGGCGGCGGGCGCATCGGTGCGGGTGGTGGGCTTGAGCGGCTGAAGCACGGGCTGTTCGGTCACGCCCACGGGCTTGCGCGGCGCCTGCCCGGCGACCGGCTTGAATTGCAGCATGAACTGCACGCTGGGGTCGAAGAACGCCTTCACGGCGGCGAAGGGAATGTTGAGCGCCTCGTCGATCTTGTGGAATTTCAGCGAGATCTGAAAAGCGTCGTCGTCGATGTTGAGGCCCCAGAACTGGTGCTGGAGCACGATGGTCATCTCGTCGGGATAGCGTTCCTTCAGCCAGTCGGACATGACCACGCCCGGGTACTGGCTTTCGAAGGTTATGTAGAAGTGATGGTCGCCGGGCAGCCCCTGCTTGGCGACGCGCTCCAGCGCCATGCGCACCACGCCGCGCAGCGCGTTCTGCGCCATTTGCTCGTAGTTCATCCAGTCCTTGGCCATGGGCGCAGTCTAAGCCCCGGCGCGGCGCGGCTCAATGCGCGCGAGCGCGAATAGAAGGGGGCTGTGTGACGGCCGTCGCGGGTTCCGGGCGGGGGCGGCCACAATCG
>CAZBPO010000075.1:4968-11913 GCA_964493795.1 uncultured Flavobacteriaceae bacterium
CGGGAAAGACGCGGGGATGTCATGACAAGTTCCGCAAGCCACTGGCCGCCGATCGCGCGCTTCATCGCGCGCGAGGAACGGCTCGGCCGCTGGGCCGAAAGCAAGGGCCCGGCGGTCGCCGGGCTCTATGAGTTCGTCCGGTTCGGGGTGAAGCAGGGCTGGGCCTGCCTGTTCGGCGGGCTTTTGCTGGCGCTCGTGGTGGCGAGCAAGCTCTGGTACCCCGAGGATGCGGCCCTCAGCCGCTATGACTTTCTGTTCCTCGCGGCGCTGGGCCTGCAGGCGTTCCTGCTGACCTTCCGGTTCGAGAGCTGGGACGAGGCCAAGGCGATCCTGCTGTTCCATATCGTCGGCACGGCGATGGAGCTGTTCAAGACCAAGATGGGCTCGTGGGCCTACCCGGAAGAGGCGTTCTTCCGCATCGAGGGCGTGCCGCTGTTCTCGGGCTTCATGTATGCGACCGTGGGATCGTATCTGGCGCGCGTGTCGCGCCTGTTCGACTTCCGCTTCACGCGGCATCCGCCCTTATGGGCGATCGCGGCGCTGTCGGTCGCGATCTATGCGAATTTTTTCACCCATCACTATACGGCCGACCTGCGCTGGGCGCTGATCGCCCTGACGGCCCTGCTGTTCGGCCCCAGCGTCGTCCATTTCAAGGTCTGGCGCACGCACCGGCGGATGCCGCTTCTGCTGGGGCTTTTCCTGGTGGCGCTGTTCATCTGGCTGGCCGAGAACATCGCCACGGCGGGCGGGGCCTGGGTCTATCCCAACCAGACCTCGGGCTGGGAGATGGTGCCGCTGGCCAAGCTCAGCTCGTGGTTCCTGCTGATGATCGTGTCCTACACGATGGTCGGGTTCGTGAACCGGCCGCGTCCGATGGCGGCCGACGGTTGCGCCGCGCCGCCGCGCGTGGTCGGCTGACGCGCATCGCAACATAAGCGGCCTGACCGGGGGGAATATGACGGACGCGAACGATCCCAAACGCTGGATGAAGGGCTTTCCGCCGACCAAGGATGTGTGGGTCCGTTTCGACGATCCCGGCTCGGCGCAGTTCCCGCAATTGCGCTGGGCGATGAACCATTATCGCGAACTGGCCCCCACCAAGACGGTGCGCCGTTCGGCCGCGCCTGCGGCGTTGCCGCGCGCCGGCGCCGAGGCGGCGCTGGACGGGCTGGGCTTCACGGCGCTGACCGGCGAGAGCGTGACCTGGGCGAGCGCCTTTGCGTCGATCCACACCGACGGCCTGTGCGTGCTGCACAAGGGGCGGGTGGTCTATGAACGCTATTGGGGGGCGTGCGAGCCATACCGGCCGCATCTGGTGATGTCGGTGACGAAATCCTTCGTCGGCCTGCTGGCGCAGATGCTGGTGCATGAGGGCCGGCTGGACGAGACGGCGCTGGTGCCCGTCTATCTGCCCGAGATGAAGGGCACGGCCTATGAGACCGCGACGATCCGCGACGTGATGGATATGCGGATCGGCGTCAAATATTCCGAGAACTACGCCGATCCCGCCGCCGAGGTGTGGGACTATGGCCGCGCCGGCGGCATGATGGCGCGCGGCAGGGACTATGCGGGTCCGGACACGCTCTATGACTTCCTGAAGGCGCTGGAGCAGGAAGGCCCGCATGGCGAGGGTTTCGCCTACAAGACCGTGAGCACCGAGGTTCTGGCCTGGATCATCAAGCGGATCGAGGGGCGCGATCTGTCGAGCGTGCTGTCGGAGCGCATCTGGAGCCGGATCGGGACCGAGGAAGACGCCTATTTCAACATCGACATCGTCGGCACCGAAGTGGGCGGCGGCGGCCTGAACGCGACGCTGCGCGATCTCGCGCGCTTCGGCGAAATGATGCGGAACGATGGCCAGGCCGGCGGCGCCGAGATCGTGCCCAAGGCGGTGGTCGACGATATCCGTTTCAACGGCTCGCCCGAGGCGTTCGCGCATGCCGGCTATGCGACGCTGCCGGGCTGGGCGTATCGCAATATGTGGTGGGTCTCGAACAACGCGCACGGGGCCTATATGGCGCGCGGCATCTATGGCCAGAACGTCTATGTCGACCCCAAGGCCGAGATGGTGATCTCGCGCCTCGGGTCGCATTCGATCGCGGCGAACACCGCGACCGACCATCTGGTGCTGCCCGCCTATCAGGCCGCCGCAGAGGCGCTGATGGCGGGGCGGGTTTAGGCGGGGCGCGCCGTTCAGAACAGCGTCGCCAGGGTCTGCGGCGTGTAGTCCTGGAGCTGGTCGTAGGCCCCGGCGCGGGACTTGTTGACCCAGTCGGGGTTGGCGATCAGCGCGCGGCCCACCGCCACCAGATCGAACTCGCCCTTCTCGAAGCGGTCGACCAGGCCCTGAAGATTGGCCCCGGCGCTCTCGTGACCGGATTTGGTGAACGAGGTGAGGAAGTCGATGTCGAGGCCGACCGAGCCGACCGTGATGGTCGGCTTGCCGGTCAGCTTTTTCACCCAGCCGGCGAGGTTGAGGTCTGAACCCGTTTCGGCGAATTCCGGCTCCCAGAAGCGGCGGGTCGAGCAATGGAAGGCGTCGACCCCGGCGGCGGTGAGCGGCTCGAGGAAGGCCTCGAGCAGTTCGGGCGAGGGGGCGAGGCGGGCGGTATAGTCCTGCTGCTTCCACTGCGACCAACGCAGGATCAGCGGGAAGTCGGGCGAGACGGCGGCGCGCACCGCGCGCACCACGTCGGCAGCGAAGCGGGTGCGCTGGACCGTGTCGCCGCCATAGCCGTCGGTGCGCTCGTTGGTGCCGTCCCAGAAGAACTGGTCGATGATGTAACCGTGCGCGCCGTGCAGCTCGAGCCCGTCGAAGCCCAGCCGTTCGGCGTCGGCCGCGGCCCGGGCGAAGGCGGCGATCACGTCGGCTATGTCTTCATCGGTGGCGGCTTCGCCCGCCTTCTTGCCCGGTTTGAAGAGGCCCGAGGGGCCGACGGGCGGGGCATCCGGGTTCCGGCTCTGGCCCGGCCGGCGCACCATGCCGACATGCCAGAGCTGCGGCATGATGAAGCCGCCGGCCGCCTTGACCTCTTTGACCACGTTCGACCAGCCGGCCAGCGCGTCGTCGCCGTGAAAGCGCGGCACGGCGGGGTCGTTGTCGGAGGCCGGGTGGTCGATCGCCGTGCCCTCGGTGACGATCAGCCCCACGCCGCCCTCGATGCGGCGGCGGTAATAGGCCGCGACGTCGTCGCCCGGCACCTGGTTCGGCGATTTCGAGCGCGTCATCGGCGCCATCACGAAGCGGTTGGGCAGGGTCACCCGCCCGATCTGGAATGGCGCGAAAAGCGGCTCGAGCAGCGACGTCATATGCGTATCCCCCAACGGAACTTATGGTTGCGGAGATGACATGGGACGTGAATACGAATTCGTCCACTCTTTCGGCGTGAAGCATTGCGTAAGCGGGGCCGGGGGCGTTTATCGGACGCGTCCATGCCATCCGATCCGAACCCGCCGCTCCACGCCAGCCGCCGTCCGCTCCTGCATGTGTTGCGGCACCGAAACTATCGCCTGTTTTTCTCGGGCCAGCTGCTGTCGCAGATGGGTTCGTGGATGCAGATCATCGCGCAGGCCTGGCTGGTCTATCGCCTGACCGGCTCGCCGCTGGCGCTGGGCCTGATCGGATTTCTCCAGCAGGCCCCGGTGTTCTTTTTTTCGGCCCTGGGCGGCACCTTCGCCGACCGGGTGGACCGGCGGACCCTGCTGATCGTCACGCAGTCGGCGTTCCTGTTCCAGGCGGTGACGCTGGCGGTGCTGACCTTCACCGATATCGCCGAAATCTGGCATGTGGCGGTGCTGGCGCTGATGGCGGGTCTGGTGAACGCCATCGACGTGCCGACGCGGCAGTCGTTTACCGTGGAGCTGGTCGGGCGCGAGGATCTGCAGGGCGCGATCGCGCTGAACTCGATCATGTTCAACATGGCCCGGGTCGTCGGCCCGTCGGTGGCCGGGCTGGTGATCGCGGCGGTGGGCGAGGCCTGGTGTTTCGCCATCAACGCGATGAGCTTCGTCGCGGTTCTGGCGGGGCTGTGGCTGATGCAGACGCAGTCGGCGCGGCGAACGGAAGCGTCCAAGCCGCTTCAGGACCTCATCGAGGGCTTCCGCTACGTCACGCGGCATCGCGAGATCAGGGCGGTGCTGCTGGCGCTGGCGGTGTCGTCGTTCGCAGGCGGGCCGTATCTGACGCTGATGCCGGTCTTCGCCGAGCAGGTTCTTGGCGCGGGCGCGACCGGGTATGGCGTGCTGATGACGACCGTGGGGGCGGGCGCGCTGTTCGGGGCGCTGATGATGAGCCGGCTCAGCGGCGAGCGGCTGCAACGCGCGCCCGAAATGGCGGCGATCGGCTTCGGCGTCTGGATGACCGCCTTTTCGCTGGTGACGGACTACTGGCTGGCGCTGGTGCTTGTCCTGCCGACCGCGTTCAGCCTGATGCTTCAGGGCAGCGCGACCAACATCATCATCCAGACGGCGGTCGACGACCGGATGCGCGGCCGGGTGATGGCCTATTACACCATGGCGTTCCTGGGCATGATGCCGTTCGGCTCGCTCGCCGCGGGGGCGTTGGCCGATCAGGTGGGCGTCGCGCTGACGCTGACCATCGGCGGGATCGTCTGCGCGCTGGGCGGGATCGCCACCTGGCGGCTGAAGCAGCGCGTGCGCGTTAACGATGCCGCCGATTGATGCATCCCGAAGCGGTCGTCAGGCGTTAGGACTCTGCGACCACAGGAGGCGTCGATGCGCTTCATTTCCCTTTTGGGCATGACAATCTTGCTGACCGCGCCGGCCCTGGCCCAGACGCTGGAGCCGGGTATCTATCCCTGCCGCACGCTGCGCGGGACCGAGACCGGCTCCAGCTTCGTGATCGGCGAGGGCGGGCGTTATGGCGACAATCCCGGCACGCTGGATGGCACGGTCGATTACGGTATGGGCGAAGTTCACTTCGACGGCGGCGGCAATGACGGCAAGTTCGCGCGCGTGATCTCGGACACGCGCGTGAAGATCGGCAAACGCGTCTTCTGCAACTGGGAAGAACCGCTGCCGGTTCCGGCGGCCGCGCCGGAACCTGAGCCTGAGGCTGCTGCGCCCGAGCCGCCCGGCGCGAAACTGATCGTGGTGAAGCCCGACCAGCGCCGCTAGAGCGCGCCGACCAGCGCGTAGCCGCCGGCCAGAGCGAAGATCAAGGCGAGCACGATCAGCCAGTAGAATGCGGTGGAGATGCCCTCGCGCGGCGGGCGGGCGGCGCGTTTGGCCGCTTTCGCGGCTTCGCGCTCTGCGCGCTCGCGTTCGCGCCGCAGGGCGTTCAGGTCCACGATCTTGCGGTCTTCGCTCACGCAGGCCCCGAACATCACGCCAAAAGAAGGTGGAGGGATTCTGTTGCCCAGCTCCCTCGTCGTTTCAATCAAGCGGTCGGTCGCTGCCGGCCGCGGAATAGGTGGAGGGATTCTGTTGCCCAGCTCCCTCCGGGCTGCGCTTACCTATTAGGCAGCGAGGGCCATTTCATTGTCGTTGGCACCTAAACAACGGCCCGATAACCGTGGAACCATGCGGAGCAAAAGCTACGTCTTTACACGTCCGTCGATGCTATTTCGCCCCCATCAACCGGACCTCGTGAGGTCCGCTTGGTGGAGGCGCCGGGTACCGCCCCCGGGTCCGAGCCGCTTATTACACGCGCGTTTATCGCCATAGCCGGGCAAGCCCGGCACCCGTGAATATAGGGTGCCGGCGCAGAAAAATCACCTGCGATGTGAAGCCCGGATTTCCACCTTACTTGACGCGCTTGGTGAGGTTGCCGCTGCGGACATCCTGAAGCGTGTTGGCGTCGACGATCTTCACCGTGGAGGTGGCGGTGTCGTTGGCCGTGCGGCCGCCGGTGGGCGTGTTGTAGTGCCACGAGCCCGAGACGATCATCGTGTCGGCGTTCATCGCCTGGACCTGATAGGTCCCTTCCAGCGCCAGGGTCAGGAAGTGCGCGCCGGACATCTCGTAAGAGGTGATGGTGCCGGAGAGATAATTGTTCGGGCCGTAATTGACGAGGCTGACGACCCGGTAGGTCACCGAGTTGACGGTGGTGGTGCCTTCGCTCTGCCAGGTGCCCTGGAGATAGGACAGCATCTGGGCGTTGAGTTCGGCCTGACCGGGCTGCGCGCTGGCGGGCGGCGGGGGCGGCGGGGGGGCCGGGCCCGTGGCGGGCTGCGGCGTGGGCGCCGGCGTCGTGGCGTAGAGATCGGACAGTTCCGGGTGATCCTTGGCCGGACGCCAGCCATTGCGCTCGACATAGACCTGGGTTTCGGCGGCGATCGTGCCGGCTGGCAGCGCGCGCAGTTCGCCCAGCGTCACGGGCCCCTGAACGGCTTCGCCGACCGCGTAGAACCATTCCTTGGCGTCGGATTGCGGGGCCGGCGTCTCACCGAAACCCCATTGCTGCGCCGAAGAGGTGGTCCCGGCGAAGGCCAGGGCCAGCGCCATCATCAGCACAGAAAATACGCGATGCATCTCGAAGTCCTCGGAAAACCGCCCCCCAGCGGACAGGGACCTGCCTGGCCGCGTCATGGCAGCTTAGCCGGAAAGGCGCGATAGACTGATTAGTCTATAGCGTTCGGCGATGCGGCAATCCGCCTCATCCCGGCGGCGGCGCGCCCGGGCGGGGGCGAAGTGGTGAAAATCCCCGGGCGGCGGTGGCGTCGGGGGATCGCCACCGTCGCCTCCACCAGCGGCGTCGGGGGCCGGGACGCGGTTATCGTGAGGCCGGGCCGGGGACGGCGCGCGCGGCGATGCTAGTCTGCGGGTCTTGCGAATCACGGGGGCGGGGATGCGCCAATATCTCGACCTGATGGAGCTGGTGCTGAAGACCGGGGTCAAAAAGACCGACCGGACCGGCACCGGCACGCTGTCGGTGTTCGGGCATCAGATGCGGTTCGACCAGCGGAAAGCCTTCCGACAGGTCGA
>CAZBPO010000076.1:0-1717 GCA_964493795.1 uncultured Flavobacteriaceae bacterium
TCAGCGTCGAGGTGATCGGAAAGCCGGTCGCCTGCACCAGTTCGCGCAGCAGCTTGGCCGCGCGCGGGCCTGCATTGATCACGCCGCCGCCGGTGTAGAAGACCGGACGCTTCGCCGCCGCCATCATCTCGACGGCGTGCTGGATGGCGCGCGGATCGCCCTTGGTCTGCGGGCGATAGGTGCGGTGTTCGACATTCGCGGGGCCGACATAGCGGCCCTTCTTGAACTGCACGTCCTTGGGGATGTCGATGACGACCGGGCCGGGGCGGCCGCTCTTCGCCACGTAGAACGCCTCGTGGATGATGCGCGCCAGATCGTTCACGTCGCGCACGAGGTAGTTATGTTTGGTGCAGGGCCGCGTGATGCCGGTCGTGTCGCATTCCTGAAAGGCGTCGTTGCCGATCAGATGCGTCGGCACCTGGCCCGTGAAGCAGACGACCGGAATGGAATCCATCAGCGCGTCGGTCAGGCCCGTCACCGCATTGGTCGCGCCCGGCCCGCTGGTCACCAGCAGCACGCCCGGCTTGCCGGTCGAGCGGGCATAGCCCTCCGCCGCATGCGCCGCGCCCTGCTCGTGGCGGACCAGCACGTGCTCGACCGCCTCCTGCTGGAACAGCGCATCATAGATCGGCAGCACCGCCCCGCCCGGGTATCCGAAAATATGCGCCACGCCCTGATCGCGCAGCGCACGCACGACGATCTCGGCGCCGGTCAGTTCGGCTTCGTCGGTTTCGATCGTCTGTTCGCGGTCCATGATCTCGTCTCTTGTCTTGTCATCAGGCAACAAAAAACCCCCGGGAGTGGGGGTTACGCGCGCCGCCGTATCGGGTCAGGTCTTACGACCCCCGTCGGGCGGCGCCTCCAATAAGTACCTGCGTATTGTTGCTCATCAGACTGATGCCTTGAAATTTCGTGTCGCGGAACCTAGCGATCCTCGACGCCCTGTCAAGCGGAAATCGGGGCGATTTCACGCCTCTCGTGTCCGTTTTGGCGCGCGATATAGACAGATCGGGAATTTCTCCGGACTGTCCCGGCATGAACTCCTTCTTCAAGCGCCTTTTCGGCGATGGCGGCCAGACGCCGCCGGCTTCCGCCGCGCCGGACCCGAACGCCGAACTCATCGCCGGGGCCCGCGCCCATGCCGCAAGCTTCGACCGCCGTCGCGAACCCCTGAAATGGGCCGAGGCCATGCAGGTGCTGGGACACAACCTCTCGGTCGCGGCAGGAAACGACACGGCGCGTCATGCCGAGGCTGAAGCCGTTCTGGCCGACGCGCATGCCGTCGCGGGCCCGTCCAGCCATCCCCTCTTCCGCGCCTCGATCCTCAAGCTGCTGGGCGAGACGCGCTATCGCCACGGCGAACTGCTGACCGGCGATCCGCGCGGGCACAAACTGGCCGACGCCGCCAACACACTGGCCGACGCATTGGCCCTGGTCGAGCCGCACGACAACCGGACCCTCTGGATGGAGGCCGCGTCCTTTCGTGGGGCCGCACTGCACGAGCTCGGCCGTCTCAAGTCGGGGCCAGAGGGCCTCGCCTGGATGGACCAGGCCGCCGCCTGCTTCGCCGACATCGCCCGCCACGGGGCCGAAGACGGCGTCCACCCGGTCGGCCTCTACAACCGGTACGCCGTGCTCGAACAGCGCGGCCATCGCACCGAAGGCGGCGGCAGGGCCGCGATCTATCGCGAGGCTCGCGCAGCGCTCGCGGCTGCCA
>CAZBPO010000076.1:1727-4305 GCA_964493795.1 uncultured Flavobacteriaceae bacterium
CGACGCACGAAATGTTCGCCGGCCGCCCCGATCTCGCCGTGAAGCTGGCAGAACTCGACGCCCTCATCGAGGCGTCCGACTGAACCGCATCCATCAGGGCGCGATGCCGGTGATCTCCAGGAAGCCCGCCGAGCTGCGCGCCAGTATCTTGAAGGGCTGCGTGCCGGTCAGGCCGCGCGCCACATGGGCCAGCAGCGAGCTTGCAGGCTCCGGCCCCGCGCCTTCGATGACGCGCACGTGCATCCCGATAATGCCGTAGTTCAGGCCCGCGCCGTCGCCGCGCGCGCGCAGCCGCGTGGGTTCGTCGGGCCTGATCGGGCGGTCCATCCAGGCGCACGTGCCCGGCGGCGGAAAGGTCATGGCGGCGGCCGAATCGGCGCGGATGAACGCGATCTCGATGATCGTCGCCGAAACGCGGCCGTTGCGGCCCGTCTCGTGGGTCACGACGGCCAGCATGCCGTCGCCCGGCATGCACATCATGGGATAGCTCGGCGTTTCGGCCGCCTTCGCCGCGCAAGTCAGCGCGACGCCGAACGCCGCAGCCACGATCGCCCGCGTTGAACCCAAAAACATGCGCCGTATGGTCATGTCCGCGTCTCTCCTGCCCGGCCGCCGCGGCGCAGGCGTTCTTGGATCGCACCCGCCGCTTCTTCCGCGTCGCCCGCCGCCAGCCTGCGCCAGTCGGGCGTCTGGTTGCGGAACCATGTCGACTGGCGTTTGGCGTAGCGCCGCGTTCTCAGCTTGGCGTCGTCCACCGCCGCATCAAGAGAGATCTCGCCGTCGAACACCCGCTTGAACTGCGGCAAGCCCAGCGCCCGCGCCGCCGGCAACAGCGGATCGGGGTTTCCCGCCCAGAACGCCCGCGCTTCGTCCAACGCCCCGTCCTCCATCATGCGGTCAAACCGCGTGTCGATCCGCGCGTTCAATACTGGCCGCTCGACATCGATCACGAACCGCAGCGCCCGCCCCGGCTCTATCGCCGGCGTCGCGGCTCCGGCCTGCCAGTCCGTCAGGCCGCGCCCCGATTGCTTCACCACCTCCCAGGCGCGCAGCGTCCGCTGGGTGTCGCCGGCATTGAGCGCGGCGGATGCCGGGTCCATCGCCACAAGCTCGGCGAAGAACGCCTCGGGACCCAGCGCATCGCGGCGACGGCGCGCGGCCTCGCGTCCCGCCGGATCGGAGGTCGGCGCGGGCGCCAGGCCCTCCTCCAGCGCCTTGAAATACAGCCCAGTCCCGCCGGTCACGATGGCCAGCCTGCCGGCGGCCTTCAGTTCGGCCAGCACAGGCCGCGCCGCATCGATCCAGCGCGCGACCGAAAAGGGCTGGTAGGCGTCGGCGAACCCGAACAGCCGATGCGGAGCCAGCGCTTCCTCCGCCTCGCTCGGGCGCGCCGACAGAATGCGCAGCTGGCGATAGACCTGCATCGAATCGGCGTTGACGATGACGCCGCCGGTCGCCGCCGCCAGCGCCAGCGCCACGGCAGATTTGCCGCTCGCGGTCGGGCCTGCGATAAGCACGCTCTGGAATTCATCGCTCATCGCCTGATCTTTAGCTCATGAACTGGATCGCTGTCCTCGTCGGCGCGCGTGACGCCGCCGGCCTGCCGCCATCATTGGCCGAAACCGCACGCACCGCAGTCTCCGGCGGCGCGCTCACCTGGCTCGAACCGGGGATCGCGGCCGAGTTTCCGCTGGCCGCCGATGCCTGGCAGAGCGCCGAACAGGCGATCCGCGCGGCTCTCGCCGGCGCGCCGGTCGACGTCGCCGTGCTGCCACCGAAAGGGCGGCGCAAGCGCCTGCTGATCGCCGACATGGATTCCACCATCATCGGCTGCGAATGCATCGACGAACTGGCCGACTTCGCGGGCGTCAAAGCCGAGGTCTCCGAGATCACCGAACGCGCCATGCGCGGCGAGCTCGACTTTCCCCAGGCGCTTCGCCACCGGGTCGCGCTGCTTCGGGGATTGCCGCTCGCCGCCCTGCAACAGGCCTATGACGAGCGCGTGCGCCTCAATCCCGGCGCGCGCGCGCTGGTTCAGAGCATGAACGCCGATGCCGCGGTCACCGCCCTCGTATCGGGCGGGTTCACCTTCTTCACCGAACGGGTCGCCCGCGCCGCCGGGTTCGCGTCCAACCGCGCCAACAGCCTGCCCGACGATGGTGCGGTCCTCCTCGGAACGGTCGCTGAGCCGATCCTGGGGCGCGAGGCCAAGCTCGCAGCGCTGCTCGAAATCTCTTCAGCCCACGGCCTGCAACCGGCCGATTGCCTCGCCGTCGGCGACGGCGCGAACGACCTCGCCATGATCGGCGCCGCCGGGCTTGGCGTCGCCTATCGCGCGAAGCCGGTCGTCGCAGCGGCGGCGCGGGCGCGCATCGACCACGCCGATCTCACGGCGCTCCTGTATTTTCAGGGCTACCGGCACGAGCAGATCGTCGGCGGCTAGTTCGGCGCGTGCGCCATGATCGCCACGCAGTAGCGTACGCCGCCAGCCTCGGCCATGCCGATTCCCAACGCGACGGCGTTGGCGTCGAGTAGCGAAGGCGAGGTATCGCCACGCCCGGCCCAGAACCTCACCGCG
>CAZBPO010000076.1:4315-8158 GCA_964493795.1 uncultured Flavobacteriaceae bacterium
CAGCTGGGCCGCGCGCGCATTGCCATACCCCGACTGGATCAGCATCTGCAGCACCGCGCTGCTCGACGGCGGCTGGTTTCGTCCGGCCCGCGCGTTGTTCTGCGCCAGCGCGGTCGCCACCTGGTTCAACGCCGCATTGGCGGTCACCGCCCGCAACCTGCTCCTCGACCTCATATCGTTGATTAACGACAGACCTTCCCTGGCGAAGTCGCCTCTTGGCGGGGCCGGCGTCGGAGCAGGCGTAGGCGTGGGTGTGGGCCGCGGGGTCGGCGTTGGAGTGGGCGCGGGCGTGGGCGTCGGAGCTGGTGTGGGTGTCGGGGTCGGCGTCGGCAGCACTGCCGGCCCGCCATAGGCTTCCGGCGTCACGTTGAACTCAACCAGCCGTGCGCCGTCAGGCCCGGCGCGGCCGATGAACTTGCCGTCCAGGATCACGTCCAGCGCGCCCGCGTCGTCCGTCGTGACCGCCAGATCCTTGCGGTCCGGCAGGCGATAGCTGTCGCCCCTGTTCAAAGGGCGGTCGATCAGATCGGTCCTGCCGCCGCCGACGATCTTCAGATGCGTGCCGCGCCGCGCGACATAGGTGATGCGGCTGTCGCGATTCTGGGTGCCATAGGCGCGGCCGTTCATCGTCTGCGGCACGGTCCCGCGTGAAACGGGTTCGATCGCGCCCGACGCGCGCGGCGCTTCCGGCGTCGGCGTAGGCGTCGGTTCGACTGTCGGCTCCGGCGTGGGAACGGGCGTCGGATCCGGAGTGGGTTCCGGTATGGGCGTGGGCGTCGGGGTGGGCGCGGCGGTCGGCTCCGGCGTCGGGTCCGCTGTCGGGGCCGGCGTCGGCTCGGGCGACGGTGCGTGCGTCGGCTCAGCCGTTGGCTCTGGCGTCGGTTCCGGCGTCGTCTCGCGCGTCGGGGTCGGCGTCAGCGTCGCGACGATCGGGTCTTGCGGCGGTTTGTCGTCGCCGGGGAGCAGGAAGAACACCGCCGCCGCGCCGACCAGCGCCAGCGCCACGAACTGCACCACCGAAACCAGTGCCGAACGGCGGGGCGGTTCATCTTCCGCCGTCTCTTCCGTGGCCTCGGACCTCGGATCGTATTGAGGATCGGGCTCAGCGAGAATCGGGTCGGATGGCGGCGGCTCTTCCGGGTCGCGAGGCGGGGCGGCCGGCACCGGGTCGTCCACAGGCCGCGATTCTTGCGCCGTCGGCGTCTCGAACGCCTCGGCGATCAGCGCATCGCCGGACGACGCATCCAGAGGTTCGGGTTCTACAGGCTCAAGCGGAATTGCGATCTCGACCGCCGGCCCTGCGGCATCGTCCTGCTGTCCGCTGTCGGCCGGTTCGACGACGTCCGAGGCCGTGTCGGGCCCTTCGGCCTCAGGCGGCGTCGGCTGCGCCTCGGGCGTCACTGGAATGTTGAGGTTCGGTTCCTCGACCGGCGGCTCCGCTTCGACGCTCGGCTCGGACGCCATTGCCGTATCCGGCAGAATCACGGTCGCCGAATCACCATCGTCCATCGTCTCGAACAGGCGCGCGACCGCGTCCATGTCCGGCGGCCGGTTCGCTTGGTCCGGCTGCAGCAATTTCGTCAGCACCGGCACCATCGCCGCCGGCACGTCTTCCAATGGCGGCACCGCCACGCGCTTGGCGCGGGCGGCTTCCATGTCGCGGCCCATGTCCAGCGGCTTGCCGCGCACAAAGGCCGCCATCAGCAGGCCGAACGCGTAGATGTCGATCGACGGCCCCAGCTTGGTCGCATCGAACGCGAACTGTTCCGGCGCGGCATAGCTGAACTTGCCGGCGAACGCGCCGCCAAGCGCATCGCCGTCGCCCATCCGCGCGATGCCGAAATCGATCAGCGTCGCCTCGGAGAGATCGCCCTGCGCGACGATGACATTGTCCGGCGCCAGGTCGCGGTGGACGATGCCGCGCCGGTGCGCCGCCGCCAGGCCCTGCGCCAGCTGCACCGCGACCATCCGCACATCGTCCAGCGAAGGCGTGTTCGCCCGCCGCCACTCGCGCAGCGTCGGCCCCGGCACGAACTCCGTCACGAGATAGAACTGATCGGTATCGGCGATGCGCCCGAATACCCGATACTGCACCACGGCCGGATGCTTCAGCCGCAGCAGCGCGTTCGCCTCAAGCTTCAGCAATTGCGCGAAGCGTTCGCTGGCCGCGACGTCCGCAAGCAGCAGCTTCAGCGCCACGCGCTCGTCTTCGTTGTGGATGTTGGCGGCCTCGTAGACCGCCCCGAACCCGCCGGCCCCCAGCCTGCGGACGATGCGATACTGCCCCACCTCGTCGCCCGGCCTCAGATCGCCCGGCGAGCCGCCGCGCAGCCTGACCGACACCAGCTTCTCGCTGGTCGAAGGCCGGCTGGATGTTCCGGTCGACTGCCCCACCGAAGGCTGCGTCAGGCGTTCGCCCTGCGAAAGCTCCGCCGGGTCGCCCTTCATGATGATCGTCGAACGCTCGAAATCGACCTCGTCGGCATCCGAAGGCTGGGATGGCTGCGAAGGCTCGCCGGGCGGCGCGATGTCCGACACCGCCGCGCCGACGCGGCCGTGCAGCTGCTCGATGACCTCTTCCAGCCCCGCCGTGCCGGACGTCCAGCCTCTCAGATCGGCGCAGCGCAGCTGCCGGAACCCCAAAGGCGGCCGGTCGACGTCTTTCAGGACCGGCAGCAGAACGCCGCGGTCAAAGGCTTCCTGCGCGACGTCACGCACCCAGTTTGAATTGCGCGCCGCGTTCGACCAGATCACGACGATCGCCTTGGCGACCGACAGCTCGTCCTCGACGTCGCGTTCCGCCGCCTGCCCCAGGCTGGGCGCCAGATCCCACAGAACGTCGAATCCAGCCGCCGTCAGTACGTCGGCGAACGCACTGACCCAGGCCCTGTCCTCGGGGGCGAAACTGATAAAGACGTCGGCCACGAAACGACGCTCGCAGGAAAAACTTGCTGGAACCTATCAGGGTGAGCCCTGAGCGCCAGCCGCGAGTGGTCAATCTCCGAGACGAATCGCCGCAAAGCTGAGGTCGCCGCCGCGGTTGAGCAGGAACAGCACCACACGGCTGCGCGCCCCCACCGCCTCGCCCACCTTGTCCGCGACCGCCTGCGGCGCCGTCACTTCCTGCTGCCCGACCTCGACGATGACGTCGCCGACGCGGATCCGGCCCTCCGAAGCCGCCGTGCCGGCCGGCGAATTCTGGGCGATTTCGGTGATCACGACGCCCTGCACCTCCGCCCCGATCGAATAACGTTCGCGCAGCGCCTCCGACAGTTCCGCCACCGTCATGCCCAGCGCGTCGATCCTGACCGCGCCGGCCTCGACCGCCGGGGCCGGCGTCGGTTCCGGGGCCGGGGCCTGTGCGCCGACGCTGCCCTTCTCGAAATCCTCCAGCCGCTCCAGCGTGATCGACAACGTCACCGACTGACGGTCGCGCCACACTTCGATCGGCGCGGTCTTGCCCACCTCGCTGTCGGCGATCACGCGCGGCAGGGCGCGGCTGTCGCGCACCGGCTTGCCGTCGAAGCTCAGGATGACGTCCTGCGCCTTGAGGCCGGCCTTCTCGGCCGGGCCGCCCGGCGTCACTTCGGCCACCAGGGCCCCGCGCGCCCGGTCCAGGCCAAGGCCTTCGGCCAGTTCAGGCGTCACCGCCTGAATACGCACGCCGATCCAGCCCCGGCGGGTTTCGCCACACTGGATCAGCTGCCCCACCGTGTGCTGCACGATGGCTGAGGGAATGGCGAAACCGATCCCGATCGAGCCGCCCGACGGCGAGATGATGGCGGAGTTCACGCCGATCACCTTGCCGTCCATGTCGAACAGCGGCCCGCCCGAATTGCCCCG
>CAZBPO010000076.1:8168-11724 GCA_964493795.1 uncultured Flavobacteriaceae bacterium
CACGATCCCCAGCGTCACCGAGCCGCCGAGCCCGAACGGATTGCCGATCGCCATCACCCAGTCGCCGACCAGCGCCTTGTCGCTGTCGCCGAACGAGACCGAAGGCAGCGGCGTATCGGAACTCACACGCAGCACCGCCAGGTCCGTCTTCTCGTCCTTGCCGACCAGTTCGGCGATCAGGCTGGTTCCGTCCGGAAAGTTGACCGTGATCTCGTCCGCGCCGTCGATGACGTGGTTATTGGTGACGATCAGGCCTTTCGGGTCGATCACGAAGCCCGACCCCAGCGAGGTCACCTGCCGGTCGCGCTGGCGGTCGTAATAGTCCTTGAACATGTCTTCATAGGGCGAGCCCGGAGGGAACTGGGGCACCTCGTCGACGCCGCCGCGCGCGATCTTCTGGCTGGTCGAGATGTTCACCACCGCAGGCGACAGCCGCGCCGCCAGGCCGGAGAAGCTCTCGGGTGCCGGGCGCGCGATGGCGGGCGCAGCAAGCGCCAGAGCCAGCGCGACGGCGCCGCAGCGCAGAAGGGCGAAAGAAGCCACGTATTTGCTCCCGAACTCGGTGTTTCAGACAAAAACGGCGCGTGCACCGGCATACTGCCCGAATGCACGCGCCGATCTTGATAACATTGCGGCGACTGGCGGGCGCAAATGCGCGCCCGCCTGCCGGATGTCACTCAGCCGGGGCCGGGGCCGGCGCTGCCGGGCGCGGCGGATTGGTAGCCTGCCCCGCGCCCTCCTTGAAGTAGCGGAAGAAGGACGAATCGGGCGACAGCACCATCGTGGTGTCGGTGCCCGACATCGACTGCGCATAGGCCTGCATCGAGCGATAGAACTCGAAGAAGTCGGGGTCCTGCGAGAACGCCTCGGCGTAGATGCGGTTACGGTCGGCGTCGCCCTTACCGCGCGCGATCGCGCCTTCCCGCTCGGCGTTGGCGACGATGATCGTCGCTTCCCTGTCGGCCCTGGCCCGGATCTCCTGCGCCGCCTTGTCGCCGTTCGCGCGGATTTCGGCCGCTTCGCGTTCGCGGGCGGTGCGCATGCGGTTGAAGATGGCCTCGGAGTTGGCCTGCGGCAGGTCGGCGCGGCGGATACGCACATCCACCACTTCGATCCCCCAGGCCTGCGCCTCGATATTCGTCGCGGTGCGGATGGTCGTCATCAGATCGGCGCGGCCGGCCGACAGCAGAGCCTGGAACCGGTTCGCCGCCAGCGTCGATTTGATCTTCGAGTTCAGCGACTGGCTCAGGCGCTTTTCGGCCTCCACGCGGTTGTTCACCGCCTGATAGAACAGCAGCGGATCGACGATGCGGTAGCGCGCGAACGCCGACACCACCACGCGCTTTTCGTCGCTCGAGAGCGATTCCTGCGCGGGGGCCTCGATCTCGAGGATGCGGTCATCGAAATAGACGACGTTCTGCACGAACGGGATCAGCACATAGAGCCCGGGTTCGCGCACGGTCGCCTGGGGCTCGCCCAGCTGGACGACGAGAGCCTGCTCGCGCTCCTCCACCACGAAGAACACGAAGTTCCACAGGAAGAACAGCACGCCCAGCACGGCGGCGATGATGATCAGAAGAGGACGCATCAGCGGTTGCCTCCCGTCGTGGTGGTCGTTTCGTTCGACGGTTTGGGCTTGAGCTGATCGAGCGGCAGGTACTGCACCACGCCATTGCCGGCGCCGCCGTCGACGATGATCTTCGAGGTGCCGCCCAGAACGCGCTCCATGGTCTCCAGATAGATGCGCTCGCGGGTCACCTGCGGGGCCAGACGATACTGTTCGTAGATCGACAGGAAGCGCTGCGCTTCGCCCTGCGCCTGCGCGACGGTCTGCGACTGGTAGGCTTCGGCCTGCTGCTTGATGCGTGCGGCCTCGCCTTCGGCGCGCGGCACAGTGCGGTTGCGATAGGTTTCGGCCTCGTTGCGCATCTTTTCGGCGTCGGCGGCGGCCGCCTGCACGTCGCGGAACGCCGCGATGACCTCCTGCGGCGGCTCCACCCGCTGCAGGTTGACCTCGGTGACGGAAACGCCCGCGCCATAAGCGGCCAGGGTCGTCTGCATCAGCTCCTGCACTTCGGTCTGGATCTGCTCGCGCTCTTCGGTCAGCACGCGCTGCTGGTTCTTGCGCGCCACGACGTCGCGCATCGCGCTCTCGGCCACCGCCTTGATCGTCCCTTCGACGTCCTCGACGTTGAACAGGAAGTCGCGCGCGTTCGAGATGATCCAGGTGACGGTGAAGTCGGCGTCGATGATGTTTTCGTCGCCGGTCAGCATCAGGCTGTCGTCGTTGCTGTTGCCGCGCGAACCGTCGGCCCGGATGCCGATATAGATGATGTTCTGGCGCGTGACCTGCGGCTTCTCCACCGTCTCGATCGGCCAGGGCAGCGCATAGCCGATGCCGGGGCCGGTCTGGCGGCTGAATTTGCCGAAGGTCTTCACGACGCCCTGCTCGTCGGGCTGGACGGTATAGATGCCGGTCGCCAGCCAGGCGACCACGGCGACCAGCGCGATCAGCAGGATGCCGCGGCTGCTCATCGGGCCGCCGGGCATCACCTGCTTCATGCGCTCCTGGCCGCGGCGGATCAGGTCTTCCAGGTTGGGGGGCTGATTTCCGCCGCCGCCGCCGCCGCCTTTGCCGCCACCGCCGCCCTGCCCCCAGGGGCCGCGACCGCCGTTATTGCCGCCGCCTCCACCCCACGGGCCACCGGAATTATTTTGCCAAGGCATAAAGGCGGGTCCTCCAAGAAGACGCGTGAGCGCGTCAGGTTGGCGCAACACGGCGCCCGTCATGTTCCATATCCGACGCGAGGGGCATGAAATCAAGGTGCGGCGGCGGCGGGCATGCTATCCAGCGGCGTCATGACCGCCCCATCCCGAGACGAAATCGCCGCCGTTCTCAACGCTCTCAGCGATCCCGCCAGCGGTCGCGGCCTGATCGACGCGGGCATCGTTCAAGGACTTGTCATCCGCGACGGCAAGGCCGGATTCATGCTGGAAGTGCCCGCCGGGGCCGCCGCAGCCTACGAGACCGTCCGCGCCGCCGCCGAGGCCGCCGTCCGGGCGATGCCCGGCGTCGCCGCCGTAACGGCCGTCCTGACGGCCCATGGCGAGCCCGCATCCGCCCCCGCCGCCCAGCCCTCCCAGCGCCCGGCCCCCCAGCGCCCCGCCGCCCAGGGCATTCCCGGCATTCGCCACATCATCGCCGTCGCCAGCGGCAAGGGCGGGGTCGGGAAATCGACGGTCGCCGCCAATCTGGCGCTGGCGCTGGCGGCGCTCGGCCGCCGCGTCGGCCTGATGGACGCCGACATCTACGGCCCCTCGGTGCCTCATCTTCTGGGCATCACGGATAAACCACGCATCGGCTCCGACAAGCGGCTTGAGCCCATGACCGCGCACGGGATCAAGGCGATGTCGATCGGCCTGCTGATCGACCCCGCCGCCGCCGCCGTCTGGCGCGGCCCGGTCGCCACCGGCGCGCTGAACCAGCTTCTCACCCAGGTCGCCTGGGACGATCTCGACATCCTGCTGATCGACATGCCGCCCGGCACCGGCGACA
>CAZBPO010000077.1:0-446 GCA_964493795.1 uncultured Flavobacteriaceae bacterium
CTGAAGGCGCACTATCCGGTCGAGTTTCTGGCCGCGTCGATGACGCTGGATATGGGCGACACCGCCAAGCTCAATATCTTCCGGCAAGAGGCCGAAGGGCTGGGCATCAAGGTGCTGCCGCCGGATATCAACGCATCGGGCGCCGTCTTTACGGTCGAATGGGGCCCCGATGGCCGCCCGGCGATCCGTTACGCTTTGGGTGCGATCCGCAACGTCGGCCGGCAGGCGATGGAGCGCGTCGCAGAGGCGCGCGGCGAGGGCAGATTCAAGTCTCTGTTCGATTTCGCCAAGCGCGTCGACGCCAAGCTGGTGAACAAGCGGGCGATCGAGAATCTGGCCGCGGCCGGGGCGTTTGACGGGCTCAACCCGAACCGGGCCCAGGTCTTCGCGGCCGCCGAGCTGATGCTGGCGCATTCCGATTCCGCCAACCGGGAACGCGAAAGCGG
>CAZBPO010000077.1:456-3146 GCA_964493795.1 uncultured Flavobacteriaceae bacterium
CCGAACAGCGAGGCCTGCCCGCTGTTCGGCGGCGGCGAGGAGGCCAAAGACCCCGCGCTGCCCATCAAGGCCGTCTGGGATTCCAGCGACCGCCTGCAACGCGAATTCGAGGCCGTCGGCTTCTATCTGTCCGGCCATCCGCTCGACGAGTATGCGCTCGCGCTGAAACGTCTGGGCGTCAAAAGCTGGGCTGATGTGTCTTCGTCCGGCCGCCGCGAGGCCGGGGCGGTCAGCGTGGCCGGCATCATCCTTGACCGCAAAGACAAGCGCCCGCGCGAAGGCGACCGGATATTTTCGTTCATCCGCGTCTCCGACCAGACGGCCGTGTTTGAAACCACGGTCTTCAGCGAGTTGCTGAGCGCCAATGACGATCTCCTGCGGCCCGGCAACGCGGTGGTCTTCACCGTCACGGTCGAATGGGACGAAGATCAGGCGAGGGTGCGGACGCATGGCGTGAAGTCGCTGTCGGAAGCCGCGCGGTCCACCAGCGCGGGGCTGCGCATCACGCTCGACACGCCGGCGGCCATGACGCCGATCCGCAACATCCTCGAAACCCGGAAAGGCAAGGGCAGGGTAAGCCTGTCGCTGCTGCTCGACACCTCGCGCACGGCCGAGGTCGAGATCGGCCGCTTCGCCGTTTCGCCGGAACTCCGCCGGGCGATCCGTCTGGTGCCTGGCGTCGTCGAGGCCGAGGAAGTCTAGGCTTTCGTCAGGGCGGTCCCCAACCGGTCCAGCGCAAGCGCAAGCCGCTTCGGGTCCTGCGCGAAACACAGCCGCAGATAGCTTTCGTCGCGCGCATCACCGCAGGCGAATGCCGCGCCCGGGGCAACGCCGACACGGGCGGTCTTCACAAGGTCTTTGGCGAACGCAAGCGAGTCTTTCAGCCCCTCGATCTCCAGATAAGCGTAGAACGCGCCCTGCGGCTCGACCCAGCGCGCCCTGTCCGTCGCGGCCACGAATTCACGCACGATGTCGCGGCCGATCCGGCATCTGGCGACCATTTCGGCGATGAAATCGTCACCCTCGGTCAACGCGGCGACGGCGCCGGCCTGAGCGAAAACCGTGGTTCCGGTATTGTTGCTCACCGCCAACTGCGCCATTGCGCTGGCCAGGCGCGCCGGCGCGACGAGCCATCCGATCCGCCACCCGGTCATCGCCCAGGTTTTGGAAAAGCTGTTTATGATGAAGACGTTATCGTCGCCTGTTGCGTGATCGAGGAAAGACGGTGCCCGGCGGCCATCGTAATAGAGCACCGAATAGACCTCATCCGCGATCACAGCCACGCCGCGCCGCCGCGCCAGCTCCAGAACCGCGCGAATCTGGGCATCCGGCATGACCCAGCCCGTCGGATTTCCGGGCGTCCCGATAAAGATCGCCTTTGTGCGGGGGCCGATCGCCCTTTCCAGGCGCTCAAGGTCGAGCCGCCAGCAATCTCCTTCATCGTCCAGCCGCACATAGACCGGACGCCCCCCGACCGCCTGGCAGGCCTGGCCGATGTTCGGCCACATCGGCCCCACCACGATCACTTCATCCCCGGTCTCAACGCAGGACTGCAGGGCCGTCACGACGCACAACATCGCCGAGCCCAGGGACCAGATCCGGTCCAGCGGCAGCGTCACGCCAAACCAGCGGGCCGTCCACGCACGTAGGGCGTCACGAAGCTCGGCGGTGCCGCCGGGGAAGGTGTAGAAGGTCTGTCCTGCATCCAGGGCGGCCTTAGCCGCGTCACGGATGAAGGCCGGCGTCACCAGGTCGGTTTCGCCGAACCACAGGGGAATGATGTCTTTCTCGCCCGGCGCGGTGCGGCTGACCTCGCCGATCGCGTTGGGGCGGAGCGCAAGAATGGCGTCGCGGATCGGGTCGCGCTCAGGCATTCGACTATCCTGTTGAAATTAAGACACAAATTTGCCCGGCGGGCCGGGCTTGCGCTGGCGGTGCCGCAGCCCTATAAGCCGCGCCATCTCACACGCGGTCAAGACGCGGCGGAATTCCACGGAATTCGGTCTCGTTCACCTTCCGGTGTCCGGCCTCGGTCGGCATTCAGGGCCGCGGCGGAAACAACCGGTCAAGGAGTTACGGCACATGTCACTGCCGAGTTTTTCCATGCGTGATCTGCTCGAAGCGGGCGCGCATTTCGGTCACCAGACCCACCGCTGGAACCCGAAGATGTCCCAGTTCATCTTCGGCGCCCGCAACAATATTCACATTATCGACCTCGCCCAGACCGTGCCGCTGCTTCACCAGGCGCTTCTGCAGGTGAAGAAGACGGCGGCTGCCGGCGGCCGTATCCTGTTCGTCGGCACCAAGCGTCAGGCGTCCGAGCCGATCGCCGAGGCGGCCAAGCGGTCGGCCCAGTACTACGTCAACCACCGCTGGCTGGGCGGCACGCTGACCAACTGGCAGACGATTTCGAATTCGATCAAGCGCCTCCGCCAGCTGGAAGAAACGCTGGATTCGGGCGCTGTCGGCCTCACCAAGCGCGAGGCGCTCGAGCGTCAGCGCGACCGCGAAAAGCTGGAGCGTTCGCTGGGCGGCATCAAGGAAATGGGCGGTCTGCCCGACCTGCTGTTCGTGATCGATACGAACAAGGAATCCATCGCGATCGCGGAAGCGCGCAAGCTGGGCATTCCGGTCGTCGCGATCCTCGACTCCAACTGTGATCCGGAAGGCATCAACTTCCCGATCCCGGG
>CAZBPO010000077.1:3156-11720 GCA_964493795.1 uncultured Flavobacteriaceae bacterium
CTCGCTCTATTGCGATCTCGTGTCGCGCGCGATCATCGCGGGCCTGTCGGAGAGCCAGGGTGCGTCTGGCGTCGATATCGGCGCTTCGGAAGATGCGCCCGCCGAGGACCTGCCGGCTGCCGACGCCGCCGCCTGACGATTTTTGAATTCGTTCGGGCGGCCGCGTCCCGTGATGCGGCCGCCCGCTCTTTTGAGACACAGTGAAGGATAATGCGATGGCTACGATCACCGCAGCGATGGTGAAGGAACTGCGCGACAAGACCGGCGCGGGCATGATGGACTGCAAGACGGCGCTGGCCGAAACGAACGGCGACATCGAGGCCGCGATCGACTGGCTGCGCAAGAAGGGGATCACCAAGGCCGCCAAGAAGGCCGGGCGCACGGCCGCCGAAGGCCTTGTCGCGATCGCCATCGACGGCGGCAAGGGCGTCGTCGTCGAGGTGAACGCCGAGACGGACTTCGTCGCGCGCAACGCCGAATTCCAGGAGATGGCGACGACGATCGCCGAGCTCGCCCTCAAGACCGGCGCGGATGTCGATGCGACCAAGGCGACCGCCTATCCCGGCGCCGGCACCGTCGATGAAAAGATCCAGGCGACGGTCGCAAAGATCGGCGAGCACATGGCGCTGCGCCGTGCGGCCGGGATTTCCGTCGGGCAGGGCGTGGTGGGTTCCTATATCCACACCCAGATCGTTCCCGGCGCCGGCAAGATCGGCGTGATCGTCGGTTTGGAGTCGGCTGGATCGGCTGAGGCGCTGACGGCGCTTGGCCGCCAGGTCGCCATGCATATTGCGGCGTCCTCGCCGCTCGCGGTCGATCCTTCGGGCGTCGATCCTGCTGTCGTCGAGCGCGAAAAGGCGGTGCTGACCGAGAAGGCGGCCGCCTCCGGCAAGCCCGCCAATATCATCGAGAAGATCGTGGAATCGGGCGTCAAGACGTTCTTCAAGGAGGTCTGCCTCCTCGATCAGCCCTACATCCATGATGGTGGCAAGACGGTCGCCCAGGCGCTCAAGGAAGCCGAAGGCAAGGTCGGTGGCGCGGTCAAGGTGACCGGCTTCCACCGTTTCGCGCTGGGCGAAGGGATCGAGAAAGAGGAAAGCGACTTCGCTGCCGAAGTAATGGCGGCCGCGAAAGGCTGATAGGATCGCCTCGACTCAAGGACATGCCGCCCGGAAGGACCAGATGATCGACGCCTTGCGCTACAAAAGAGTGCTTTTGAAGGTGTCGGGAGAGGCGCTGATGGGCGGCCGTTCCTATGGCATCGACCTCGAAACGGTCGATCAGATCGCAGGTGACGTGAAGCAGGGCGTCGATACCGGCGCCGAGGTCTGCCTCGTCATCGGCGGCGGCAACATTTTCCGGGGGCTGTCTGCGGCGGCCTCGGGAATGGACCGGGCCAGCGCCGACTATATGGGCATGCTGGCGACGGTGATGAATGCGCTCGCCATGCAGAATGCGCTCGAGAAGATCGGGGTGCCGACGCGCGTGCAGTCGGCGATCCCGATGAGCGCGATCTGCGAGCCTTACATCCGCCGCCGCGCCGCCCGGCATATGGAGAAGGGGCGCGTCGTGATCTTCGCGGCGGGCACGGGAAACCCCTTCTTCACGACCGATACGGCTGCGGCGCTTCGCGCCAACGAGATGCAGTGCGACGCGCTGTTCAAGGGCACGCAGGTCGATGGCGTCTATTCGGCCGATCCCAAGAAAGACAAGTCCGCCGTTCGTTACGACCATCTGACGCATCACGAGGTTCTGGCGCGAGACCTTAAGGTGATGGACGCGGCGGCGATCAGCCTTGCGCGTGAGAACAACATCCCGATCGTGGTGTTCGACATTCACGACAAGGGCAACTTCGCACTGGCCCTTCAGGGCAAGGCGCTCAGCACGGTCATCAGGGACGACCGCCCAGGCGGTTGAGCTGGCCGGGAATATCAGGGAGGACACCATGGCCCAACCGCAGCCACTCGATATGAACGAAATCAAGCGCCGCATGCATGGCGCGCTGACCACGCTGAAGGCCGAGTTTGCGGGTCTCCGGACAGGCCGCGCGTCGGCGTCTCTCCTGGACCCCATTACGGTCGAGGCTTACGGTCAGCAGATGGCGATCAACGCGGTCGGCACAGTCAACGTACCCGAACCCCGTATGATCACCGTCACGGTCTGGGACAAGGGAACGGTGCAGGCGGTCGACAAGGCGATCCGCAATGCGGGTATCGGCTTGAATCCGCAGGTTGACGGCACGCTGATCCGTATCCCCATCCCGCCTCTGAACGAGGAGCGTCGCAAGGAACTCGCCAAGCTGGCGGGCAAGTACGCGGAAACGGCGCGGGTGGCCGTCCGGAATGTGCGCCGCGACGGTATGGATCACCTCAAGAAGCTCGAGAAAGAGCACGTGATCTCGGAAGACCAGCACAAGCGGCAGGCGGAAGAGATTCAGAAGGCGACGGACGCGGAGATCAAGGAGATCGACGTCGCCCTGACTGCGAAAGAACAGGAAATCATGCAGGTCTAAACCCGCATGAGCGAAGGGAGCGCCGCAAGCATATGAGCTCGGGGCCAGTCGACACGCCGCGTCTGCCTCGCCATGTCGCCATCATCATGGACGGCAACCGCCGTTGGGCGCGCGCGCGATTGCTGCCTCGAGTTCTTGGCCATCACGCAGGGATGCGCGCTGTGCGCAACGTCGTCTCTGCGGCCAATGAGATCGGCGTCGCATATCTCACGCTCTACAGTTTCTCTTCCGAGAACTGGCAGCGCGACGCGCATGAAGTGTCTGACCTGATGGGGCTTTTGCGTCGCTTCATCCGTGAGAACCTCGCGGAGATGCATGCCAAGAACGTTCGCCTGCGTTTCATAGGCGGCCGGGAACGCGTTTCGCCAGACATTCTGAAAATGCTCGACGAAAGCCGCGATCTGACCGCGAAGAATACGGGCCTCAACCTTACGATCGCCTTCAACTATGGCGGACAGGACGAGATCGTCGACGCGGTCAGGGCTATCGCGAAAGAGGCTCAGGCAGGGTCGCTGGCGCCTGAGACGATCGACCGTTCGGTCATCTCTGCCTATCTGCATACGGCAGGCGTCCCGGATCCTGATCTCGTTATCCGGACCAGTGGCGAGCAACGGCTGTCGAACTTCCTCATTTGGCAATCCGCCTACGCAGAGTTCGTGTTCACCGACACGCTTTGGCCAGAGTTCGACAAACGCGCGCTTCTGTCGGCAATCGAGGAGTTCGGTCGCCGGGATCGCCGTTTTGGCGGTGCAGGCGAGGCGGCATGACGTCGGCCGGCCAACCGACGTCTGGCGCTGAACGCTCCTTTTGGGGCCCTCTTGGGCGTGATTTCGGGGTTCGGCTGGCGTCTGCGCTGGTTCTGTTCGGTATTGCGCTGCTTGTGGTCTGGTTAGGCGGCTGGTGGTTCGCCGCGTGGATCGCTGCGGCCTGCACTTTGATGGCGTTCGAATGGGAGCGGATGACGCAGCAGCCCGTCGATGTCGTCGGCGTGGCTGTGGCCGCCGCGGCGATCGCCGCAGCTTCCGCTTTGGGCGTGCTTGGACTCTACAGTTGGGCGTTCGCCGCCGTTGCTCTCGGCGCTTTGCTGTCATTCGCCTATGCGCAGGCGAAGGGGCGACATCGTCGGTGGGCGTTCGCGTTGCCGATCTATCTGGGCGTGCCGGCCATCGCGCTGATCTGGCTGCGCGGGTTGCCCGAGGGCTGGGTCACCACGCTGTGGTTCCTGTTCGTTGTCTGGGCCACGGACAGCTGGGCGATGATCGCCGGGCGCGTTTTCAAGGGGCCGCTTATGGCTCCGCGCATCTCGCCCAAAAAGACCTGGTCGGGGTTCGCGGGCGGCGTAATTGGCGCGATAGGCATCGGATCGATTTTCGCGGCGGTCGCGGGCCGCGCGCCGGATGCGATGCTTGTCTCCGTTATGGTCGCCATCGCGCTTGTCGGGCAGGCGGGCGACGTTCTGGAGTCGGCTATCAAGCGTCGCTTCCAGGCAAAGGACGCGGGGGCGGTGATCCCCGGGCACGGCGGCTTTCTGGACAGGATGGATAGTCTTTTGGCGGCGACGCTTTTGATGGCGCTCGCGAAGCTGATCTGGCCCGACTTTCCTTTTGGGGCGTATGCGCCGTGAGCGTGAGGACCATCACGATCCTGGGTTCGACGGGTTCGGTAGGGTGTTCAACGCTCGACGTCTTGCGTCAGGTCCGCGAGACGAACCAGTTCGCGTTTGAGATCGAGGCGCTGACGGCTCATACGAACGCGGCGTTGCTGGCTGAGCAGGCGCGGGCCTTCAGACCTAAGCTGGCGGTCATAGGCGATGAGGCTGCGCTTCCGGAGTTGCGCTCGCGCCTGGTCGGGACGGACATCGAGGTTGCGGGCGGCCGCGACGCGATCATCGAAGCGGCGGCCCGCCCGGTCGCCTGGACGATGGCCGCCATCGTAGGCGCGGCAGGTCTTGCACCGACCCTGGCCGCGGTTCGCAATGGCGGCACGGTCGCGCTGGCGAACAAGGAATGTCTTGTCTGCGCGGGCGAGCTTTTCATCGCGGAAGTTCAGACGAGCGGCGCACGGCTGTTGCCGGTGGATAGCGAGCACAACGCAATCTTCCAGGTTTTCGACTTCGAACGACCGGTAAGCATCGAACGTATCCAGCTTACGGCGTCCGGCGGCCCTTTCCGCACCTGGGCGCAGGAAGCGATCCACAAGGCCACGCCGGAAGAGGCATGCCGTCACCCGAAATGGAATATGGGCGCCAAGATCTCGGTCGATTCCGCCAGTCTTATGAACAAGGGGCTGGAACTGATCGAGGCGCATTATCTGTTCGGGACGCGGCCGTCTCAGCTGGAGGTGCTGGTTCACCCGCAGTCGATCGTGCACAGCTTGGTATCGTATAGTGACGGTTCGGTGCTGGCTCATCTCGGGTCCCCGGACATGCGCGTCCCGATCTCTCATGCTTTGGCCTGGCCGGATCGACTTACAAACGACGTCGCGCGCCTCGATCTTGCCGCGATCCGGGAGTTAACGTTCGAGCCGGCCGACACGGAACGCTTCCCATGTCTTCGTCTGGCCCAGGACGCGCTGGCTCATGGACAGGAAGCGCCGGCCGTTCTGAATGCCGCGAATGAGGTGGCCGTCGAGGCGTTTCTGCAGAACCGGATGGGGTTCAGCAGGATCGCCGCCGTGGTGTCCGGCACGTTGGACGCGGCGTCGAGGCACGGTTGGCGTAAACCGGCGACCTTGACGGATGTCGATGAACTGGATGCCGAGGCGCGCCGTGTAGCGGCCGGGTTTTTGAGTTAGGGATCATTGGCATGGATGCGTTCAGCACCGTTTCCGGCTTCATCAGCGGCGGGCTCGGCTACATCCTGCCGTTCCTGCTAGTGCTGGGCGTCGTCGTCTTCGTCCATGAATCCGGGCACTTCTGGGTTGGCCGCTTCTTCGGCACCAGGATCGAGACCTTCTCGATCGGTTTCGGTCGGGCGATCGCCAAATGGAAGGATCGTCATGGAACCGAGTGGAAGGTGGGGTGGCTGCCGCTTGGCGGCTATGTGAAGTTCTGGGGCGATGAGGATGCGACCTCGCTGCCTAACAAGGAGCGGCTTGAGAGAATCGCGGCCGACCCGGACGCAGCGGCTTCATTCCACTTCAAGCCGCTGTGGCAGAAGGCCCTGATCGTCGCAGCAGGCCCGGTCACGAATTTCGTATTCGCTGTCATCGTTTTCGCCGCGATCTTCATGACTGCTGGCGTCTCTAAAATCCCGCCCGTCGTGGCGACCGTGCTGGAAGACAGCGCCGCCGCCGATGCGGGGCTCAAAGAGGGCGACCGGATCGTCAGTATCGGCGGACGCGAGATCGGAGATTTCTTCGAGATCGCGCGGGCTGTGATGTCGTCGGATGGCTATCCGGTTGCGCTGATCTATGAGCGGGACGGCGTCCTGCACGAGGTGATCGTAACGCCCCGGCGGCAGGAAACGGTCGACAGGTTCGGAAACAAATTCAGCGTCTATCGGCTTGGTGTCGGGCGTATGGGCGACGAAACCGCCGTTTTCTCGCGGCTTGACCCTGTGAGCGCGGTCACAGGCGGTGCTTACGAGGTCTATTTCATTGTAGAGCGGACTTTCGCCTTCATCGGCGGGCTGATCGTCGGCCGGGAAGACGTACGGCAGCTGTCAGGCCCCGTAGGGATAGCCAAGACATCCGGAGAGGTGGCGACGCTCGGCTGGCTGGCTCTGATCCAGCTTATGGCTGTGCTGTCCGTGTCGATCGGTCTGATCAATCTGTTCCCCATCCCGATGCTCGATGGCGGCCATCTGCTCTACTACGGGATCGAGGCCATTCGGCGTCGGCCGCTGGGCGAACGGGCTCAAGAGTATGGGCTTCGCATAGGTCTGGCGCTTGTCCTCAGCCTCATGCTATTCGCGACGTGGAACGACGTAATGCGCATTTTCTGGTCCTGAGGGATCGGCGGGAGCATTGCGTCCGGATATTCGGTGTTCGATCGGTATTGGCGGCATGAAGCGCAAACTAATCGCCTTGGCTGGGGTTCTGTTGGCGACCGCAAGCCCGTACGCATTGGCTCAGGCCCCTGCGGAAAACTCGGCTGCGGTCGATTATCGCCCGGCTGCGAGCGGGCCTGTCATCACGCGGATCCTTGTGACCGGCACGCGCCGTATCGAAGAGGCGACGATTCGTCAGTACCTGCCGTTCTCGGAGGGGCAACGCTACAGCGAGGCGCTTGGCGATCAGGCTCTGAAGGCGCTGTCGGCGACCGGCCTGTTTGCTGACGTGACCGTCCGCCAGAGCGGCGGCGTCGTTTCCATCGACGTGATCGAAAACCCGGTCATCAACTCGGTCAACTATGAGGGCAACGACCGCCTCGACAACGATGAGCTCGGCAAGGAAGCCCAGCTCGGCCCGCGTCAGATCCTGACCCGGACGAAGGTGCAATCTGACGTCCAGCGCATGCTGGAGCTGTATCGTCGCGCCGGTCGCTTCGCCGCGACGATCGAGCCGAAGATCATCGAGCTGCCTCAGAACCGCGTCGATCTCGTCTATGAGATCGACGAAGGCCCCGCGACCGGCATTCTCGATATCGCCTTTGTCGGGAACAAAGTCTTCTCCGATCGCGAGCTGCGTCAGGAGATCGTGACGACAGAAAGCGCCTGGTGGAAGTTCTTCACCAGCCAGGACAACTACGATCCGGACCGGGTCACGTTCGACCGCGAGCAGCTGCGCAAGTTCTACGTTCGCAACGGTTATGCCGATTTCCGGGTGATCTCCTCGATCGCCGAACTGGCGCGCGACAAGCGCGGCTTCTATCTCACGTTCACCATCGAAGAAGGCGAGCAATACGCGTTCGGCGAAGTTCAGATCGAGTCGAGCCTCGCCGAGCTTTCAGTTGATGAGATGTCGGAGCGCGTCACGTTCGAGGCTGGCGATGTCTATAACGCCGAACTGGTCGAGAAGACCGTCGAAGCGTTGACGTACTATGCCGGCTCCCACGGCTACGCCTTTGCTGAAGTGAAGCCGCGCATTCGGCGCGATGCGGCCGGCCGTACGATCAACGTGGTGTTCGTGATCGATCAAGGCCCGCGCGTCTATGTCGAGCGTATCAATATCGTCGGCAATACGCGCACGCTGGACAAGGTGATCCGGCGTGAGTTCCGCCTCGCTGAGGGGGACGCCTACAACAAGGTGCTCGTGGACCGCTCCAAGACTCGTATTCGCGCGCTTGGCTACTTCAAGAGCGTGGACATCGCGGAAGAGTCCGGCTCGGCACCCGACAAGACGATCCTGAACGTCGGCGTTGAAGAAACGACGACGGGCGAACTGCAGTTCGGTATCGGTTATTCGAGCCAGGAAGGCGTCGTCGGCGATATCTCGATCTCGGAGCGCAACCTGCTCGGTCGCGGGCAGTTCCTTCGTCTTCGGGCCAGCTTCTCCAGCTATCGCCGGCAGTTCGATTTCCGGTTCACCGAGCCGTACTTCCTTGACCGGAATCTCGCGGCCGGCATCGAGGCCTACAACATCACGTCGCGCTATGAAGAGTCGTCTTACGAGGCGACGACGATCGGCGGCGGTCTGCGCCTCGGCTTCCCGCTCTCTGAGTATTCCCGTCTTGGCCTGCGCTATACGCTGCGGCAGGACAAGATCACGGCGCTGAGTGGAGCGTCGGACTTCATTCGGGCCCTCGAAGGCGACTTCGTAACGTCCGTGCTGGGTGCGGACTATGTCCTGGATACCCGCGACGACCCGATGTCGCCGAAGCGCGGGTTCCTTGTGCAGCTTTCCGCTGACTTCGCAGGCGTGGGCGGCGACGTGAGATATTATCGCGTCGAGACCGACGCGACCTGGTATCAGCGTCTCTGGTCAGACGATTTCGTTTTTTCGCTTGGCGTGAACGCTGGCTATATCGCGTCATGGGACAACAACACGCCGCTGCGCCTGAACGATCGCTTCTTCAAGGGCGGCTCGTCTTTCCGCGGGTTTGAAACCGCAGGCGTGGGGCCGCGCGACATCGCGTCCTCGCAGCAGGACTCGGTCGGCGCCGAGATGTACG
>CAZBPO010000078.1:0-6038 GCA_964493795.1 uncultured Flavobacteriaceae bacterium
GTGAGCGTGTCGTCGCAGCTCTGGATGCCGGGCTCCATGCGGATGAGATAGCCGATCTCGTTCTGCAGGCGGGCGTTCAGGGCGACGATGAAATCGACGGTGTTCTGCCGCTCGCGGCTGACGGTTTGAAGCCACGCGTTCAGCGCCGGCCCGCTTTCGTGGATGCGGCGATAGGGCCGCAACTCTTCTTCCAGCGCCGCGTCATAGGCGAACGGCCAGATCTCGGCTTCCGGCTCGACGAAGAAGTCGAACGGGTTGATCACGTCCATCTCGGCGATAAGGCGGACCTCGACCGAGAATTCCTCGGTCGGCTCGGGCGCGACGACGCGGGCCAGCCAGTTGGCCTGGGGGTCCTGCTGCCAGTTCAGGAAGTGCGTCTTGGGATGGACGACCAGCTGATAGGCGGTGATCGGCGTGCGCGCATGCGCGGCGGGGCGCAGACGGATGGTCTGCGGGCCAAGCATGACCGGTCGATCATAGCGATAGCGGGTGAGGTGTCGGAGCGCGACGCGGATGGTCATGTGCGGGGTTGCGTCAATCCTGGCATTCGGCGGCGTATTGCGGCGCAGCATCCCATTAAGGCGGTTCGCCGCGCCGAGAACAAGCCGAAACCCCCATCAATTTTCGCCGCGAAAGGCCGTCCTGAGGGTCATAGCGCAAAAAAAGCCGCCGGAATCTGCGCCTGCGGCATCCCGGTGCCTTGACTGCGACGCCTATTTTCCATGGGAATACCCCCAAGCCGCCGCAATCTCGCCAGAAGCGGGGGGCATTGTCTGAGGCCTGGACGGAACGCGGAAAGCCAAACTGATCCCGCGCCCGACTTGAGGAATTCTAAAGGGAGTCACCATCGTCATGTCGCGCATTCTCGCCTCGATCGCTCTGGCCGCCGTCTTCGCCGTTCCCGCCATCGCGGCCGACACGAAGAACGAACTCAGCAACGTTCAGATCGAATCGCAGAACCTGTTCAAGCCGGAAGCCGCCCGTGCGGCGCTGATCGTGCCGACCGAGCAGACGACCGTCACCTATGCGGGCGGCGACCTGTTCTCGAGCTCGATCACCGACGTCGCTTCGAGCGAAAAGCTTGAGCTGAACTTCACGGCGCCGGACGCCGGTTCCGCCTTCGCCTCGGGCGAAGCCGCGAAGTCGGTCCTGACGCAGCAGAACTAAGCCCTCGAGGCTTACTGTGACGCCGAAACGGCGCGTTCCGGGAACGGAACGCGCCGTTCGCGTTTGCGGCACCGTGCGGTCGATGTCCGAAAACGGCGAGTCGGGCTGGCGCGTTCTGATAGAACCGCGTCATGGAGCTGGACCGAAACCTTTGCTACAGCGCGCTCAAGAGCCGTGACGCCCGTTTCGACGGGCGATTTTTCACCTGCGTTTCGTCGACCGGCATCTATTGCCGTCCGGTCTGCCCGGCGCGGTTGCCGCTGCTCGCCAATTGCCGGTTCGTCGCCACGGCGGCGGCGGCGCAGGAGCTGGGATTTCGGCCCTGTCTGAGGTGCCGGCCCGAATGTGCGCCGGGCGCGCCCGCCTGGCGCGGCACCGGCGCGGTCGCTGGGCGGGCCCTGAAGCTGATCGCCGATGGCGCGCTGGACGATGCCGGGGTCGAGGCGCTGGCGGCCCGGACCGGCCTCGGCGCGCGGCAGCTTCGCCGGCTGGTCCGCAACCATGCCGGCGCGTCGCTGGTGGCGCTGGCCCGCACGCGGCGGATCCTGTTCGCCAAGCGCCTGATCGCTGAAACCGACCTCAAGATTACGGATATCGCCTTCGCCGCCGGGTTCAGGTCGCTGCGCCGTTTCAACGCCGAGATGGCGGCGGCTCTGGGCCGTCCGCCGCGCGCTCTGCGCAAGGACGGCGAGCGGCCGCAGAGCGACATGCTGACCCTCAGGCTCGCCTATCGCCCGCCCTATGACTGGGACGGCGTCCTCGGGTTTCTGCGCGCGCGCGCCGTCCCCGGGCTCGAGACGGTTACGCAGGACGCCTACGAGCGCCGCTTCACCCTGGGCCCAGCGCGCGGCGCTTTCGCCATTACCCACGATCCAGCCCGCTGCGGGCTGGTCGCGCGGATCGACATCGACCGGCTGGATTGGCTCGACCGCCTCGTCGCCCGGATCAGGGCGATGTTCGATCTGGATGCCGACCCCCAGGCGATCGCTGCGGCGTTTGCGGGTGACCCGTTGATCGCGCCGCGTCTCGATGCCGCGCCGGGCCTGCGCGTTCCCCAAAGCTTCGACGTGTTCGAGGCGGGGCTGCGCGCCATCGTTGGCCAGCAGGTCAGCGTCAAGGGGGCGGCGACTTTGCTCGGCCGCATCGTCGCGCTGTGCGGCGGCGATATGCCCGACGCCGGCGTGCTGACAACCGCGGAGCTCGGCGGCAATGGCCTGACAGGCGCGAGAATCTCGACACTGAAAGCTTTTGCCGCGTTCGCCTCGTCTCCGGGCGCGCTGGAGAGCTTGCGCTTCGATCTTGAAGCCGCCGCCGCCGAACTGTCGTGTCTGCCGGGCTTCGGGCCCTGGACGGCGCAGTATCTCTGCCTCAGAGGCCTCGCCCACACCGACGCCTTTCCCGCCAGCGACCTCGTTTTGCGGCGGATCGCCGGGCTCGATGCGAAAGCCCTCACCGTCCGGGCCGAGGCCTGGCGACCCTGGCGCGCCTATGCCGCTCAGGCGCTCTGGCGCGTGCCGTCCCTCTCATCGTCCGGGAGCTAGATTATGACCGACACCCCAGTCTTCACGCGCGCTGACTACTCTTCTCCGATCGGCAAGCTGCTTCTTATCCTCGATGGCGCCGCGCTGGTCGCCCTCGATTTCGAGGGTTTTGAAGACCGCATGATGCGGTTGCTCCGCCGGCGCTTTCCGACGGCGCGACTCAAGGCCGGCAAAGCGCCCGGGGGCGTGACTGCGGCGCTGGCGGCCTACTTCAAGGGCGACCATGCAGCCCTCGACGATCTGGATGTGCGTATGGGCGGCACGCCGTTCCAACAGCGTGTCTGGTCGGCGTTGCGGGCCATCCCGCCGGGCGAGACGCGAGGATACGGCACCCTGGCGGCGGCGCTGGGCAAGCCCGGTGCGAGCCGCGCGGTGGGCTTGGCCAATGGCGCGAACCCGGTGGCGATCGTGGTGCCATGCCATCGGGTGATCGGCGCGGATGGCGGGTTGACCGGTTATGCCGGTGGGCTGGCGCGCAAAACCTATCTGCTGCGCCACGAGGGCGCAGCGTTCCGGGCTAGCTAGCTGCTGAGTGCCTTCAGCCCGGCGACATCGCTTTGGCTGATCTCGCCCGCGAGGACGCTGTCGGCATAGCGCTCCATACGGTCCGCCAGGTCGCTGGCGGCCGCCGGATCGGCGGCTGTCCCGTCGCGCACTGCCGAGCGCAGGTCCTCGACTGCGTGGCGGATGCGCAGCGCTATGTCGTCGAAAAGGCCAGGCATCACGTGCGCGTTCATCGGTGGCAAACTCAAAGAGCGGTTTGGAGAGACGAAGACGGCGGCGCATCCGCTTGGGGTCGGATGCGCCGCCGTCATTTCGGCGAAGGGAGGACTCGCCTCGGTCAGGCCACGCGACTGAGCCGCGCGACTGTCGCGTGTGTATGGTGATTTTTGCGGCCGTGGCCGAGTAAGTAACCGTGTGTAACGGGTGACGCTGCGACGGGTTGACCTCTGCCGAAACAACGTCATGCTGACTAAGCTATTGTCAGGAAACCGGTTCCCGTAGGCCGGTGCGCCAATCGACGGTCTTGGGGACGGACGATTGATGCTTGCAGGTGACGTAACGTCACGCGATGCGCGTGAGGCTTTGACGCGCGTTCTCGCCAGCCCGGAGTTCGCGACCGCGTCGCGTCTCGCCGCGTTTTTGCGCCATGTCGTCACCGAAAGTCTGGATGGCCGGGCTGCTGGCCTGAAGGGCTATTCCATCGCCGTCGATGTCTTTGACCGGCCGGCTGATTTCGACCAGACGAACGATCCGATCGTGCGGGTCGAGGCCAGCCGTCTGCGCCGGGCGCTGGCGCAGTACTATCAGGGTTCCGGTGCCGAGGACCCGATCGTCATCGACCTGCCGCGCGGCGGGTACGTGCCGAGCTTCCGCCGCCGGTCGGCCGGCGTGCAGACGGTGGCTGTTGACGTTACGGAAGATGTGCCGCCATCGGTTCCGGCCACGCCGGCCGCGCCGCCCGTGAAGGTGACGCAGCTGCCGGGGGTGCTGCGGTTCCGTTACGCGATGACCGCTGCGGTCGCGGTGATCATGGTGGCGATCGGCTATCTCGTTTACGTGGCGGCGACATCGGGGCCGGGGCCGTCGCAGGCAGATGCGCCGTCGCGGGTGTCATCGCCGCCTCCTGCGACCGCGGGCCGGTTCCAGCCGGTGATCGCCGTGACGCCGTTGACCAATCTCAGCGGCGACAGCGCCGACGATCTGATCGCGCGCGGGCTGACGCAGGAACTGATCGCCGAGCTGGCCCGCTTTCAGGAATTCGTCGTCTATGAAGCGGCGGCGGACGGGCCATTGCCCGAGACCGGCTATGTGTTGTCAGGCGGGGTGCGTCACGCCGGGTCCGATATCCGCGTGACGGTGCAGCTGGCCGCGATGCCGAGCCGCCGGGCGATCTGGACGCAGAGCTATGACCGCGTCTATGCGGTCGGCAACCTGCTGGCCGTGCAGGACGAGATCGCCCGCAGCGTCGCCACGGCGATCGGCCAGCCCTATGGCGTCGTCTATGAACGCGAGGCTGCGAACGCGGCCGGGCACCCGGCGACGATGGACGGTTATACCTGCATCCTGCGGGTCTATGACTACTGGCGCAGCTTCGACCCGAACGAGCATCTGAAGGTGCGCGATTGCCTTGAAAGCACGGTTGCGGCCGATCCGGGCTATGCCGACGCCTGGCAGATGCTGACCTTCATCTATCTCGACGAATATCGCTATGGCCACAACGCCCGGCCGCTCAGCCATTACCGGCCGCTCGACAAGGCGCTGGAGACGGCGCAGCGGGCGGTGGCGCTGGCGGCGACCGACGCGCGATCCTACGAGGCGCTTTACGCCGTTCACTTCTATCGCGGCGACATGGAGGCGTTCCGCAGGACGGGCGCCGATGCGCGTCGGCTCAATCCCAACAACCCCGAGATCACCGCCGATTTCGGCAACAAGCTGGTCGCCATGGGCGCCTATGACGAGGGCGTGGCGCTGATCCGCAAGGCGGTGACGCTGAACCCCGGCCATCCCGGCTGGTACAATATCGGACTTGTGCTGGAGGCCTATCGGCGGGGCGCTTACGAAGAGGCGCTGGCGGCGGCGGAGCGGATGAACCTGCCGCTGCATTACCGCAGTTGGGTGTTCCTGACGATGATCTACGGCGCGATGGGCGAGGCGGCGCATGCCCGCGCGGCCGCCGATGAGCTTTTGAAGCTGCAGCCCGATTTCGCGCTGAACGCGCGCAGCGATATGCGCAAATGGGGCTATCGCCCCCAGCTGATCGAACTATGCGTCGCCGGCCTGAAGAAGGCGGGGCTGGAGATTCCCGACCCCTGACTTGGCGGCGCGGGACGCTGTGATATGCCAAGCCGCACAGGAAACGTCACAAGGGATGCGGGGGCGCATATGGGCAGGCTTCAAGGGAAGAGCGCGATCGTCACGGGCGCGGCCAGCGGCATCGGCCGGGCCAGCGCCATTCTGTTCGCGCAGGAAGGGGCGCAGCTGGTGATCGCCGACAAGGCCGAAGCGGTGCACGAGACCGCGGCGCTGATCGGCAAGGGCGGCGGCACGGCCGTGGCGCTGACCGGCGACGCCGCCGACGAGGCGTTCGTTGAAAGTCTGGTGAAGCTGGCGGTCACCGATTTCGGCAAGCTGGACGTGTTCTACGCCAATGCCGGCATCATCGGACCCTATGTGCCGGTCACCGAAGTCGACGTCGCCGGCGTCGCCGAGCTTTTGCGGGTCAACCTGATCGGCCCGATGCTGGCGGTGAAGCACGCCGCCAAGGCGATGATCCCGGCCGGCAAGGGCTCGATCATCTGCACCGCCTCGGTGGCCGGCATCCGCTCG
>CAZBPO010000078.1:6048-11096 GCA_964493795.1 uncultured Flavobacteriaceae bacterium
TCGGGCGCGGGCCCGGCACCCTACAGCGCCTCGAAGGCCGGGGTGATCAACCTGGCGGCGACGGCGGCGAACGAGCTCTACGGCACGGGCGTGCGCGTCAACGCGATCTGCCCCGGCCTGATCGAGACCGGGATGACCAAGCCGATCTTCGACCAGAGCCGGGCGCGCGGCACCGACGCCAAGATCGGCCAGCTGAACCCGCTGACCCGTTATGGCGTGCCCAGTGAGATCGCCCATATGGCGCTGTTCCTGGCGTCCGATGACGCCAGCTATGTGAACGGGCAGGCGATGGCGGTGGATGGCGGCCTGTCGTCGTCGCATCCGGTGGTGCGGACCAAGCGCTGAGGCATGGGTGGGCGCGCGGTCTTCGTCGTCGCCATTGCGGGCGGGTCGGCCTCGGGCAAGACCTGCTTTGCGCGCGATCTTGCCGATGCGCTGCATCCGCTGGATGCGGCGATCGTGGAGGAGGACGCCTATTATCACCCCGCCCGTGTGCGCGGGCCCGGCGACGTCACGACCTATAATTTCGACCGGCCCGAGACCAAGGACTTCGCGCTGCTGACCGCGCATCTGCTGACCGGGCGGGCGGGCGAAGCGTTTCACCGGCCTCATTACGACTTCGCCACGCATGAGCGCACCGATCAGGTCACGGCGGTCGCCCCGCGTGACGTTCTGATCGTCGAGGGGCTGCATAATCTGACCATCGCCGAGATTCGGGCGCTGGCCGATCTGACCGTGTTCGTCGAGGCGGATTACGCGCTGCGCCGGGCGCGGCGGGTGGCGCGCGACGTGGCCGAGCGGGGGCGGCTGAAGCACGACACCGAACGCCAGTTCGACGTGGTGGTCGAGCCGATGCACCGGCTGCATGTCGAGCCGCAGAAACATGCGGCGGCGCTGGTGGTGACGAACGCGGGCGACCGCGCGGCGCTGGCGGCGGCGGCGGGCGCGGCGGCGGCGGAGATCAGGCGGGCGCTGGGCCGCTGAACCCGGCGGGGAACGCAAAGCTGTGTCCGGGGGTTTCCTTATGTGAACGGCGACGGCGCTGACCGCTGCCGATACGCATAGGGAGGCGGCCCATGGACACCCTTCTTCTGATCGTCATCATCCTGTTGCTGCTGGGCGGCGGCGGATGGGGCTATTCGCGCTGGCGGCGCTAGGCCCTTTCAGGCGGCGATCTCCTCGGTATCGACGCTGGCCTGGGCGGCGGCGTTGTAGCGCGGCCCGGCGACGGTGGCGGGATTCACCAGCGCATCGACTTTCGCCATGATGTCGTTGTCGAGCGTGATCGCGACCGCGACGACATCTTCCTCAAGATGGCGGATGCTGGTGGTGCCGGGGATCGGCACGATATGCGGCGCCTTGTGCAGCAGCCAGGCGAGGCAGAGCTGGGCCGGGGTGCAGCCGGCCTCGGCGGCCAGCGCCTTCCAGCGGTCCAGCAGGCTAAGATTGGCGGCGAAATTCTCGCCCATGAAGCGCGGCATGGTGCGGCGGATGTCGCGCTTGTCCAGCGTATCGACGTCGTGCAGCCCGTCGGCCAGAAAGCCGCGCGCGACCGGCGAGAAGGCGACGAAGGCCGCGCCGATCTCGGCGCAGGCATCCAGCACGGCGACTTCCGGGTTGCGCGTCCAGGGCGAATATTCGGTCTGAAGGGCCGCGATGGGGTGTTCGGCATGGGCGCGGCGCAGGGTTTCGGCCCCCACCTCCGACAGGCCGATGGCGCGAATCTTCCCTTCGCGTCTGGCGTCGGCCAGCGCGCCGACGCTTTCCTCGATGGGCACGCGGCGATCCCAGCGATGGATGTAGTAGAGATCGATGACGTCGGTCTTCAGGCGGCGCAGGCTGTCTTCCAGCGTCGCCTTCAGCGTCTCGGGCCGGCCGTTGATCTCGCGCCCGCCATCGGGCGTGATCACCAGGCCGCATTTGCTGGCCAGAGTGAAGCGGTCGCGATGGGGCGACAGCACCTCGCCGACCAGCTCCTCGTTATGGCCCAGGCCGTAAAGCGCGGCGGTATCGAAGAAGGTGCAGCCCAGATCCAGCGCCCGCTCCAGCAGCGCCCGCGCCTGCTCGCGCGGCGGCGGCGGCCCATAGGCATGGCTGAGCGACATGCACCCCAGGCCAATGGCCGAAACCTCGAATTCTGCGACGCGGCGTGTTGGAAGCGGCATGGCGTGACCTTCAACGGACGGTGCGGGATTGCAGGCAGGGTGGAGCGGCGACGTAAGGGGCGTCAACCGGGGCAAATTCAACAAGGGCCACCAGGTGAATGGGCGGCGTGAGCGTTGATTATTGTACGCCATTACGTACAATAGATGAATGCGCACGACATCTTACAGCGACCTCCGCAAGAACCTCGCCTCGGCTCTGGATGCCGTAACGGCGGACCACGAACCTATCGTCATCACGCGGGAGCGCGGCAAGCCGGCGGCGGTGCTGATGAGCCTTGAGGATTTCGCCTCCTATGAGGAGACGCGCTATCTGCTGCGCAGCCCGGCCAATGCCGAACGGCTGATGGAAAGCGTTACGGCGCTTGAGGGCGGCAAGGGCAAGGCCCGGTCGCTCGACGAGTGAGGCTGATCTTCTCAGCGCAGGCCTGGGAGGATTACCTCTATTGGCAAGCCCATGACCGCAAACTGCTGGAGCGGATCAACGGCCTCATCAAGGAGGCGGCCCGAACGCCGTTTCAGGGCACCGGCAAGCCGGAACCCCTGCGCGGGCCGCTATCCGGCTGGTGGTCGCGGCGGATCAATCAGGAGCATCGGCTGGTTTATCGGGCCAGCGAGGACGGGTTGCTGATCGCGCAGTGTCGGTATCATTATTGATGGAATTTTGCGGGCAGCGCCGAATCGACTAGAATTTGAGCGCCTGCGCAGGAGTGCGGGTCCTAAGGGACCCACCACCCGTGCGCGAACGCCGCGCAGAAGTGCGGTTCCAGCGAGGAACCGACATGCGCATGCTTATGAAACGCCTAAAAATGTTGCTCGACCGCGCGCTCACGTCTTGGGCGCAGAGGCTTGCCGTGTCTCGGTTAACGGCAAAGGAAGGGTGTCAGCTTGACGCTTCCAAGTCGGTGGTATCACCGTTGGCAGTCATCTCAGATCTAGGACTTGAAGAGTATGAAATTCTTAGGGAAGCGGCGGCAAATGGAACGTTCGCAAGGAGGCCGATGATTAAGCCGACGAGTCGGGGGTTCTACGAGGCCGAGTTTGAGATCGAGAGCGATTGGGACAAGGCTTTGCGCCTCTTGCGGCTGCGGTAGGTGTCTTCCGCTTGCATCCCTCCCCCCACTCCTGTATCTCCGCGCGCTCTTGAATGGGGCGGCCCGGCTTAAGGACATGCCGTGGTGGCCCTCAATGCACGGCGGAAAACGTTGGGTTTTAAGCTCCTTTTCCGCCGCGCTCTCAAACACTGAGAGGTGCGAAATGTCCAAACTGAAGACGAAGTCGGGCGCCAAAAAGCGCTTCAAATTCACGGCTTCAGGCAAGGTGAAGTCCGGCGTCGCCGGCAAGCGCCACCGCCTGTCGAGCCATTCGGGCGACTACATCCGCACGCAGCGCGGCACCAAGGTGATCTCGGAATCCGAGACGCGCCGGGTCGAGCTGTGGATGCCGTACGACCGTTAAGCCCCAAAGAATTTGAAGGACTAGCCATATGTCACGCGTCAAACGGGGCGTTACGTCCCACGCCAAGCACAAGAAGATCCTGAACGCCGCCAAGGGCTTTTACGGTCGCCGCAAGAACACGATCCGCACCGCCAAGGCGGCCGTCGATCGCGCCGGCACCAACGCCTATATCGGCCGCAAGCTGCGCAAGCGGAACTTCCGCGCCCTGTGGATTCAGCGCATCAACGCCGCCGTCCGCGAACACGGCCTGACCTATGGCCGATTTATCGACGGCCTCGCGAAGGCGGGCGTCGAGGTGGACCGCAAGATCCTGTCGGATCTGGCCATCACCCAGCCCGAGGCCTTCAAGGCTCTCGTGGACCAGGCGAAGGGCGCGCTTCCCAAAGCCGCCTGAGCATTCTGAAGCGCGAAATTCTCGCGTTTCGGTCTGGTCCTAACGGGGGCGTGGCGGCATAAACCCCGCCGCGCCCTGTTTCGTTTTTCTGGACAGACCACATGACCGATATCACCGCGCTGGAAAGCGATCTGCTTTCGCGCATCGCCGCGTCGGAGGACGATGCCGCGCTTGAGGCCGCCCGCGTGCATGCCTTGGGCAAGAAAGGCGTCGTCTCGGAGCTGCTGAAGACGCTGGGCGCGCTGTCGCCCGACGAGCGCAAGGCCCAGGGCCCTGTCTTCAATGCGCTGCGCGACCGGGTGGGCGAGGCCATCGCCGCCAAAAAGCAGGGTTTGAGCGCCGCCGCGCTGCAGCGCCGGCTTGAGACCGAGCGTGTGGACGTGACGCTGCCCGCGCCGCCATTCCCGATCGACCCCGGCGCGGGCCGTATCCACCCGGTCAGCCAGGTGACGGATGAGCTGATCGCGATCTTCGCCGATATGGGCTTCGCCCTGGCCGAAGGGCCGGATGTCGAGCGCGACGACTACAACTTCACGATGCTGAACATCCCCGCCGAACATCCGGCGCGGCAGATGCACGACACGTTCTATCTGACCGAGCGGCCCGACGGCTCGCGCCCGGTGCTGCGCACGCATACCAGCCCCGTGCAGATCCGCACGATGCTGAAGCAGAAACCGCCCATCCGCATCATCGCGCCGGGCCGCACCTATCGCAGCGACAGCGACCAGACGCACACGCCGATGTTCCATCAGGTCGAAGGCCTGGTGATCGACAAGGGCTCGCATCTCGGCCACCTGAAATGGATTCTCGAGGAATTCTGCAAAGCCTTCTTCGAAGTCGACAACGTCAAGATGCGCATGCGTCCATCCTTCTTCCCGTTCACCGAGCCGTCGATGGAAGTCGACATCCAGTGCAAGCGCGAGAAGGGCGAAATCCGCTTTGGCGAGGGCGACGACTGGCTTGAGATTCTCGGCTGCGGCATGGTGCATCCGAACGTGCTGAAGAATTGCGGCATCGATCCCGACGAATATCAG
>CAZBPO010000078.1:11106-11572 GCA_964493795.1 uncultured Flavobacteriaceae bacterium
CTATTTTCCATTCACCGAGCCGTCGGCCGAGGTGGACATCCAGTGCGACCGTTCCGGCCCGACCGTGAAGTTCGGCGAGGGCAATGACTGGTTGGAGATTCTGGGCTGCGGCATGGTGCACCCCAAGGTCATCGCCAATTGCGGGCTCGACCCGGAGAAATATCAGGGCTTCGCGTTCGGCTGCGGCATCGACCGTCTGGCGATGCTGAAATACGGCCTGCCGGATCTGCGCGCGTTCTTCGACGCCGATCTCAGGTGGCTGAAGCATTACGGCTTCGGCGTGCTGGAGCAGCCGAACCTGGCCGGAGGGCTGACCCGATGAAATTCACGCTCTCATGGCTGCGCGAGCATCTGGCCACCGAGGTGACGATCGACGAGATCGGCCAGACGCTGACCCGGATCGGGCTGGAGGTGGAGTCCATCGAGGACCGCGCCGCCGATCTGACGGCGTTCGAGGTGGCCTATG
>CAZBPO010000079.1:0-2455 GCA_964493795.1 uncultured Flavobacteriaceae bacterium
GACCAAGCGCAGCGACGAGATGATCCCGCGCGCTTCGGCCTCGAGCCGCCCGTAATTGGCTTCGTCGCCCGCGATCACGATCACCGTGCCGCGACCGGACTTGTCGGCGGCGATGTAGAAGCGCCGGATCACGCGGCCTTCCGCATCGCGGCTGCGCGTCTCCTGACGATAGACGTCGAACACGTCGCCCGAAATGTCTTCGGGCCTGGAGCGGCTGAGGCTGGTTTCGCCCTCTTCGCTGCGGCGCACGAAAGCCTTCAGCGTGTCCTCGGCATCATCGTCGCCGAAGCGCGTGAAGATCGACAGCGTGACGCCGCCGCCGGCGGGCGCATACGAGCCGTAACGCTGTTCGTCATTGCGCGCCCACCCGTCAGGCAGCGTGAAGCGCGTGTAGTCGTAGGCGGCGGGCTCTGCGGCGGCCGCGCCGGCCAGCGCCAGCGCGAACGCCGCGAGCCGAAGCCCGCGCCGCATCAGCTCTCGGCTGCGCCGGGGCGCTTCTCGAACACCTCATCGATGAGGCCGAACTCCTTGGCCTCCTGCGGGGTGAGGAACTTGTCGCGATCGAGCATCTTCTCGATCACCTCGACCGGCTGGCCGGTGTGACGGGCGTAGATCTCGTTCAGGCGGCGTTTGATCTTGACGATCTCCTGGGCGTAGCTGGCCATATCGGTGGCCTGGCCCTGATAGCCGCCCGAGGGCTGGTGCAGCATGACGCGCGAATTCGGCAGGGCGAAGCGCTGGCCCTTCTCGCCGGCCGCGAGCAGCCACGACGCGGCGCTGGCGGCCTGGCCGATGCACACGGTGGTGATCGGCGGGCGGATGTATTGCATCGTGTCGTAGATCGCGAGGCCCGACGTCACCACGCCGCCGGGCGAGTTGATGTACATCGCGATCTCTTTCTTGGGGTTCTCGGCCTCAAGGAACAGCAGCTGCGCGGCAATCAGCGTCGCCATGCCGTCTTCCACGCCGCCGGTCACGAAGATCACGCGCTCTTTCAGCAGGCGCGAGAAGATGTCGTAGGCGCGCTCGCCCCGGGCGGTGGATTCCACCACCATCGGCACCAGCATGTTGTTGACAACATCACGCGGGTCGCGGTCGATCAGGGCCATGGGCATCCGTCCTTAAACTTCGAGTCGGGCCATCATATAGGAAACCGGCCCCGGATTTTCACCAGGGCCGGCAATCAGGCTTAACAATCTCAGGCCGCTTCTTCGCCTTCCGGATCGGCGTAAAGCTCTTCGCGGCTGACCGTCTTGTCCTCGACCGCCGCCATGGCGACGATGAAATCGACGACCTTGTCCTCGTAGAGCGGCGCGCGGATCTGGGCCAGGGCCTGCGGGTTCTTCTGATAGAACTCGAACACCTGCTGCTCCTGACCGGGATAGCGGCGGGCCTCGGCGGCGACGGCGCGGCCAAGCTCTTCCTGCGTCAGGTCAAGGCTGTTGAGGCGGCCGATCTCGGCCAGCACGAGGCCCAGACGCACGCGGCGCTCGGCGATCTTCCTGTACTCGGCCTGCAGCTCGTCCTCGGACTTGCCCTCGTCCTCGAAGGTCTTCTTCTCGCGCTCAAGCTCGCCCAGCACGGCCTTCCAGATGGCGTCGAATTCCGCATCGACCATGCCCTGCGGCAGCTCGAAATCATGCGCCTTGTCCAGCGCATCGAGCAGGTGGCGCTTGATGTGCTGACGGCCGGCGCGGGCGAAATCGGCGCCGATCTGGTCGCGGATCAGCTCTTTCAGCTTGTCCAGGCTCTCGATGCCCATCTTAGCGGCGAAGGCGTCGTCGATCTCGACCGTATCGGCGCCCAGCACGTCCTTCACCGTCACGGCGAACACGGCGGCTTTCCCGGCCAGATCGACCGAGTTGTAGTTTTCGGGGAACGTGACGTTCACGTCGCGCGACTCGCCGATCTTGGCGCCGATCAGCTGCTCTTCAAAGCCGGGGATGAACATGCCCGAGCCCAGCACCAGCGCGAAATCGTCGGCCTTGCCGCCGTCGAACGGCACGTCGTCGACCTTGCCTTCGAAGTCGATCTTGAGCTGGTCGCCGTTTTCGGCCGCCGCGCCCTCGCCCTTCGAGGTGAAGCTGCGCTGCTGATCCGCCATGCGGCCGATCGCCTGATCGACGTCGGCTTCCGGCACTTCGGCCACCAGACGCGTGAGCTTCAGCGTCGCGGGATCGACCGGCGTGAATTCGGGCATCACGTCGACGGTGACGTTGAAGGTCAGGTCGGTCTTGCCGGCGACCACGTCTTCCGCCTTGGCGGTCAGTTCGACGCGCGGCGGCTGGGCCGGGCGCAGGTTGCGCTCGGTGACGGTGGCCTGGGTGGCCTCGTTGATCGTCTCGTCGACGATCTCGCCCATCACCGACTTGCCGAAGGTCTTCTTCATGTGCGCCATCGGCACCTTGCCGGGGCGGAAGCCCTTCAGCTGACCCTTGTCCTTGATCTCGGACAG
>CAZBPO010000079.1:2465-10032 GCA_964493795.1 uncultured Flavobacteriaceae bacterium
GAATTCGCGCTTCAGACCTTCATTGGTGATCTCGGTAACCTGCATCGAACTGTTCCTCGCTCGCGGCTGTAAGGCCGTGCTGAATTTCGTGTCCGTCAGGGACGTGGTGCGGGCGGAGGGACTTGAACCCCCACGGCTTGCGCCGTCGGTACCTAAAACCGGTGCGTCTACCAATTCCGCCACGCCCGCCAGCGCGTCGCCTCCTGACGGAGAAGCCGGGCGGTATAGCAAGGGGGGATTGCCGGGGAAAGGCGGCGGAGGCGGCTTTTTCGCCCCACGCCGCGTAATTTTGTTTCAAGAGCCAGCCGCCGCGCCGCTCATACCCCGCTGAGGGCCGCCCGGCGCGCCCGGCGGGGCCTGATTCACACCGCCGCCAGGGCCTGGTCGATGTCGGCGATCAGGTCGCGGCTGTCCTCGATGCCGATCGAGATACGCACCAGATCGCCGGTGATGCCATAGCGGTCCTTGTCGGCGGCGGAATAGTCGAGATGCGTCGTCGTCGCGGGGTGCGAGGCGAGGCTTTCCGTGCCGCCAAGGCTGACCGCCAGCTTCACCACCTTCAGATTGTCGAGAAAGCGGAAGGCTTCGGGCTCGTCGCCCTTCACGCGTATCGAGAAGGTCGAGCCGACGCCGGTGCATTGCGAGGCGAAGATGCGCGCCTGATCCGAGCCCGGCGGCAGGTTGCCCAGCCACAGCACCTTTTTCACCTTGGGGTGGCGTTCCAGAAAGCCGCAGACGATGCGGGCGTTCTCGGTGGCGCGGCTGATGCGCAGCTCCAGCGTCTCAAGGCTACGGCACAGCATCCAGGCGGTATGCGGGTCGAGCGTGCTGCCAAGCGAGGAGCGCATCGGCGCGATGGGCTTCATCGCGTCGTTCGAGCCCAGCACCGCGCCCCCGACGATATCGCTGTGCCCGCCGACATATTTGGTCAGCGAGTACATCGCGTAGTCGGCCCCCAGCGTCAGCGGCTTCTGCCAGATCGGCCCGAGGAAGGTGTTGTCGACGCAGACCGCCGGGCGATAGCCGTTGCGTTCCAGCCTTTTGGCGATGGCAACGACGCCGGTGATGTCGGTGAGCTCGTTGGTGGGGTTGGCGGGGGTTTCCAGCATGATGGCCGAAAGCCGCCCGCCTTTCTTGGCCGCCTCGTCATCCGCCGCGCGCATCAGCGCCTCGATCTCGTTCAGCGGCGTGCCGACCGGCAGCGGCGCATGCGAAATGCCGAATTGCGGCATGATGTTGAGCAGCAGGCCTTCGGTGCCGCCATAGAGCGGTTCTGAGTTCATCACCGTGTCGCCGGGCCGCGACAGCGCCAGCAGGGTCGAGGAAATCGCCGCCATGCCCGAGGCGAAGACCAGCGCCTTTTCGGCCTGTTCCCAGATCGCGAGGCGATCTTCCAGTATCTCCAGATTGGGGTTGTTGAAGCGGGAATAGACGAGGCCGAATTCCTCGCCCGGGGCGCGCTGGGCGAGGCCCTTGCGCAGCGCGAACTGGCGCTTGCCGTCTTCGGCGGATTTGAAGGCGAAGGTCGACGTCTGGAACAGCGGCGGTTTGATCGACCCTTCCGACAAAGCGGGGTCATAGCCGAAGCTCATCATCTGGGTTTGGGGGCGCAGCGCCTGTCCGGCGACGTCTTTCTTGCGATAGCGGCTCATAAATCTCCTGGGACTCGCGTCAGGCGCGAGCCCCTGCACTCTAGCCGATTTGATGACGCAACGTCAGGGGCCGTGCGAGCGGCCGCTCACGACCGCCCAAAACGCGGACATGAGGGCGACGACCGCCCTATTGCGGCTTGTATTCCCGCACCGCCGACTGGGTTCCATCCTTGTAGGTGACCTGCACCTGCATGGTCTGGAGACCCGGCGGGGATTCCATGAAAGGCATGAACTCTGACGGAATGGCCATCGGGTCCTTCTCGTCGCAGGGCGGGAACTTCAGTTCCTCGTTTAGCCCCTCGCCATTAAAGCCGTACATCGCCTTGGCGATGCCGCAGCGCCAGCTGGTCATGCCGGTGAAATAGATCAGCTGCTGGCCCGGATTGCCTGGATTGGGCTGGATGAGAATCCAGGACGTCCAGGTCATCTCCAGAATCCGCTTGTGCTCCTCCGCCAGCGCCGAGACGCCCGCAACGAACTCCAGAGCGAACGGGCCCATCTCCTGCCCGTTCATGTTGATGTATTTCAGGTAGATCGTGGTCGATTGCTGGTCGACCGGCAGCGAGATCCACATGACCGGCGCAGGCTTGCCCGTGCGCTGATCGATCATGCCGCTGGAGCCGGTGTCGATGAAGTCGCCGGTTTCGCCCAGACGATAGAAAATCTGCGTCGCCGCCTCAGGAATGATGAACGTCACCGACCAGCCGGCATTGTTGCGGCTCTGCGTCAGGCTGGGCTGCGACCGCGTGGCCGAAAGCTGCGGCTCCAGCACCCTCACGCGCTCGCGCGCCCGGTCCAGCCACGCGCCCAGAACCTGCTGATCGACGAAGTGCCGGATCAGCGTGCCGGCGGCGTCGGCCTCGATGAACTTCTTCAACAGGTCGAACTCGCGCTGCTTGTCGCTGACCGACTGGCCGCCGGTGCGTTCTTCCGAGAATTCCTGCGCCAGCAGATAATAGCCGGGGCCGTAAGTCGGGTTCGCGTCAAGGAATTCCTCCATGCGCTGCGTGCGCGCGGCGTCCTCGAACTGCATCGCATAGACCAGCTTGATCGCCGGGGCGGTCAGGCGTCCTGCGAGGCTGGAGAAGACTTCGCGCGCCCCTGCCCGGCCGTCCTGAACCCGCACCAGCCGCGCGAAACGCTCATACACGTCGATGGCGTCGACGTCGGCTTCCGCGAAGGCCATGTATTCCTTGCGGGCATTGGCGCTGTCGCCGCGCTGCTCGTAAACGATGGCGTTGTGATAGTGCTCGGCCGGCGAAGCGGCGTTCTCGATAATGCCGCCATTCTTGTCGATGCGCTTGAAGGCGTCGGCGATCTCGCCGATCGAGGCTTCGATCCGCGTGGTGGAATCCTTGATGTCCCTGGCGTCCTCGCCGATCCGGTCGGTCTTGTCCTCGATGCGGTCGGTGGTCTCGCGCGTCGTCGCCGTGTCGCCGGCGATCTTGTCGGTCGTATCCTTGGTACCCAGCACGAAATAAAGGATCGCGCCGACGACGGCCGCGATGCCGACCAGGCTGCCCAGCACGACCCAGAGCTTGGAGTTGGCGGCTTTCGTGCCACCTTCGATCCGCGTCGTGCTTTCGCGGATGGCGGCGGTGTCTTTCTTGACGTCGTCCAGCTTGCCGCCCAGTTCGGTGCGCAGCTCGGCGATGTCGTCCTTCACGCCCTTCACGTCTTCGGACAGCGTGTTGAAATACCCCGCCAGCTCTTCCTGGCTGACGTCGAGATAAAGCTCGGGATTGACCTTGGTGCGGCCCTGGTCGTGCGCCTCCTGCAGCGGCTCGACCAGTTCCTCGTAATACATGTTCAGCAGCGACATCTGGGCCGGCGTCACCCGCTTGTTGTGCGCCAGCACGTTGCGGATGCGCCGTATGTCGTCGAGATAGTTCCGGATGGTGACCCGCTTTTCCTTCAGCAGGCTCAGCAGCGGCGTATCGCGATAGAGCGGATCGTAGTTCGGATATTCCTGCGTCGAGACGAACAGGCTGGACAATTCGGAGAAGGTCGTGCCCGACAGCACGTCGCCGCGATCCGACGAGGTCAGCCACTGCTGGACCACCTTGTCGCTCAGCAACTCCTTCAGCCGCGCGATCAGCGCCGGCTGGTCTTCATAGCGCTCGGTGATCAGGCTACGGATGATCAGCTCCAGCGCGCGCACCTGTTTGCGGCCGACATCGTCGTCCTGCCCCGGCAGATTGACGGCGAACGCAAAGTCCGGCGCGCGGTCAGCCACCGTCTCCAGCCACGACAGCAGACGCAGCGCCGCGATGGTCGCGTTGCGCCCTTCGTAAGACGGCGCATCCGGCGCAAGCCGCGAGACGCGCCGCACGCCCTCGCGCAGCGTCGCGTCGAACATCGTCAGCTCGGCGTCGTTCATGCCGAGCTTCGACGCCACCGCGTCGCGCCCCTGCTTTCCCTTGGCGTCGGCATAACGCTTCGCGAGCTCGTCGAGCGTCGCGGCGTCTTCGGCCGGCGTTCCGTTCAGAAAGGCGATGAACTTCACCAGCGCCGGCTGGACCAGCGGCAGGACATCCGACGGACGGACCATGACAACTCCCCTCACTGCCGGCCTCTGACGTCGCCGGCATCAACATGGGCGGAGTATCCGGGATGCGCCCGGCGCGGGCAAATCCCCGCAATCGGGGAGCGGCGCGGCGGATAGACGCGCCTTTTCGTCTCAGGCGTCGGCGGCCGCCGGCGAGATCGACACCGATTCGCCGCAACCGCAGGCGTCGGTCTGGTTCGGATTGTTGAACACGAACCGGGCCGACAGCTTTTCGGTCACGAAGTCCATTTCGGTGCCCAGCAGAAACAGCACCGCCTTGGGTTCGACCAGCAGCGTGACGCCCTTGTCCTCGACCACCTCGTCGATGGGGCCGCGGCTTTCGGCGTATTCCATGGTGTATTCCATGCCCGCGCAGCCGCCGTTCTTCACGCCCACGCGCACGCCGACATAGCGCCCGTCGGCGGCGTCCATGATCGCCTTGATGCGGTCGGCGGCGGCGTCCGTCAGGCGCACGACCTTGGGCCGTTCGCGGCGCGGACGGCGGGGAGCTGGCGTTTCGTGGGCTTCGGTCATGGGCTTGATATCGTGATCGCGGCGGACGGCTTCAATCAGAACATGTTGAGTTCAAGCTTGGCTTCCTCGGACATGCGCGAGGGGTCCCAGGGCGGATCGAAGGTCATCGTGACCTTAACGTCCGCGACACCCGGCACGCGCCGCACCGCCTCTTCCACCCAGCCCGGCATCTGCCCGGCCACCGGGCAGCCGGGCGCGGTCAGCGTCATGTCGATGGCGACCTTCATGTCGTCGTCCACGTCGATCTTATAGATCAGCCCAAGCTCGAACACATCGACCGGAATTTCGGGGTCGAACACCGTCTTCAGCTCGCGGATGATCTTGTCCGTCAGCTCGTTCAGCTCTGTTTCGTTCAGCGTGGCGTGCGCATCGCTCATGCCAGCATCTCCCGCGCCGCCCTGACCGCATCGACCAGGGCGTCGACCTCTTCGACCGTATTGTAGAATGCAAAGCTGGCACGCGCCGTCGCGGTGACGCCCAGGCGCTGCATCAGCGGATGGGCGCAGTGGTGGCCTGCCCGAACCGCGACGCCGCGACGGTCGATGATCGTCGCCAGATCATGCGCGTGCACGCCTTCGACATCGAACGCGACGATCGCGCCCTTGCCCGGCGCGCGCCCGAAGATACGCACCCAGTTCAGCTCCGAAAGCTTCGCCGTCGCCCGCGCGAGCAGAGCCTGTTCATGAGCGTGCGCCCCGGCCCGGTCGAGGGCGTTCAGATAGTCGAACGCCGCCTTCCAGCCGACGCCTTCCACGATGGGGGGCGTCCCGGCCTCGAAGCGATGGGGCGGATCGGCGTAGCTGACGGCGTCGAAGCCGACCTCGCGGATCATGTCGCCGCCGCCCTGATAGGGCCGCATGACGGCCAGATGCTCCGCCTTGGCGTAGAGCGCGCCGATGCCGGACGGGCCATACAGCTTGTGCGCGCAGAAGACATAGAAGTCGCAATCCAGCGCCCGCACGTCGACATCGGCGTGCACCGCCGCCTGGCAGCCGTCGAGCAGAACCGGCACGCTGCGTTCATGCGCCAGCTTCACGATTTCGGCGGCGGGCGTCACCGTGCCCAGAACGTTCGACATATGCGCCAGCGCGACCAGCCGTGTCCGCGGCCCGATCAGGCTGGCCAGATGATCGACGTCCAACGCGCCGTCGTCGCCGATGCGCGCCCATTTCAGCACCGCGCCCTGCCGCTCGCGCAGGAAGTGCCAGGGCACGATATTGGCGTGGTGCTCCATTTCGGAGACGATGATCTCGTCGCCGGGCTGGATGCGGGGGGCCAGCCAGCTTTCGGCGACCAGATTGAACGCCTCGGTGCCGCCATGGGTGAGGATGATCTCCTCGCGCGCGGCGGCGTTCACATAGGCGCGGGCAGCGTCGCGGGCGGCCTCATAGGCGTCGGTCGCCGTGCCTGACAGGTAATGCACCCCGCGATGCACGTTGGCGTAGCCGGTCTCCATGAAGCGGGCCATCGCGTCGATGACGCTCTGGGGCTTCTGCGCCGAAGCGGCGTTGTCGAGATAGACGAGCGGACGGCCGTACACGGTCTGCGACAGCACGGGAAAATCCGCGCGCACGCGCGTGACGTCGAAAGCGCGCGGGGCCGACGACAGCGCGTTCATGCGCCCTCCAGGCCGTGCAGGCGCGCCAGCACGAAGCCGCGCATGGCGTCGGCGGCTGCGCCTTCCGGCAGGCGGTCGAGGCCCTCGCGCAGGAACGCCTCGGTCAGCATCGCCCGCGCCTCGCGTTCGGGGATGCCGCGCGCCCGCAGATAGAACAGCGCATCGGTGTCGAGATCACCGATCGCCGCGCCGTGGCCGCAGGCGACGTCCTCGGCGTGAATCTCAAGCTCAGGCTTGGCGTCGGCCTCGGCCCCTTTCGACAGCAGCAGCGCGCGGGTCGACTGGCGGCTGTCGGTGCCATCGGCTCCGGGGCGAACCACGATGCGGCCCTGCGCGACGCTGCGCGACCGGCCCGCCAGAACCGACCGGAACGCGAGGTCGGAACGGCCGTCGCGGACGGCGTGTTCGACCACGGCGGTCACGTCGCAATGCTGCGCCCCGCTGAGCAGCGCGAACGCGGTCAGGCTGAACTGCGCCGTGCGCTGCGCCAGCCGCGCCTGAATTTCATGCCTGGCCATCGCGCTGTCGCCGGCCGCGATGGCGGCGGCGTAGTGCGCACCGGCCTCGACCGACGCCAGCACGGTGCCGATATGCGTTTCGCCGTCCGTGCCGCCCGCGATCTTCAGGTGGTTCAGCCTAGCGTTGGCGGCCAGCCGGACATCGAACGCCACGTTCGTCAGACCTGCTGCGCCTTCGCCTGTATGGCTTTCCAGCAGGGTCAGCTCCGCGCCGCTCTCCAGCACCACGACCACGCGGGTATGGCGCGCCGCCGCCTCGGCGCCGCGCGCCAGAAAGGCGAGATGGATCGGCCGGGGCGCCTTGAAATTGTGCGAGACCCGGATGGCGACGCCGCCCGCCATGCGGGCCAGCGCCAGATCGGCCATCGGCGCGGCGGCCGGCGCGTCCTGGTTCAATGCGGCGCGCGCCCAATCCGGCGCGGAACCATCCAGCGCAACGACCTGCACGGCCGGGTTCGACGGCTTTGCCGACAGGTCCTCGCGCCACGCCCCGTTGGCGATCACCAGTTTCAACGCATCGACGCCGGCGAAGGGATCGGCCTCGACCTTCACGCCGCCCTCGAAATAGGGCGCAGGCGGCAGGCCGGCATCCAGCCGGGCGCGCAGATCGGTGTAGTGCCACGCCTCGATCCGGCGATGCGGCCATCGCCGAGAGCCGGAGCGACGCGGAAACGCGCTTCGCCGCCGTCGGCGTGCC
>CAZBPO010000079.1:10042-11521 GCA_964493795.1 uncultured Flavobacteriaceae bacterium
GGCGGCGAAGCGCGTTTCCGCGTCGCTCCGGCTCTCGGCGATGGCCGCCTGTCTGCTCATGCCGCCGCCTTGATGATGTCGTCATAGCCGGATTTCTCCAGCGCCAGCGCCAGTTCACGGCCGCCCGTCTTCACGATGCGCCCGCCGGCCAACACATGCACGGCGTCCGGCACGATGTAATCCAGCAGACGCTGGTAATGCGTGATGACCAGCATGGCGCGGTCGGGCGCGCGCAGGGCGTTGACGCCTTCGCTCACCAGTTTCAGCGCGTCGATGTCGAGGCCGGAATCTGTTTCGTCGAGAACGGCGAAGCCCGGCTCGAACAGCGACATCTGAAGGATCTCGGCCCGCTTCTTCTCGCCGCCTGAAAAGCCGGCGTTCAGAGGGCGCTTCAGCATATCGTCGGTGATGTTCAGCGTCTTCGCCCTGGCGCGCACCAGACGCAGGAACTGCGCGGCGTCCAGCGCCTGCTCGCCCCGCGCCTTCCTCTGCGCGTTCAGCGCCGTGCGCAGGAAGGTCATGGTGGTGACGCCGGGAATCTCGATGGGATATTGCAGCGCCAGGAACACGCCCTTGGCGGCGCGCTCCTCGGGCGCAAGGCCGATCAGGCTTTCGCCCTTGAACAGCACGTCGCCGCCCGTCACCTCATAGCCGTCGCGGCCGGCCAGCGTGTAGGACAGCGTCGACTTGCCCGAGCCGTTCGGCCCCATGATGGCGTGCACCTCGCCCGCCGGGATCGACAGGCTCAACCCTTTCAGGATCGGCTTGCCGCCGACTTCGACGTGGAGATCGCGGATTTCGAGTAAGGCGGTCAACGTCTCTGTCTCGCTTGATAGTCCGACACGGTGATCGACATGTCGGTGCGCCCACGCGCAATCAGGTAAAATGCGACGGCGTCGCCGACGCCCATGACCAGAACGATCACGATCGACAACCACCAGAATTCCGGCAGCAGGAACGCCACCGCGATCGCGGCCACAATGGCGAACACGATGCCCATTCCCAGCGCCATGGTGATGGCCCAGCCTTCCGGGGTTACGGGATGCGGCCTGTTGGCGTGTTCGGCGCGCACGAACCAGGTGGGGTTGCCGCCCATCATCCGACGCTCCCCTCCAGGCTGATGCCGACCAGCTTCTGCGCTTCCACGGCGAACTCCATGGGCAGCTGCTGCAGCACGTCGCGGCAGAAGCCGTTGACGATCAGCGCTACGGCCTCTTCCTGCGGGATGCCGCGCGAGGTGGCATAGAACAGCTGGTCCTCGGATATCTTCGAGGTGGTCGCCTCGTGCTCCAGCTTGGCGCTGGGATTGCGGCTTTCGATATAGGGCACGGTGTGCGCGCCGCACGACTTGCCGATCAGCAGCGAGTCGCACTGGGTGAAGTTGCGGGCGTTGTCGGCCCGGGGGTGAACGCTCACCTGCCCGCGATAGGTGTTCTGCGCATGGCCGGCGCTGATGCCCTTTGAGACGATGCGCGAGCG
>CAZBPO010000080.1:0-3914 GCA_964493795.1 uncultured Flavobacteriaceae bacterium
TTGGGTGAAGTGCTGCCGGAATATTGGATGGGACGCGGGCCGATCCGCGTGCAGCCTGAAAACCCCGGCGGCGTGACGGTGCCGGACCAGGACAAGCTGATCTATGAGCGCATCGCCGGCGTGACGCCGGAGCCGACCGAGAGCGGCCTGGCCGCCCCGCCGGAAATGCCGCTGGATATCCCGCCCGCCGAATCCGCCGCGATCGAGGTGGAGGACGAGGTCGAAACGCCCGGCGCGGCCGAGGAAGGCGACACGGCGCTGGCCGCCGAGGGCGCGACCGCCGCGCCGTCGGCCGAGCAGATCGCCGCCGAACGGAAGGCCAAGGAACAGGCCGCCGCGATCACTTCGCAGATCGAGGCGATCGACCCCGGCGCGACCGATGCCGCCGCCCAGACCGCCGCCGCCACCACGGGCGCGTTCGTCGTGCAGATCGGTGCGTTCAAGGAAGACGCCGAGGCGGCCGGGCACTGGCAGTCGTTCAAGAAGCGCAACGGCGACCTGACCGGGGCGCTGAAGCCCGACATCAAGCGCGTCGATCTGGGCGGCAAGGGCGTGTGGTATCGCCTGCGCGTCGGGCCGTTCGAGACGCGGCAGAACGCGGTGGCGTTCTGCGAGGTCTTGCGGACCCGGGGCGGCCAATGCAACGTCACCGCTCCTTGAGTTGAACCGTATTCCAAGTCCATGACGTCCGCCCTCATCCTGGGGCTCTCCGGCCTTGCGCTGACCCCGGAAGAGCGCGCTTTCTTCGCCGAGCTCCAGCCGTGGGGCTTCATCCTGTTCAAGCGGAACTGCGAATCGAAGGCGCAAGTCCTTCGTCTGACGGATGAATTGCGCGAGGTGACGGGGCGCGAGACGACGCCGATCCTGATCGATCAGGAGGGCGGCCGCGTCGCCCGCCTGCGCCCGCCGGTGTGGCGTCTGCCGCCGCCGGCCTGGACCTTTGCCGACATCTATGCCCGCGACGTCGAAACGGCCGAGGAGGCCGCCGCGCTGAACAGCCGCCTGATCGCCGCCGAACTGCGCGAGATCGGCGTCAATGTCTCGTGCTCGCCCTGCGTCGACCTGTTGCATGAGGACGGCCACGGGATCATCGGCGACCGGGCGCTGGGGCGCGAGCCGCATCAGATCGTCAGCCTGGCGCGCGCCGTGGCGGAAGGGTTGATGGATGGCGGCGTGCTGCCGGTCATCAAGCATATTCCGGGGCACGGCCGGGCCAAGGCGGATAGCCATCTTGAGCTGCCCGTGCTGGACACCGAGCATGAGGAGCTGAGCCGGAGCGACTTCGTGCCGTTCCGCAACCTCAACGACATGCCGATGGCGATGACGGCGCATGTCGTTTACACGGCCATCGACGAGGAACGCTGCGCGACCTGGTCGTCGCGCCTGATCCACACGGTCATCCGCGGCGAGATCGGGTTCGACGGCCTGCTGATGAGCGACGATGTCGGCATGAACGCGCTGACCGGCGGGTTCGACGAGCGGACCTATCGGGCGCTGGTGGCCGGATGCGACGTGGCGCTGCATTGTTCCGGCGACATGGCCGAGATGCTGGACGTGGCGAAAGGCGGCCGGACGCTGGAAGGCGACGCCGCCCGCCGGGCCGAGGCGGCGCTTGACAGAATCGCCCCCCCATCGGATTTCGACCCGGAACAGGGTGCGGCGCGTCTCGCCCACCTGACCAATGGCGGAACCGCGATCGTATGAACCAGACGTCCGAGACGGAGGGGCAGGGCGAAGACCCGGTCTTCGACCTGACGCTTCCGGCCGGGACGCCGGGCGAGACCCTGATCGTGGATGTCGACGGGTTCGAAGGTCCGCTGGACCTGCTGCTGACGCTGGCGCGCTCGCAGCGCGTCGATCTGCGGCGCATCTCGATCGTGAAGCTGGTCGATCAGTATCTTGAATTCATCGCCGCCCTGAAGGGGCAGGACCTGGACCTCGCGGCCGATTATCTGGTGATGGCCTCGTGGCTGGCCTATCTGAAGTCGCGGCTGCTGCTGCCCAAGCCGGAGAAGGCCAGCGACGAGCCGAGCGGCGAGGAAATGGCGGCCCGTCTGGCGTTCCGCCTGCAGCGCCTGCAGGCGATGCGTGAGGCCGGCGGCCGGTTGATGGCGCGCGACCGGCTGGGCCGCGACGTGTTCTTCCGCGGCGAGCCGGAGGGCGTGCGCGTGGTGCGGACGCCGCAATGGTCGGATTCGATCTTCGATCTTCTGAAAGCCTATTCCGACCAGCGCACGCGGACGCTGGGCCATCGCATGGCCGTGAAGCGCGCCCCCGTCTTCGCCATCGACGAAGCCCGCAAGCGGCTGGAACGTATGATCGGCATGGCGGTGGACTGGAGCAGCCTGGACAGCTTCATTCCCGAAGCGATGGATGAGTTGTCGCGCAGCGCGCTGGCCAGCACGTTCTCGGCCAGTCTGGAGATGGCCAGGGACGGCCGGCTGGAATTGCGGCAGATGGCGACCTTTGGGCCGATCTTCCTGCGTCGCCCTGCGGGCCCCCGCCTGGTCCAGGATGACGCTTGACGAAGCCCCGGCGAAGCCGGAAGGAATGCCCGAAATGAGCCGAGCGGCTGTTGCACAGTTGAATACCATGACCGAGCCAGAGGACATCGAGGCCGCCGAAGCGGCCGAGGCCGTCGGCGCAGACGCCGGGAACACGGACGCCGAAGCGGCGGAAGCGGAGCCTGTGGAAGGCGTCGCGACCGAAGCAGAGCTTACCGAAGCCGAGGTCGCTGACGCGGACACGGCGGCTGAAGCGCCGGGTGACGAGGCGGGCGGAGACGAGGCCGCTGTGGTGCATGTCGATGCGGCGATGCATCTGAGGATGCTGGAGGCGCTGTTGTTCGCCGCCGCCGAGCCGCTGGACGAAGCGACGCTGAAATCGCGTCTGCCGAAGGACGCCGATATCGCCGCGTTGCTGGCCGAGCTTCAGGGCCTGTATGAGCCGCGCGGCGTAAACCTTGTCAAAGTCGGCGGGAAATGGGCTTTGCGGACCGCCGCAGACCTGGCGTTCCTGCTGCGCAAGGAGACGGTGGAGCAGCGCCGTCTGTCGCGCGCGGGTATCGAGACGCTTGCGATCGTGGCTTATCATCAGCCGGTAACCCGCGCTGAAATCGAAGAAATTCGTGGCGTCGGGGTTTCCAAGGGGACGCTGGACCTGCTGCTGGAGATCGGCTGGGTGCGCCCGCGCGGTCGCCGCCGGACCCCTGGCCGTCCGGTGACCTATGGCACCACCGAGGCGTTCCTTCAGCATTTCGGGATGGACCGGGTGGGCGACCTGCCGGGCATGGACGAGCTGAAGGCGGCGGGCCTGCTGGATTCCAGCGTGCCGGCCGGGTTCGCGATTCCGAGCCCTTCGGACACGTTGTCGCCGGATGAAGACCCGCTGGACGAAGCCGATCTGGCCGAACTGCTCGCGCCGCGTGACGACGAGGCATAAGACTGGTTTTGCGATCCGCTCGCAGATAGGGTCCCGCGCATGAGCGGGACGCCTACAGTAACGCTGCGCGGCGTCGGCAAGAGCTTCGGCGCGCGCAAGGTCGCCGACGAGATCGGGTTCGACGTCGCGGCCGGCGAGGTGGTGTGTCTGCTGGGTGCGTCGGGCTCGGGCAAATCGACCATTCTGCGCATGATCGCCGGGATCGAGCGCGCCGACGCCGGCACGATCAGCGTCGGCGGCGTGGAGGTGGACGGAACTGTCTTCGTGCCGCCCGAGCGGCGGCGCGTCGGGCTGGTGTTTCAGGATCTGGCGCTGTTCCCCCATCTGGATGCGACGGCGAACGCCGCTTTCGGCCTGTTCCGCGCGCCGAAGGCCGAGGCGCAGTCGCGCGCGGCCGAATTGCTGAAGATGATGGGGCTCAGCAGTCATGCGCGGGCCTATCCGCACCAGCTGTCGGGCGGCGAGCAGCAGCG
>CAZBPO010000080.1:3924-8649 GCA_964493795.1 uncultured Flavobacteriaceae bacterium
CGGTGGCGCGGGCCCTGGCCCCGCGTCCGCAGGCGATGCTGCTGGATGAGCCGTTCTCGGGTCTCGACGATCGTCTGCGCGACGGCGTACGGCGGGACGTGCTGGCGCTGTTGCGGGCCGAGGGCGCGGCGACGGTGTTCGTGACGCACGATCCGGACGAGGCGCTGCGGAGTGCGGACAGGATCGTGCTGCTGCGCGGGGGCAGGATCGTGCAGCAGGGTAGCCCGGCGGACCTGCTGGACGCGCCGGCGGATATCGGCGCGGCGGCGTTCTTTTCGCCGGTTTCGACCTTCACGGCGCAGGTCACGGGCGGGGTGGCGGCGACGCCGCTGGGCGCGGTGATGTGCGGCGGGCGGACCGATGGCGCGGCCGTGACGGTGGCGTTCCGGCCGCGCGATCTGGCGTTGTCGGAGGCCGGGGCAGGGGCCGGGGCCGAGGTGACGGTGACGTCGGCCGATGTCGCCTCGGACGGGCTGCATGTGACCGTCGCGATGGCGGATGGCGCGGCGGTCGGCTGCGTGCTGGAGCCGGGCGCGCGGCTGCATGCCGGAGATGTGATCCGGCTGGCCGCCAAGCCGGGCCGTGGGTTCGTATTCGATAGTTGAGGCCCCTTGCGCGGATTCGTTGCGGCGCGGCGGCGCAAATGCCAAAATGCAGGCTCGGGCGGCGCGGGGTTCGCGCGGCCGCAAGGAGTATGGATAGATGGGCGCTTTCAGCATCTGGCACGTCCTGGTCGTGGTAGTGCTCGTCGTGATCCTGTTCGGGCGCGGCAAGATTTCCGAGGTCATGGGCGACGTGGCCAAGGGCATCAAGAATTTCCGCCAGGGCATGGCCGACGACCCGAAGCCGCCGGCGCAGATTTCCGCTTCGTCGGAGAAGCCTGCCGAAACGGCGCGGACCGACGCCAACAAGGTCTGAAGGCCACGCGCCTTAGGACAGCAGGACGCCGATGTTCGACCTCGGCTGGGGTGAAATTCTCGTCATAGCGATCGTCGCCATCCTGGTGGTGGGGCCGAAGGATTTGCCGCGCCTGATGAAAGGGATCGGCGAGTGGGTGGCCAAGGCCCGCCGCATGGCCTCGCATTTCCAGTCGGGCGTGGACGAGATGATCCGTCAGGCCGAGCTTGAGGACCTGAAGAAGGACCTCAACACGATCCGCCGCGATCTGCGGACGCCGATCACCATGGACCCGCGCACGACGACGACACCGCCGCCGGACAATCTGATGGTGTCGCTGGGCGAGGAACCGGCGAAAAGCGAGCCGTTGCCCCTGCCGGGCCCGATCGAGGGGCCGATCGCCCCGCCGGCCCCGGCCACAACCTCTGTCTCGGCCCCGGCCCCGGCCGCACCGGACGATGCGGGCGCGGCGAAGATCACGCCCCCGAAGGCGGCCAACGAATGAGCTCGACGCGCGACGAGAGCGAGATTGAGGCCAGCCGCGCGCCGCTGCTGGAGCATCTGATCGAACTGCGCCAGCGTCTGCTGTGGGCGGTGATCGCGTTCTTCGTCTGCTTCATCGTTTGCTACATCTTCGCGCACGACATCTACAATTTCCTGGCGCAGCCGCTGTATCACGCGCTGGAAGGCCAGCCGAACCAGCGCCTGATCGCGACCGCGCCGCAGGAGACCTTCATCACCTATCTGTCGCTCTCGATGTGGGGCGGGGTGTTCCTGGCGTTCCCGATTCTGGCGACGCAGATATGGATGTTCGTGGCGCCGGGGCTTTATCGCGACGAGCGCAAGGCGTTCCTGCCCTATCTGATCGCGACGCCGGTTCTGTTCATCGCGGGCGCGGCGCTGGTCCTGTATGCGATCATGCCGATGGCGCTGGGCTTTCTGCTGAGCTTTCAGGCGCCGGCCGCGCCGGGGCAGTTGCCGATCCAGCTGGAAGCCAAGGTGTCGGAGTATTTCAGCCTGACGATGTCGCTGATGTTCGCGTTCGGCCTTTGCTTCCAGCTGCCCGTGGCGCTGACGCTGCTGGGCCGGGTGGGGATCGTCAGCTCGGGGGGGCTGGCCCGGGCGCGCCGCTACGCCATCGTCGGCGTGTTCATCGTGGCGGGCATCCTGACGCCGCCCGACGTGCTGAGCCAGTTCGCGCTGGCCGTGCCGGTGCTGCTGCTCTACGAGGTTTCGATCTGGCTGGTGAAGGCCAGCGAGAAGCGCCGTGGCGCGCCGGATGCGGCCGAGACCGCGGCCGCCGCTTCGCCGAAAGCCTGATTTCCTCTCCCAAAGCGCGGCGCGGCACCCTATAGGTCAGCCTCCGGCGGTCGGGGGGCGACTCGCCGGGCACGTTCCATTCCAGTTCAAAGCCATGCACGACATCCGTTTCATCCGCGAAAATCCCGAAGCTTTCGACGCCGGACTGGCGAAGCGATCGCTGCCGCCGCAGTCGCGCGCGGTCCTGGAGCTGGATGCCGCCTCGCGCGCGGTGACGACGCGGCTGCAGGAGATGCAGGCGCGCCGGAACGAGGCCTCCAAGCTGATCGGCGCGGCCAAGGCGCAGAAGAACGAGGACGAGGCGCAGCGCCTGATGGCCGAGGTGTCGGAGCTGAAGGACGCGCTGGCGACGGGCGATCTTGAGGAAAAGGCGCGCCAGAAGACGCTGGCCGACGCGCTGGCCGCAATCCCCAACCTGCCCGCCGACGAAGTACCGCCGGGCAAGGACGAGAACGACAATGTCGAGCAGCGCAGCCATGGCGAGCCGCGCATCCCGAACTTCGTCGCCAAGGAGCATTTCGACCTGGGCGAAGCGCTGGGTCAGATGGATTTCGAGACGGCGGCCAAGATGTCGGGCGCGCGCTTTGTCGTGACCAGCCGCGAGCTGGCGCGGCTGGAGCGGGCGCTGGGCAATTTCATGCTGGACCTGCACACCAGCGAGTTCGGCTATGTCGAGACCAATCCGCCGATGCTGGTGCGCGACGACGCGGTGTTCGGCACCGGGCAGCTGCCGAAATTCTCGGAAGACCTGTTCCGCACCACCGAGGGTTTCTGGCTGATCCCGACGGCGGAGGTCTCGCTGACCAATCAGGTGCGCGAGGCGATCCTGTCGGAAGCCGAACTGCCCAAGCGCTACACCGCCCTGACGCCGTGCTTCCGTTCGGAGGCGGGATCGGCAGGGCGCGATACGCGCGGCATGATCCGCCAGCATCAGTTCAGCAAGGTCGAGCTGGTCTCGATCACCACGCCCGACCAGTCGGACGCCGAGCATGAGCGGATGACGACGGCGGCCGAGACGGTGCTGAAGCGGCTGGGCCTCGCCTATCGCACGATGATGCTGTGCGCCGGCGACATGGGCTTTTCCGCGCGCAAGACCTACGACATCGAGGTCTGGCTGCCGGGGCAGAACCGCTATCGCGAAATTTCGTCCTGCTCGAACTGCGGCGACTTCCAGGCGCGCCGCATGGACGCCCGCTATCGCCCGGCCGGCGAGAAGGGCACGCGCTTCGTGCACACGCTGAACGGTTCGGGCCTTGCGGTGGGGCGGACGCTGATCGCGGTGATGGAGACGTATCAGCAGGGCAACGGCACGATCGCCGTGCCGGATGTTTTGAAACCCTATATGGGCGGGATCGAGGTTATCGGTGGCTAAGGCGAAGACGGCGGCGAAGGCGAAGGCGAAAGTTAAGGACGACAAGGAAGGCTGGCGGCCGCTGCGCATTCTGGTCTCGAACGATGACGGCATCCACGCGCCCGGATTGAAGGTGGCCGAGAAGATCGCGCGGGCGCTGAGCGACGACGTGTGGATCATCGCGCCCGAAACCGAGCAGAGCGGGGCGTCGCATTCGCTCACCCTGTCGCGCCCGATGCGGATGCGGAAGATATCGGCCCGCAAGTTCGCCATCGACGGCACGCCGACGGACTGCGTGATGATGGGCGTGCTGCACATCATGAAGGACCAGCGCCCCGATCTGGTGATCTCGGGCGTCAATCGCGGCGCGAACATCGCCGACGACGTGACCTATTCGGGCACCATCGCCGCCGCGATGGAAGGGACGGCGCTGGGCGTGCCGTCCATCGCGCTGAGCCAGGCCTTCGTGTTCGACCAGCATGTGCAGGTGCGCTGGAAATGCGCGGAGCATTTCGGCCCCATCGTGATCCGCAAGCTGCTGGCGGCCGGCTGGCCGCAGGACGTGCTGGTCAACATCAACTTCCCCGACCGCAATGTCGACAAGGTGGAAGGCGTGCAGGTGACGGCGCAGGGCAAGCGCGATCAGGCGATCATCCATATCGAGGAGCGGATCGACGCGCGCGGAAACCCCTATTACTGGAACGGCTTCAAGCGTCTGGTTTCCAACCCGGACGAGGGGACGGACCTGCGCGCGATCTATGACGGGTTCGTCTCGGTCACGCCGCTGCATCTGAACCTGACCGAGCGGCAGACGGTGACGGCGTTTGAGACGGTGCTGGGCAAGCCGCGCAAGGTCCGCCGCAAGGGCAAGGCGCTGCCCGAGGCGTTCATCGGCTGAACCCCCATGTCCGACGCGCCTTCGCCCGACCTCATCCGCCTGATCATGGATCTGAGGCGGCAGGGCGTGACGGATGCGCGCGTGCTGGACGCCATCGAGCGGGTGCCGCGGGCGGCGTTCCTGGACGAGAGCCAGCGCCCGGCAGCCTATGAAAACCGCGCCTTGCCGATCGGCTGGGGGCAGACGATCAGCCAGCCCTATATCGTCGGCCTGATGACCCATGCGCTGAAGCTGGGCGACCGGATGAAGGTGCTGGAGG
>CAZBPO010000080.1:8659-11414 GCA_964493795.1 uncultured Flavobacteriaceae bacterium
GGAGGTGGGCACGGGGTCTGGTTACCAGACCGCGATCCTGGCCCGGCTGGCGCTGCGGGTCTATACGGTGGAGCGGTTGCGCCCGTTGATGAAGATCGCGGAGCAACGCTTTAAAGAGATTGGGGTTTCCAATATCGTCACCCGCCACGGAGACGGTTATGACGGATGGCCCGAGCAGGCCCCCTTCGATCGCATTCTGGTGGTGGCGGCGGCCCCTGAGCTGCCGCAGAAGCTGATCGACCAGCTTAAACCGGGGGGCATCATGGTGTGCCCGGTCGGTCCGCCGGACTCCAGTCAGGTTTTGTTAAGGCTAACCAAGCACGATACGGGCAAAGAGGTCGATAGCCTCGGTTTTGTCGCGTTTGTGCCGATGATGCAGGGGGTGGCGCGCGACGGCTGAGCGGGCCTTGTCGAATTGAGGTGACCCGCCCATGCGTGCCCCCGCTGTCATTCTGCGTCTCGTGTTCGTCGCGTCCGTCGGCTCTCTGGCGGCGGCGTGCTCGACGTCCGGCTATTCGGGTTTCAATCCCTTCGATGGCGATCCCGGCGGCCCGCCGCCTTCGCCCAAGCTGTGGGACGGCGCTTATGGCGGCGACGCCGGACGCGACGCCTATGCCGACGCCGGATATGGCGCCGGCCGGGTGACGCGCAACGAAAGCGCCGCGTCGGAGCGGATCACGCGCGCGCCGGCGAGCAAGAGCCGTGGCGACGCCTATGGCACCGACCGGATCGACCAGGCCGAGCTGCCGCCGCCGGACGAGTATCGTGAGACGGCGCGCGCGCCCGAGCCGAGCTATCCGCAGGTCGACGCCGATCGCGGCAGGGCGGACCGTACGCTGACCACCACGCGGACAGCCAGCGCAACGCCCGATCCGGCGCCGAGCGCTGCGCCCGTCGCCACGCCTGCGCCGACTGGCGCGATGCACAAGGTCCGGAGCGGCGAAGAGCTGAGCGATATCGCCGACGCCTATGGCGTGCGCGAGGTCGATATCATCCAGGCCAACGCTTTGAAGCCGCCCTATAGCCTGACGGCCGGACAGAACCTGAAGATCCCGGCGCGCGCGCGCGCCGAAGCGCCCCGCGAGGGCGACTATGTGCGGGCCGGCGAGGTGGCGACGCCCAAGCCGAAGCCCGCGATCGGCGCGCCGCCGGCGGCCGATCCCAAGGCCGGCAAGCCTGCGCCGCAGCCGGTGGAGACGGCGAGCGCGGAAGGCCCGCGTTTCGACTGGCCGGTTTCGGGCAAGGTGATCTCGAGCTTCGGATCGGGCACCGATGGCCTCTACAATGAAGGCATCAATATCTCGGCCCCGGCCGGGACGCCGGTGACGGCTGCGGCCGCCGGGACGGTGCGCTATGCGGGCAACGAACTGCGCGGATACGGCAATCTGGTGCTGATCGAGCATGCGAACGGCTATGTCACCGCCTATGCCCATAATCAGGTGCTGACGGTGAAGCGCGGCGACAAGGTTGCGCGCGGCGACGTCATCGCGCGGGTCGGGCAGACGGGTAATGTGAAGTCGCCGCAGCTGCATTTCGAAATCCGCAAGGGAACGAAGTCGATCGACCCCAAGAAGATGCTGGTCGCGCGGCGCTAGGGACGTTCAGGGCGCGGGCGGAACCGCCGCGCGCCGTCTCGCCGCGAGATAGAGTTCGCTGGCGAGCCAGCTTCCAAGATTCAGCGGGCTGAAGCGCCGCCGCTCGACGTCGAAGCGGGCCCGCGCGGCGCGCTCGAACGCGCGCTGGTCGAAGCCGAGATGCGCGAACAGATAGGACCGGCCCTTGGATATGTCCTGCGCGATGCGCGCGGGCGGCCGCCCCAGCATGGCGGCGAGAATGCGGCGCGGTTGTGCGTCTTCGGCGCCATAGCGGCGCGTCATCCGGAAGATGCCTTTGGCGAGGGCCGGCGGTCCGGTCTCGACCGGCACGCCGAAGATGACCAGCCCGCCCGGCGCGGCGATGCGTTCGATCTCGTTCAGGGCGCGCTCGAATTCGGCAGGCGGCAGGTGTTCGAAGACCTCGGTGCAGATGACGATATCGGCCCCGGGGGGGATCGCGCTTTCGTCGCCGACGACCGGGATTCGGGGATGGCCGGCGATGAGGCGCACGGCCTCGTCGCGCATCGACGGCACAGGCTCGAAGCAGGTGATGGCGGCGGCTGGAAAAGCCTCTGCGAGCGCGAGGCAGAGCGCGCCGTCGCCCGCGCCGTAGTCGACGATGCGGGCAGGGGTCTGCGCCAATTTCGCGAGGCGAAGCGCGTCGTCCAGGCGTCGTCTTTGGACCCAGCGCTTCAGCCGGCTGGCGTCGCTACGGGTCAGCCGATCGTAGCTCACGCCAGCGTGCGGCCGGCGCGGCCCGCATAGTCCTGGATGAACTGCCAGGCGACGCGCCCCGAACGCGCGCCGCGCGTGGCCGCCCACTCGATGGCGGCTGCGGTGAGCGCATCGCCCTGGGGCAGGCCGTAATGCGCGGCATAGCCGGCGCACATTTTCAGGAAGTCGTCCTGGCTGCAGTTGTGAAAGCCGAGCCACAGGCCGAAGCGATCCGAGAGCGAGACTTTCTCCTCGACGGCCTCAGCCGGGTTGATGGCGGTGGAGCGCTCGTTCTCCATCATGTCGCGCGGGAGGAGATGGCGGCGGTTTGACGTGGCATAGAACACCACGTTCGGCGGGCGGCCTTCGATGCCGCCGTCGAGCACCGCCTTGAGCGACTTGTAGGATTGGTCGGTCGCCTCGAACGACAGGTCGTCGCAGAAGAC
>CAZBPO010000081.1:0-11305 GCA_964493795.1 uncultured Flavobacteriaceae bacterium
CTGGTCGGGCTTGAGAAGAGCGTTCAGATCTGCCCGATCGGGGCCAAGATGTCCGACATCGTCAACATGGCGGCCATGGCCGCCTACGATATCGGGTCATAAGCCGGTCTCAGCTCAGGGCCGCCGCGCCGCGCGCCCATTGGCGGAACGCGGCGAGCGCAGGGTCGTCGGCCGCTTCGGGCCGGTGGATCAGCCACCAGCCGCGCTCCTGCGGCACCGCCAGCTCGAACGGCCGCACCAGCCGTCCGGCCTTCAGATCGTCCGCGACGAACGGCGCGCGGGCCATCGCGACGCCCAGCCCGTCCAGCGCCGCCTGCAGCGCGAAGGCGGGATAGTCGAAGGCCGTCGCGCGGGCCAGCGACACGCGCGTCTCAAGCCCTGCAGCCTTCAGCCATAACGGCCAGTCGCCGCGCGCGCTCACCGCTTCCAGCAGCGGCGCGTGGGCAAGATCGGTCGGCGCGGTCAGGCTGGCCGCCAGCGCCGGGGCGCAGACCGGAAACAGGTCTGCGGTGAACAGGTAATCCGCCTCCAGCCCGCTCCAGCGCCCGTCGCCCAGGCGGATGGCGGCATGCCAGCCCGGCCGCATCGGATCGGCCCCGGCGATCTGGGTCGAGAGCTGCACGTCGATCTCGCCATGCGCGGCGTGGAAGCCGGGCAGGCGAGGAATGAGCCAGCGCATGGCCAGAGTCGGCCCGGCCCCCACCACCAGCGTCCGCCGTCCCCGCTCGCTCAGCCGCGCGGTCGCGGCGGCGATGCGCTGGAAGGCCGCCGTCAACTCGGCCAGATAGGCGGCGCCAGCATCGGTCAGGGTCAGTCCGTTGGCGCGGCGCAGGAACAGCGCGGTTCCCAGCCGCGCTTCCAGCAGCTTCACCAGCCGGCTGATGGCGGAGGGCGAAACGTTCAGCTCGCGCGCCGCCCCGACATAGCTGCCGGTGCGCGCCGCGGCCTCGAAGGCGCGCAGGCCGTTGAGCGGGGGAAGCGACATTCATGCCTCAGTTTTCCTGAGGCTCACCCTCGCAAGTCTCTGCGCGGAAATCCACAGGATCGGCGCTAGATAATGCCCGGCTTCGGGGATCGCGTTCATGCTCGCCTCACTTCCGCTCAGCCTGCTGCTTTTCGGCGCGGTGATCGTCACCTCGGCCATTTCCGGCGTGTTCGGCATGGCGGGCGGGCTCACGCTGATGCTGATCCTGGCGCAGCTTTTCGCGGTGCCGGCGGCGATGGTGCTGCACGGCGTCACCCAGTTCGTCTCCAATGGCGGGCGCGCCTTTCTGTGGCGGCGCTGGATCGACTGGCGGATCGTCGGGCTCTACGCGCTTGGCGCGGCGCCGGCCACCATCGCACCGCTGCTGATTGCCTATATCCCCGACAAGGCGGTGATGCTGATCCTGCTGGGGCTGGTGCCCTATGCCGCGCTGGCGCTGCCCGAGGCCGTGAAGCTCGACGTGACGCGGCCGCTTCACGCCGTGCTCTGCGGCTTTCTGGTGGCCGGCACCCAGCTCTTCGCCGGCGTCGCGGGGCCGTTGCTCGACGTGTTCTTCGTCCGCTCGACCACGATGGATCGCCGCGCCGTGGTGGCGACGAAGGCGATGACCCAGACGATCAGCCACACGCTGAAGGTCGGCTATTATCTCTCGCTGGCGGCGGCGGGCACGGCGCTCGGCTGGGACATCTATGTCGCCGCGATCGCTGCGGCGATCATCGGCACGACGCTGGCCGGCCCGCTGCTTGAAAAACTGTCGAACGAGGCGTTCCGCAAATGGACGCGGATCATCGTGCTGGTGGTCGGCGGCGTCTCGATCGCCCAGGGGCTGGCGCTGCTGTCGGCGGGTTAGCGCGCGCCTCTCAGCCCGCCCGGCGCGGTCTTCACGAAGGGCGGCTTCACCGACGAGTTCGCGCCGCACTCCCACGAAAAACCCGCATAGCTGTCGGCGTTGGTCAGCCGGTCGTCCGCGCTCAGGGGCTTGATGAAGGCGTCGTCGAACCAGCCGCGCCCGTTATCGACGATGTTGCGCCCGTCGGCATGGCCGATGAAGTGCGCCAGCTCGTGAATGATGATGAAGGCGGCGAATTCGTCGGTCACGTTGCTGGCGAAGAAGCCGTAGCCGAGCTGGATCTGGTCCAGCCGCCGGCCGTCCTCCGACACCTGGCCTTCCTCGAAGAAACCCTGGCTGCGGGTCAGCGCGATCTTGGCGTTGCTGCGGTCGACCTCGAAATTGTCGGTCGCCGCCATGTCGAACAGTTCGGGCCTCAGGATCGAGGCCGACATGCGGGTATAGGTGCGGAACAGGTCGACCCGGGCCGTGCTCTGCGCGCTTTCGTTCAACGATCCGACCTTGAAGTGCCGGTCCAGCCGGTCGGCCGCCGTCGCAGGCGCGCCGGGCGCCGGCCCCTGGCTGATGATCGCCGTCAGATTGGCCAGCGCCGCGTTCAGCGCCCGGCTGACGAAAGGCAGCGCGGCGCGGACCTTGGCTTCCATGTCCTCGCGCGCGACCGGGTTCAGAATCTCGTTCAGCTTCAGGATGGTCTGTTTGTTCGGCTCGACCAGGCCGTCCGCAACGCCCACCTGCGTGCGCTGGAATTTCAGGATCGCGGCGTTGGTTTTCGGCCCGCACAGCCCGTCGACGTCGAGCAGCGGCATCGGCCCGCCGGCCACGCCCTTCTCCGTCACCCGGTTCAACGCATCCTGGATGGTGCGCACGTCCTCGGGGATGTTGCGGGCCGCGCCGCCTTGTCCGACCGGTTTTGAGATGCCGACCGACCCGCCGCCGCCGTTGCCGCTATTGGTGAAGCCTCCCGCCGGCCCGAAACCCATCAGGCGTTCCGGCATGCACGATCCGGTGCAAGGCATGACAAGCCAGCCCATCAGGTCTCTCCTTCGATCGCCTGTGCCGCCCCCCGTCCAGCGCCTTGCAGCCTAGGCGTGTGGGTGGGAGAGTCCACCTTGCAGGATGCCGCAGGGGCCTCGCCTCTTTCGTGCGGGGGCAAAGGCCCCATATAAGGCCCCCATGAACGCGCCCGCCTTTCCCGCTCTCACCGAACCCGACGCCGTCCAGGCGGTGATCGGCCTCGCCCGCTGGTGCGGCGCGAAGGGCTGGGTTCCCGCCACGGCCGGGAACTTTTCCGCCCGCATCGACCTCGCCCGCGCCGCCTGCACCGCCACCGGCGGCGACAAGGGCGCGCTGACCGAAGCGGGCGTCATCGTGCTGGATATCGCCGAAACGCTGGATGGTCCCTGCCACCCGCGCATGTCGGCGGAAGGGCCGCTGCATCTTCAGCTTTATCGCGACGATCCGGCCATCGGCGCGGTGGCGCATGCCCATCCGCTGTCGGCGGTGGTGCTGTCGCGCCGTTACCTCGACAAGGGCCGGATCGTCATCGAGGGCTGGGAGATGCAGAAGGCGATCCGTGGCGTCGCCACGCATGAAGGCGCGATCGAACTGCCGATCTTCGCCAACGATCAGGACACGCGCCGCCTCGGCTTAAGGGTCTCTGAAGCGCGCGGCGATTGGAACGGGCCGGTTTTCGGCTATCTCATCGCCGGCCACGGGATATATGCTTGGGGTCGCGACGCCTTCGAGGCGCGCCGGCATCTTGAAGCCTACGCCCACCTTTTGGATCTCATTCTGGAAGAGGAGCGCCGCGCATGAGCGAGCTCATCATCACCCCCGACACCGATCCGCTCGACCATCTGGTCGTGGCGAACGACGCCGACCGCATCGCCGACGAGCTGGCCAAGATCGGCGTCGTGTTCGAACGCTGGAACGCGGGCGTGCAGCTGAACGCCGGCGCCGATCAGGCGGCCGTGCTGGAAGCCTACAAGAAGGATGTCGAGCGGCTGTCCGACGCGCATGGCTATCAGTCGGTCGATGTGGTCCGGATGAAGCCCGATCACCCCGATCGCGCCGCCATGCGCGCCAAGTTCCTGGCCGAACACACCCACGAGGACGACGAGGTGCGCTTCTTCGTCGAGGGCCAGGGCGCGTTCTATCTGCGCAAGGGCGGCAAGGTGTATCGCACGGTCTGCGCGGCCGGCGACCTCATCTCGGTGCCCAAGAACACCACGCACTGGTTCGATGCCGGCGACAAGCCGCTGTTCTGCGCCATTCGCCTCTTCACGACGCCCGAAGGCTGGGTGGCGAAATTCACCGGCGACGAGATCGCGAAGTCGTTCCCCGAATTCGTGAACCCGGAAACCCTCGCGGCGTGACCATCAAGGCCGTCCTGACCGACATCGAAGGCACGACCGCACCGGTCTCCTTCGTGGCCGAGGTGCTGTTCCCCTATGCGGCGGAACGGCTGGACGGCTTCGTGCGCGCGCATCTGAACGATCGCGCCGTCGCCGAGGCGCTGGCCGAGACCGCCGAGCTGGAAGGACGCAAGCTTAGCCTCGACGAGGCCATCGAAACGCTGCTCGGCTGGATCGCCGCCGACCGCAAGGCGACGCCGCTGAAGACGCTTCAGGGCAAGATCTGGCGCGAGGGTTATGAAAGCGGCGTCATCCGCTCGCCCGTCTATCGCGACGCGGTCGAGGCGCTTCGGGCCTGGAAGGCGCGCGGCCTAAGGCTCGACGTCTATTCCTCGGGCTCGGTCGAAGCGCAGCTTCTGCTCTATCGCCATACCGAAGCGGGCGATCTGACGCCGCTGTTCTCGGGCTATTACGACACCCGCATCGGGCCCAAGGTCGAGGCCGCCTCCTATGGCGCGATCGCCCGGGACATCGGTCTTCCGCCCGCCGAGATCCTGTTTCTGTCCGATCTGCCGCGCGAGGTCGACGCGGCGCTGAAGGCGGGCATGAAAGCCAAGCGCATCGACCGCGCTCTGCCGCCGGGCACACTTTTGACCGACGCGGTGGGCGTCACCGTCGCGGCCGATTTCGGCCTCGTCGAGAAATGGCTCAGCGCTGCCGCGTGAGATAGGCGCGCAGCCGCTTATCCAGCCTGTCCGTCGGGAAATAGATGAACACGTCGGTCGTGTTGAACTGGTGGTCGATCACCGCGCCGTCGCCGATATACGAACCGAAACGGATATAGCCCTTGACCAGAGGCGGCAGCTCGCGCTGCGCCTCCTGCCGGTCGATCGCGTCGGCTGGCATCAGGTTCATGTCGATATAGCGCGCCGGCAGCGCGCGCACGGGTGGCAGGTCGTCCGGCACCGCATGGAAATGATGCAGATAGGCGAGCTCCAGCTTCAGCGTCTCGGGCTCCACCCCGTGCAGCGAGGCGCAGCCGAACATCAGGCTGATTTCATGGCGGTCGAGATAGGCCAGCAGGCCGCGCCACATGAACTGCATCACGGCGCTTGAACGATAATCCTTGGCGACGCAGCTGCGCCCCAGCTCCAGCAGCTTGGCGTCGGCGCCCCATCCGGCCAGCATGGCGGTCAGGTCGTACTCGTCGGCGCTGTAGAAGCCGCCATTGCGGTCGGCGACCGCCTTGCGAAGCAGGCGATAGCAGCCGACGACCTTCTCGCTTTCCTCCATGTCGAACACCAGCAGGTGATCGCAGAACGCGTCATACCGGTCGAAGTCGCGGCCCGAGGCGGCCATCTCGGCCGAGGGCTTGGCGTTCATCTCGCGATAGAAGACGTCATAGCGCAGGCGCTGCGCGGCCTCGATCTCGGCCGCAGTCGTCGCGATACGCGCCTCCAGCCAGCCGGAACGCGCCAGCACGTCTCTGCCGCCGGCGGGCGGCTTCGCCATGGTCTCGCTGTCGGCCGGGTGACTCATACTTTGCGTGCCGGATTGCAAAGGCCGACTCTAGGCGAAAGCGTCCATGCGTTCAAACCAAGTCGGGAGGCTTCTTCGCAGGTGCGGTAGATGGCAGCAGGCGCGCCACGACGATCGCCAGGATCAGCGCCGGAATGCCCATGGCCGCGGTGAGGATAAAGAACTGATAATATCCCCCGACCGCCTCCATGATGTGCCCTGACGCGCCGCCGATGAACTTGCCCGGCAGCGCCGCGAACGACGAGAACAGCGCATATTGCGTGCCGCTGAACTTCACATTGGTCAGCGACGAGATGAAGGCGATCAGCGCCGTGCCGGCGAACCCGCCCAGCGCGTTCTCGAAGGTGATCGCCACCACGAAGGCGTTCAGGTCGTGGCCGCGCGTCGCCAGCCAGGCGAAAGCGAGGTTAGACGCCGAGCCCAGAAGCACGCCCAGGATCAACGTCACCTTCGGCCCGAGACGTATCGCCGCCACGCCGCCCAGCACCGCGCCGGCGATGCCGACCCAGACGCCATAGGTCTTTGAGACGATGGCGATTTCGTCGGTGGTGAAGCCCTGCCGGATATAGAAGGGCGAGGCGAGAACGCCCATCACCCGATCCGAGATCGCGTAAAGCCCGATCAGCAGGAGGATCAGCGTCGCGACCAGAATTCCGTGCCGGGCGAAGAAGTCGATGAAGGGCGCGGCGATGGCGCGATACAGGAACTGCGTGATGCGCGCGCCGCGCTTGCCGATGCCGCTGCGTTCAAGCGCCGCGCCGATTTCCGCCTCGCCCAGCGCCGGGCCTTCAGGCTCGGGCGTCCGGTTGGCCAGCAACGCGCCGATCACGCCGACCAGCATCGCCGCGGCCATCACCAGATAGGCCGTCTCCCAGGACGGGCGCGTCGCCATGAACAGCGCGCCGGCCCCGGCGGTCAGCAGGCCCAGGCGATAGCCCAGCGTCGTGATGCCGGCCATCAGCGGCTGTTCCTCGACGGGCGCCACCTCGATCCGCCAGGCATCGACGGCGATGTCCTGCGTCGCCGATCCGAAAGCCAGCAGCGCCGCGGCGAAGGCGATCGTCCCCAGATCGTTCGGCGGATCGCTCTGCGACAGCGCGATCAGCGCGCCGATGATCACCGCCTGCGTCAGCAGCATCCATGCCCGCCGCCGCCCCAGCAGCCGCCCCAGCACCGGCAGCGGAACATTGTCCACCATCGGGGCCCACAGGAATTTGAAGGAATAGGCGAAGTTGACCAGGCTCATCGCGCCGATGGTCTTGATATCGACCCCGGCGGTCGTCATCCACACGCCCAGCGTGCCGACGCTCAGCAGAAACGGCAGGCCGCTGGAAAACCCCAGCAGCAGCATGATCGCGACATGGCGCTGACCCAGCGCGCGCATGAGGTCGAGAAAGCCGGGTTTGCGGGCAGGGATGGCGGTGGCGGCTGGGGGCATGAATCGGCGCGCTTTCCAGGATGCGCGCCAAGCCTTGCCTGAAGCCGCCGCCCGGCGCCAGTCGCTTACGCGGCGCGCGCGCGGGTTCTGGTCCAGCGCGCGATGGCGGCGGTCAGCGCGTTGGGGTCAAGCGGCTTGGTCAGGAAGTCGTCCATGCCGGCGGCCAGACAGTTCTGGCGATCCTCGTCCATCACACTGGCCGTCAGCGCGATGACCGGCAGCCGCGCCCGCTCGCCGACGCCGCGCTTCGCTTCGATCTCGCGCAGCCGGCGCGTCGCCTCGATGCCGTCCATCCCCGGCATGTGCACGTCCATCAGCACCAGATCGTAACGCCCGCGCGTTTCGATGGCGGCCAGCGCTTCGGCGCCGTCGCGCACCGAGTCGACATTGTGCCCCATGCGCTTGATCAGCGAGACGGTCAGCAGCGTGTTGATCTCGTTGTCCTCGGCCACCAGGATCGAGACGCCGTCGCTGCGACGCGCTTCGCTCTCCGGCGTCGACCGCTCGGCGGCGGGAACGGTTTTGCCGCCGTCGATGTCGATCCCGGCCAGGGTCGCCGCCAGGCGGCGCTCGAGCCAGCCATGCCGCACCGGCGTGATGTGATAGCCGGTCGCGCCGGCGGCCTTCAGCGCAGGGATCCGTGCCCGCTTGGTCGGCGGCAGCAGCGCGATCAGCGCGCCGTTGTCGGGCAGCCACGAACGGAGCTTGGGCATCAGGTCTTCGGCGTCTCCGTCGGGCCGCTCGATATCGGTCAGCACCGCGTCGATACGCCCGCTCATCAGCGACAGCATCGCGTCGCCGTCGTCGGCGAAGCCTTCCGCCTCGGCGCCGCCGTCAGCGAGGCGCTGCACAAGCGTCTGACGCAGGATCGGCGAGGCGCTGATGACGGCGATGCGCTTGCCCGAAAGGTCGGGCGGCGCGGCGATGATCTCGGCCAGCCGATTGGGGGCCAGCGAGGCGGTGAACCAGAAGACGCTGCCGCCGCCGATCGCATCGCTGACGCCGATCTCGCCGCCCATCGTCTCGACGATCTTCTTGGAGATCGCGAGGCCAAGGCCCGACCCGCCGAATTTGCGGCTATGGGTGGAATCGGCCTGCTCGAAATGGCCGAAAATCCGGTCCTTGGCGTCGTCGGGAATGCCGATGCCGGTATCCTCGATCTCGAAGCGCAGCTTCAACAGTCCGCGGCCGTCGGCGTTCAGCCCGCCGCCCTCGCGCGACACGCGGATCGTCACGCCGCCGGTTTCGGTGAACTTGATCGCGTTGCCGGTCAGGTTGATCAGGATCTGCCGCAGGCGCTGCTCGTCGCCCAGCATGGCCTCGGGCACGTCGGGCTCGACGCAGGTCGCGATGTCGATCGACTTCTGGTGCGCGCGCGTCGCCAGCAGCTCGGCGACCTGATCGACCAGCGCGCGGACGCCGAACGCCTCGCGGGCAAGCTCAAGCCCGCCGGCCTCGATCTTGGAGAAGTCGAGAATATCGTTGATCAGTTCGACCAGCGCCTCGCCCGACTGCTTCACAGCGAGCGCATAGGCGCGCTGGTCCGGCGACATCTTGGTGTCGAGCAGCAGGCCCGCCATGCCGATCACGCCGTTCATGGGCGTGCGGATTTCGTGGCTCATCGTCGCCAGGAACAGCGATTTGGCGCGGCTCATCTCCTCGGCGCGGTCGCGCGCCGCGCGGATGGCGCGTTCGGCTTCCTTGCGGTCGGTGATGTCGCGCCCGACCGACTGGATTTCGGTCAGCAGGCCGCCCTGGCCCCGGATCGGATAGTCCTCCCAGGCATACCAGCGCCAGCCCCGTGTGGTCCGCACCCGCTGGTCATAGCGCAGGCTCGTCTTGTCGCCGTTCTGCTGGAAGTCATGCAGCATCGGCGGCGGATCCTTGGGGTGGAAACGCGGCGTGAAGGCGCTTCCGATCACCTCATCGCGCTTCACGCCGAACACCGCGCAGAAGGCGTCGTTCACGAAAGTCAGCCGACCATCGGGCCAGCGCCGCAGAATGGCGTCGCCCTGGGCATCGACCAGGCCTTTGTAGCGCTGCTCGTTTTCCTTCAGATCGACGTTGATCAGCTGAAGCCGCTCGACGGTGCGCTTCTGCACCTCGGCGATTCGCTTCAGCCCGGTCGTCTGGGTTTCCGTCTCGCGGCGGCGGATGCGCCGCTCCAGCGCCATCGCGGCCAGCGCGCCGGCCGCCGCGAGCGCCAGCGTTCCTGCGATCAGCGAGTCTTCGGTCATCGGCTCGCCCTGGGCATAGCGCACGGCCAGCAGCACGATCGCTGCGCCGGCGGCGGCCATGGCGGTCACCAGAGAGACGAGGCGGGAAATATCCATAAGGGCGGCGGGCGCGTCCGGCGATGTCAGGTCTGCTGACTATGCCGGGCGCGCGCCTAGTGAACCCTTAACGCACCCCCGGGGGTGGTTATGGTTTACGCCGCTTTTTTGCCTACTCGCCGGGATAGCTGACTGAGAATTCGGTCACGCGCGGGTGGGCGGCGATCACATCGGCCGAATCCGACATCAGCTCGGTATCGCCGAAGACGCCGTCCGGGACTTGCTCGGCAGAGGGCTGCATGCGCACCAGCAGGGCGCACCCGCCGCGCGCCTCGACATCCAGCGCGCCGCCCTCCCAGCTGATGACGAAGCCGCCATAGTCCCAGCCGAATCCTGAAAGCTTGAACGCCTTGCCGTTGGCGGCTTGCAGCGCGGCGAGGTCGCTGCCGACCTTCAGCCCTTCTGCGCTCTGCCACAGCACATCCGTCATCCAGGGATTGTTGCCCTCGGGATCGGCCGCGAAATCGGCGTGCACGGTGACGGCGGCGGGCCGCGCGCGCGTCTCCTCGTCCCACCAATGGACGGTCAGCATCCGCGCCGGGTCGCCGGGATAGACGACGGTGGCGTTGGATTCCATGCCTTCAGGGCCGGGTACGCTTTTGTACTCGACGTTCTCCTTGCCGAAATGGGCGATCAGCGTCTCTTCGGTGGCGTCCTGATGGAACGGCCCGTCGCAGGTCAGCAGGCCCGCCGCCGGCGGCGGAACGACGTCGGCGAAAGCGGTCGCGGCGCAGGCGATGCCGGCCAGAAGGGCGATGCGAAGGCGCATGATCGAATCCTCAATGTGAATTTGCGGGTGTTGTGGCGGCAAACAGCAACAGCGTCAAAGCGTCCAATGGGCGCGGCGCGGGTTCAGCGGTCGTTCAGCCAGCGTGCTTGTCGTGGCTTTCGCGCGTGTCCGGCGCGGATTCGCGCCAGGCGGGCGGCCAGTCTTCCAGCTCGCCCACGCTCTGCCCGGCGATGATCACCGAATAGATCGGTTCGTCAGGGAAATCGTTCACGCGGATCAGCGCCTCGCGTCCGTCGATGGTCGCGCGCAAGGGGTATTCGCCGCGCCCCGTCTTTTCCCATACGATCGTCTGCGCGGTTCGGGCGTCCATGGCGCGCCGCCGCCATTCCCGGCCGATTTGCCGGAACAGCGCCTCGTCGATCTCGTCGAGGTCGAGCGATCCTTCGCGCAGGCGCGGCCACAGCTCGCGCGCCGGCAGGAATGCGCCGCTGTCCTTGTCCATCGCGAACAGATCGGCGCCGCCGTCTTTCGTCCGCGTCTCCATCACCGGCCGCCCGGCCAGCGCATAGAAGCGATGCGGCGCGCCGCCATCGGGCAGCGGCCCTATATCGGCGGGCTCCGCCGGCCGGAGGTCCGCCGCCGTCCCTGCTTTGGTCTGCGCCGCCGCCCGCCGCCTGAGGCCGGGGATCAGCGCCAGTCCTGCCAATACCATCGCGACGCCGCCGCCGATCATCGTCCACAGAAATCCGTAATCGGCCGCCCTGTCGCCGCGCCTGATGCGGTCGGGCGCGTCCGGATCGTAGAGCACGGGAAAGCGCGACCCGATCGACAGGTCCTCGTTCCCGGCGCGCAACATCACCGCCCGCCGCGTGACGCCGGCGGCGTCGCGATAACGCAGATCCAGCGCGTTGGGCTCGCCGATATACTCGCCCCCGCGCGCCGAGACCTGCCGCGTATAGCCGACCACTTCGGCCTCGCCGGTCAGCGCGCGGGCCCGCAGGTCGCGATCGACGACATAGCCCCACAGGCCCCCGGCCAAAGCGATGCCGCCCAGCAGGATCAGAAGGAATACGGTC
>CAZBPO010000082.1:0-10977 GCA_964493795.1 uncultured Flavobacteriaceae bacterium
GGCATCCCGTCCAGCGAAACCTGGCCGTCGGTGCGGACCCCGTCGACCAGGTCGTTCATGCGGTTGAGCGAGCGCAGCAGGGTGGACTTGCCGCAGCCCGACGGGCCGATCAGCGCGGTGACCATGCCCTTCTGGCAGGCGAGATCGACATTCCACAGCGCGCGGGCCTGTCCGTACCACAGGCTGAATTTTTCGATCGTCAGGTTGGCGCCCTTGTCGCCTTCCTTCACGTGATAGCAGGTCGGCTCATAGCCGTGCTCGTCGACCTGGGGGGCGGCGGGCTGCATGTCGGGGGCGGCGCTCATATGCGTGACCTGTCCTTCAGAACTGGCTGCCGGCGAAGCGGCGTTTCAGGCGGCTGCGGATACTGATGGCGGTGGCGTTCATCAGAAGGATGATCGTGATCAGCAGCAGCGTCGTGACATAGACCATCGGCCGGCCGGCCTCGGCGTTCCGCGACTGGAAGCCCACGTCGAAGATGTGGAAGCCCAGATGCATGAAGCTGCGGTCGAGATGGAAGAAGGGGAACGAAAGGTCGATGGGCAGCTCGGGCGCGAGCTTGACGACGCCGACCAGCATCAGCGGCGCGACTTCGCCGGCGCCGCGCGCCATCGCCAGGATCAGGCCGGTCATGATGCCGGGCATGGCGCGCGGCAACACGATCCAGCGGATCGTCTGCCACTTCGAGGCGCCGCAGGCGAGGCTGCCTTCGCGCATCGAGCGCGGCACGGCCGCAAGCGCCTCTTCGGTGGCCACGATCACCACCGGCACGGTCAGCAGCGCCAGCGTCAGCGAGGCCCACAGGACGCCGCCGGTGCCGAAGGTGGGCGAGGGCAGTTTTTCGGGGAAGAACAGCTGGTCGATCGAACCGCCGAGGACGTAGCAGAAGAAGCCGAGTCCGAAGACGCCGTAGACGATGGAGGGCACGCCCGCCAGATTGTTCACGCAGATGCGGACGAACGAGACCAGCCGGCCCTGCTTGGCGTATTCGCGTAAGTACAGCGCGGTCATCACGCCGAACGGGGCGACCAGCAGCGACAGCAGCACGGTCATCACCAGCGTGCCGACGATGGCCGGCCACACGCCGCCTTCGGTGTTCGCCTCGCGCGGTTCGGAGAAGATGAACTCGCCCCAGCGGCCGAAATAGACGCCCAGCTTGTCGAACAGGCCCATATCGTTGGCCTTGTAGAGGCGGACGATAGACGAGATCGGCTGCTGCTTGGTCCGGCCGTTCACGTCGGCCAGGGTGGCGAAGTATTTCGCGTCTTCGGCCTGGAGTTCGCCGAGGCGCTGGTTCAGCGCGGCCGATTGGGTCTCGAGTTCACGGGTTTTCTCGGCGGCTTCGGCGGCCGCTTTTGCGGTGCGCGGGTCGTTCTCGCCATAGCTCAGCGTCGCGCTGCGCACGCCGAGGCGCAGCGCTTCGATCTCGTGGCTGTTCCGGGCGATCTCGCGCATCTTTAGGCGCTGGATCTCGTCGCGGCGCGACTGGCCGGACGAGATGGCGTCATCGAGCGCGTCGATCCCGGGGGCGTCGGTGACGGCCCCATCCTGCGTGATCGACTGCACGCGGCCGATGAAGACGCCCCACTCGCGCCGTTCGATGAACACGAAATCCGCCGGGTATTCGGTGGAAACGACGTCATGGGCGTTCCGCCACTGGAAGTCTTCGCCGTAGAGGTCGTAATTGCCGACACGGTAGAGCGTGCGCTCGGCATAGCCGTCATTGGCTTCGACTTCGGCTTTGACCTCGGGGCTCAGCCGGCCGATCTGGTCTTCGGTCGGCCTGAAGGCTTCCGAGCGGAAGACTTCGCCGGCCATGACCACGCCGTTCCGGTCGGTGACGACCGCGACCGGCTGGGGCCAGAAGGTCGTGAAGCCCATCCAGGCGATCAGGCCCAGAATGCCCACGATCATGAGCAGGCCGATGGCGAGCGAGCCGCCCATCGCCCAGACCATCGGTTCGCCGCGCGCGGCGAGGTCGGTGGCGTAGTTGCGGGCGCTGCCTGCGTCTGGGCGGGCGCGGGTGGACGATTTCGGGGCCGTGATGTCGGTCATGTCCGGTGCGTCCGTGTCAGAGCTGGGCGGCGCGCTTGCGGAAGCGCTGCCGCACCATCTCGGCGATGGTGTTGATGATGAAAGTCAGCGCGAACAGCACGAGGCCGCACAGGAACAGCGTGCGGTAGAGGGTGGAGTCCTTCACCGCCTCGGGCAGTTCGACGTTGATGTTGGCCGACAGCGCGCGCAGGCCGTTGAAGAGGTTGAAGTCGGTGACCGGCGTGTTGCCGGTGGCCATGACGACGATCATCGTCTCGCCGACCGCGCGTCCCAGGCCGATCATGATCGCCGAGAAGATGCCCGATCCCGCCGTCGGCACGATGATCCACCGCGCCGTCTGCCATTTCGACGCGCCGCAGGCCAGGCTGCCGGCGCGCAGATGCTCGGGCACGGTGTTCATCGCGTCTTCGGCGATGGTGTAGATGATCGGGATCAGCGCGAACGAGATGGCGAAGGCGGCGATCAGCGTGTTGCGCTGGACATAAGGGCCGATCACCCCGCCGCGCGCGTCGAGCCCGGCGCCGGTCAACAGGCCCGCAGCGCCCCAGGCGACGGCCAGCGTCACCGTGATGAGCAGCGCCCAGCGCACGAACTCGACCGCGCCGGCCCCGATATCGCCCTGCTGGCGCATCCAGGGGCGATAGCCGAGCATGGCGTCGATCGTGCGCCAGCCGATGAAGACGACGAGCGCCGAAAGCGGGATCAGCACGAGGAACAGGAAGGGCTGGCCCGATCCTTCGCCGGTCGTCCATTGGCGGAAATCGCCGCCGAAGAACGCCGTCTCGAAAGCCGGGCCGATGGCGATCGCGCCCCAGACGCCCAGGGCGACGGACACGAAGAAGAAGATCAGCTTGGGCACGCCGTCGAGCAGCAGGGCGACGCGCGCGGGCAGGACCTGCCACAGGAACGCCGAGGCGATCAGGGTGAGCGGGATCACCGCGAAGGCGATGACGATGGCGGCGATCCAGTTTTCGACGATAGGCGAGAGCACCAGCGCGGCGATGAAGCCGATCACCACCGACGGCAGCGTCGCCATCAGCTCCATCACCGGCTTGACCACCGCGCGCACTTTCCAGTGCAGGAACTCGGACGTGTAGATCGCGGCGAACAGCGCGATCGGCACCGCCAGCAGCAGCGCGTAGAGCGCCGCCTTGAAGGTGCCGAAGATCAGCGGGATCAGCGACAGTTTGGGCTCGAAGCTGTCCTGGCTGGCGGTCGATTGCCAGACATAGGCGGGCTCGGCATAGCCTTCGTACCAGACCTTGCCGAACAGCGATTGCAGCGTCGTTTCGGGGTGCGGAATGTCGATGCGCCACAGCGCGACCTGGCCGTTCTTGCCGACGCCGATCACTGCGTCGTCGCGGGGGGCGAAGATGACGGCGGACAGGCCGCTGGCATCGGGCGTCTCGGGCAGTTTCAGCAGCGTCCGCTCCGTCGTCGCATGGCGCACCCAGATCTCGCCGGCCGCGTCAGCGGTCAGGAACATGCGGGTGCGCTGGCTGACGCGGATGTCGGTGACGGACGCCGGCATCGACTCGAAGTCGCCGTGCACCTTGGTCAGGACGATCCCGTCCACGGTGTCGGGGCTTTTGCGGTCGACGCCGAACCACACGGCCGTCGACCCGTCGGAGCCGCCGACGATCAGCGAGTTGTCGCCGTTGAGATAGGCGAGGGCGGACAGCGTCACGCCGTCCGGCGTCACGTCGGCGCGCTCCACCAGCTGGGGATTGCGGAAGTCGCGCGTGTTGAAGCGCAGCAGCGTGCCGTCCTTCAGGCCGATGATCACGCGCGTGCCGTCGGCGTTCAACAGAAGCGCCACCACGTCGGCGGCGGCCACGTCGGTCGGGATTTCGGTGGAGGTGATGTCGGACGTCGTCTCGCCGGTCATCATGTTGACGATCGAGGCCGCCTGGCTGAGGCGGATCGTGCCATCCGCATCCAGCGACACGAAGGTTTTCAGCGGCCGTTCCGCGGTGCCCGAGACGCGGTAATCTACGCGGGTGATCGGCGTGCCGGCCGGGGCGACCTGGGCCGGCTCTTCAAGCGTGGTCTCGATGGTGGTGCGGCGAAACTGGCCGGGAATGCGCGAGAACACGGCCCCGTTCGCGGTGACGTCGCGCTCGTCCAGCGTGGTCGCGCCCGCCGGAATGGCGCTTTCCTGAACCACCAGCTGGCGCAGGTCCAGCTTGCCGACGCGCACCGTGCCGTCGTCGAAGCCGAATATGATGTCGCCGCCCTGAAGCGTCGTGCCGATGGCTGTGGCGGTCTCGCCGCCGAGATCGAATGACGGGGCGGGCAGGAGCGTGCCGGTGGGCGCGTGGAACGCTTCGATCACGCCGTTGGGCGCCAGGTCGAGCGCGATGGTGAGCTGCTCGTCGGTCTGCGCGGCGGCGTAGGTCTGGCCGGCATGGTGCGGCAGGGAATAAGCCGACCGCCCGGCGAGGTCGCCCGAGCTGATGAGTGGCAGGCAGACCCAGACCAGGAACGCCATGATCGCGAACACGGCGATGATGACGAACAGGCCGCCGACCGTGATCGCGCGGTCGGCGAAGCGGTCCATGAACAAAACGCGCTTCGATGTCGATTTCGGCCGCTGATAGGTGACGGACCGCCGCGCGGGCTCGGGGTTCGGCGGGTTCTCGTCGGTCATCGTCGGATCCTGGGGCGCAAAACGGTGCGGGGGCTTTGCGCAGGATCGGCGGGCCGCCCCTTGAGGCCCGCCGTCCTTGATCGCCGTCAGGCGTTACTGGCCGACCTTGTCGGCGTCTTCCTTCGCGAAGACGTAAGGCATGGCGTAGTAGCCGTCTTTCACGACCACTTCCTGGCCTTCGCGCGAGAGGATGAACTTGAAGAACTCGCGCACCACGGGGTCGAGCGACGCCGAGGGGTTCTTGTTCACATAGACGTAGAGGAAGCGGGTGATCGGATAGAGGCCCTTATAGGCCTGCTCCTGCGTCGGCTCGTGGCACTGGCCGTCGCGGCCCGAGACGGCGATGGCGCGCACGTCGGCGGTCTTGTAGCCGATGCCCGAATAGCCGATCGCGAAACGGTCGGCGGCGATGCCCTGAACGACCGCCGACGAACCCGGCTGCTCCTTAACGCTGTCGCGGAAGTCGCCGTTCCCCATCACCACTTCCTTGAAGTAGCCATAGGTGCCCGAGGCGGCGTTGCGGCCGAACAGCGAGATCGGCTTGCCGGCGAAATCGCCCGTGCCGCCGACCGCGTCCCAGGTGTCGATCGCGCCGCCGCCCAGATTGCGGGTGACCGAGAAGATCGCATCCAACTGCGTCAGCGACAGGCACTTGACGGGATTGTCCTTGTTGACGAACACCGCCAGCGTATCGACGGCGACGCGCACCTCGGCCGGCTTGTAGCCGAACTTGGCTTCGAACTGGTCCTTCTCGGCCGCGCGCATGGGGCGCGACATCGGGCCGAGCTGGGCGGTGCCGGCGATGAGGGCCGGCGGGGCGGTGGACGAGCCCTTGCCTTCGATCTCGACGGTGACGCTGGGATAGACGGCGCGGAAACCTTCGGCCCACAGCGTCATCAGGTTGTTGAGCGAGTCGGAGCCGATGGACTTCAGCGAACCCGACACGCCGGGCACCGGCGTATAGGCCGTGATGCGCTCGTCGATGTCATTGGCGCTTGCGACAGCTGTGCCGACCACGGAGGCGAGCAGCGCGGCGGCGAATGCGCTGAGTGTCTTCATAAGGCAATTCCCCTTGAAACGGCGGGTCCGGACATCGCGTTAATGCCCCGTTAAATCCCGGCGGCCCTGCCTCTAGGTGGTCGGCATCAAGGGTCTATGTCGACTGCATGACACTTATGTGACAGGGCAGAAGTCATTGAACTTTTTGTCCGGCTGGGTCGTTATGTTGCATCGCAATGGAAACGGGGGACCGGATGACGGAACCGCCGGAAATTCAGCCCGACTGGGCGCTTTTCCTGGATATCGACGGAACGCTTCTCGATTTTGCGCCGAAACCCGACCTTGTTTTGGTGCCTGACGGCCTGCCTGCCGCCCTTTCCGCGCTCGAACGAGCGCTGGGCGGCGCGCTGGCCGTCGTGAGCGGCAGATCGCTTTCCGTGATCGACACGCTGTTCGCGCCCTTCAGGGCCGCGGCCGGCGCCGAGCATGGCGCGGTCGTGCGCCTGCCGGACGGCGAACTGGACGAATCGCGCACGCCCATCGTGCCGCGCCTGTGGCTCCAGCGCCTGGAAGTGGCCGCCGAGCGCACGGACGGGTTGGTGATCGAGAAAAAGCCGCGCTCTGTCGTCGTCCATTACCGCCTGGCGCCGGAGCGGGCGGACGAGGCGCGCGAGCTTGTCGAAAACCTGCCCGGCCTTGTCGAGGAGGGATTCACGATCCTCGCCGCCCACATGGCGCTCGAGGTGAAGCCCCAGGGTCCCACCAAGCGTCGCCCGGTGGCGCGTCTGATGGAGACGGCGCCTTTCGCGGGCCGCCGCCCGGTCTTCGTCGGCGACGACGTGACCGACGAAGACGGCATGGCGATGGCCGCCCGGCTCGGCGGTTTCGGCCTGAGGGTGGCGGACGATTTCGGCGGCTCGCCGGCGAGGGTGCGCGACTGGGTCATGCGCGGCGCAGGGCTATGACCAGTCTCGATCTCGCGCCCGTCGGCAATTGCGCGATCGCCTCGCTGGTCGATCGCGGCGGCCGGCATGTCTGGTCGTGTTTCCCGCGTCTGGACGGCGACCCGGCGTTTCACGCCCTGCTGAACGATGCCGGCGCGGCGGGCGGCTTCATGGATGTCGTTCTGCGTGACCTGTCGACGACGCGCCAGGCCTATCTCGGTAACAGCGCGATTCTCGAAACCCGCCTGATCGATGCGAGCGGCGGTGAAGTCCGCATACTCGACTTCGCGCCGCGCTTTCGTCTCTACGGACGCAATTTCCGCCCGCGCACGCTGGTCCGCCGGATCGAGCCTGTCGCCGGGCGGCCGCGCATCGCGATCCGGGTCAGGCCGTCTTTCGGCTATGGCGCGCGGACGCCCCGGCCGCGTCTCGGCAGCAATCACCTGCGCTGGGTGGACGGCGAAGACGCGCTGCGGCTCACCACCGACGCCCCCATCGCCTATATCGAGAGCGAATCTGAATTCGCGCTCGACCGGCCGGTCAGTCTGTTTTTCGGCGCTGACGAGCCGGTCAGCGAGAACCCGGACACGCTGGGCGCATCGTTCCTGGAGCAGACCCGCAGCTACTGGCAGGACTGGGTCCGCAGCCTGAACATCCCCTTCGACTGGCAGGACGCGGTCATCCGCGCCGCCATCACCCTGAAACTGTGCTCCTACGAGGATACCGGCGCGATCGTCGCGGCCCTGACGACCTCGATCCCCGAGGCGGCCGGCACCCAGCGCAACTGGGATTATCGCTTCTGCTGGCTGCGCGACGCCTTCTTCACCGTCACGGCCCTCAACCGCCTCAACGCCACGCGCACGATGGAAGGCTTCGTCCGGTTCGTGGTCGATGCGGTGGAGCGCGATATCGAGGGGCCTGTCGCGCCGCTCTTCTCGATCGCTCCGGGCGCCGACCTGACGGAACGCTTCGCCGGGGCCCTGCCGGGTTATCGTGGCATGGGGCCGGTCAGGGTGGGCAACGAGGCGGCGACGCAGACCCAGAACGACGGATATGGCTCGATCGTCCTCTCGGCGGCGCAGCTTTTCTACGATCGCCGCCTCCAGCCCGGGGGCGATGAGGGCCTGTATCGCCTTCTTTCGGCCGTCGGCCGCCGCGCCGAGCGCGATGCGCTGACGCCGGATGCCGGTCTTTGGGAATATCGCGGGCGCGCCAGGTCGCATGTCTATACGGCCGGCATGAGCTGGGCGGCCATGCATCGGCTGGGCCTCGTCGCCCGCCATCTGGGCAAGCGGGAAGAAGGCGACGACTGGCTCGCGCGCGCCGAGGTCCTGCGCCGCGAAGTGCTGCGCCGTGCGGTGGTGCCCGGTGAGGGCTGGATTTCCGGCGCGCTCGACATGGCGGTGGCCGATGCGTCCAGCCTCGTCCTGCCGGAAATCGGCCTGGTCCCGGCGAACCACGAGGCGTTCGTGAAGACCATCGAGATCGTCGAGCGCCGGCTGATGCGCAACGGTTTCCTGCTGCGCTATGACGAGGCTGACGATTTCGGCGCTCCGGATAACGCCTTTCTCCTCTGCACCTTCTGGTACATCGACGCGCTCGCCGCCGTCGGGCGGCGCGACGAGGCGCGCGAGCTGTTTGAGAACATCCTGGCGCGCCGCAACCATGTCGGCCTGCTGAGCGAAGACATCGACCCGCGCACGGGCGAGCTCTGGGGCAATTTCCCCCAGACCTATTCGCAGGTCGGGCTCATCCTCTGCGCCATGCGGCTCTCGCGGAGCTGGGAGGAGGGGCTGTGGCGCGCCTCGTAATCGTCTCGAACCGCGTGCCGGTGCCCAAGACGCGCAGCGCCCAGGCGGGCGGTCTGGCGGTCGCTGTGAAAGAGGTGCTGACGCCCGGCGCGATCTGGTTCGGCTGGAGCGGCCGCATCGGCGACGGCGCCGCGCGCGAGCCCACGATCATGGAATCGCGCGGCGTCACCTACGCGATGGTCGATCTCTCGCGCCGCGACTACGAACGCTTCTATGTCGGTTTCGCCAACAGCGCGCTGTGGCCGCTGTTCCATTTCCGCCCGGCGCTGATGCGGTTCCGGCGCGAGGACTATGCCGGCTATCTGGCGGTGAACGCGAGGCTCGCCGAGGCGCTGGCCGAGCTGATCGAGCCGGGCGACGTCATCTGGGTTCACGACTATCACCTCATTCCGCTCGCCCGGTTCCTGCGCGCGGCGGGGGTGACCAACCGGATCGGCTTTTACCTGCACATCCCGTTCGCGCCGGCCTCGTTCGTCGCGACGCTGCCGGTCGCGGGCGAAATGCTGGACGATCTGCTGCGCTATGATGTCGTCGGCTTCCAGACCGAAGCCTTCGCGGGCGACTTCAAGGACAGCGTCGCGCGCTGGCTCGGCGCGCAGGTCGTGGCGGATCGCGTGCGGCATGACGGCCGCGAGACCCATGTCGTCGCCGTACCGGTCGGGATCGACGCCGAGCCCTTTGAACACGAGGCGGCCCGTGCCGCGCACTCGGCCGAGGCGCGGCGGCTCGACGACAGCCTGAAGGGGCGCGCGCTCGCCATTGGCGTTGATCGGCTCGACTACTCGAAAGGCCTTCCTAACCGCTTCGAAGGCTATGCCCGGCTGCTTGAGCGCCATCCCGAACATCACCAGAAGGTCAGCTTCCTCCAGATCGCGGCGCGCTCGCGCGAGGACGTCATCGCCTATCGCGATCTGGCGCGCGAACTCGACCGGCTGGCGGGCGACGTGAACGGCCGTTTCGCCGAGTTCGACTGGACGCCCCTGCGCTACATCACCCGCGCCGCGCCGCGCCGCACCCTCGCAGGGTTCTTCAGGCTCGCCCGTATCGGGGTCGTGACGCCGTTGCATGACGGCATGAACCTCGTCGCCAAGGAGTTCGTGGCGGCGCAGGACGCCGAGGACCCCGGTGTGCTGATCCTGTCGCGTTTCGCCGGTGCGGCGGACGAGATGACCGAGGCGCTGATCATCAACCCGTACGATCCGGACGATCTGGCCGAAGCGATGCATGTAGCGCTTTCCATGCCGCTCGACGAACGCCGGGCGCGCCATGCCGCCTTGCGGGAAAACGTGTTCACGGCCACGGCCGGCGCTTACGCGAGACGCTTTCTGGCCGCGCTGCGCGACGAAGACCAGCCGCCTAGAAAGGCGACAGCGCGGCGCGGCGGTCGCGCGCAAGCTTCCTGATCCACGTCTTCACCGCCCTGATGCGGGCCGTATCGGCGATGTCGCGGTGGGTGTTGGTCCACCAGCGGCGGGTCAGCAGCGTGTCGCGTCGGCAGACCCGGGCCAGTCCGTCGGCCAGAAAGCATGGCAGCACGCCGACGCCGCCCCCGGCCGCGATCATCTCGCGCTGCGCCCTGATCGACGAGCTGGCGAGCGCCGGCCGGCGTGAGATGCCGATTTCGTCGAGATAGCGCAGCTCCGGCGCGTAGATGAAATCGTCCACGTAGCCGACGATATCCACGTCGCCCAGATCGGCGACGGATCGGATATCGCCCCGCCGCGCCAGGAAGCCGGGCGCGGCGTAGAGCGCGAGCTGATAGTCGGCCAGCGGTTCGGCCTGAAGCCGCGCGTCCTGCGACGGCGACAGCGTGATGGCGATATCGACCTCGCGCGTCGCGGGCGACAGGAAGCCGGGATTGGCCGCCAGCTCGATCTCAAGGCCCGGCCGCTGCCGGCGCAGCTCGGGCAGGGCGGGTGCGATGATGGTGGTGCCGAACCCCTCGGCCGCCGACAGCCGCACGGTGCCGCCCGCGCTGTCGCGCTTGGCTTCGGTGAAGACGGCGCGCATGGCCGTGTCGGCGTCCGATGCGGCCTTCAGAAGCCGCGCGCCGGCCGCCGTCATCTCGATGCCGCCGGAAGACCGCACCATCAGGGTCGCCCGCATCGACGTCTCCAGGCGCGCGATCCGCCGCCCCACCGTCGCGGTGTCGATGCCCAGCGCCCGCCCGCCGCCGGCCAGCGATCCGGCGCGCGCCGCAGCGAGGAAGATTCGAAGATCGTCCCAGTTGTCCATGGATATGCAATTTCGCAAAAGAGAGCAGGCAATTTTGCAATACTTGTCGCGCCGCCGCCAGTGCTAGGGTCAGGGGAAAGCGAACCGCAGCGGGAGAAACGCCATCATGCGCGACATCATTCACTACATTTCCGGCGCGCCGGTGAAGGGCGCGGGCACGCGCTGGGGCGATGTGTTCGACCCCAATACGGGCAAGGTGCAGGCGCGCGTCCAGCTGGCGACCGCCGCCGATCTCGCCAGCGCGGTCGAGGCCGCCAAAGCGGCGCAGCCGGCCTGGGCGGCG
>CAZBPO010000082.1:10987-11163 GCA_964493795.1 uncultured Flavobacteriaceae bacterium
GGCGACCAAGCCGCAGCGCCGCGCGCGCGTCATGTTCGAGTTCAAGCGCCTGCTGGAAGCGAACATGGACGAACTGGCGCACATGCTGTCGTCCGAGCACGGCAAGGTCATCGCCGACTCCAAGGGCGACATCCAGCGCGGCCTCGAGGTCATCGAGTTCGCCTGCGGCATCCCGC
>CAZBPO010000083.1:0-11093 GCA_964493795.1 uncultured Flavobacteriaceae bacterium
GGATCACCGACAACCAGAAGCTCTTCATTCCCGAAATGGATGAAGCCTTCACCGGCCTCAAGGTCACGATCTTTCTGGAGGTCGAGGGAGCCGCGCATTACCTCCCGGCCTATGCCGGCAATCTCGACATCATGACCTCGGCGGCGCTTCGCACAGCAGAACGCATCGTGACGAGCCAGAGGCAAGCGGCATGACCCTCGGCGTTCCCGCAGGCAAGCTCTACATCCAGGACGTGACGTTGCGCGACGGCATGCATGCCATCCGTCATCGCTATTCGCTCGATCAGGTGCGCGCCGTCGCCCGCGCACTCGATGCCGCCAGGGTCGATGCGATCGAGATCGCGCACGGCGACGGGCTTTCCGGTTCGTCTTTCAACTATGGCTTCGGCGCGCATACCGACTGGGCCTGGATCGAAGCCGTCGGCGAGGTGCTGACGCATGCGAAGCTGACGACGCTTCTCCTGCCTGGCATCGGCACCGTCCATGATCTGAAACGTGCCTACGGGCTTGGCGTCCGTTCGGTGCGGGTGGCGACCCACTGCACCGAAGCGGACGTCTCCCGACAGCAAATCGAAGCCGCGCGTGCTTTGGGCATGGACGTCTGTGGCTTCCTCATGATGAGCCACATGGCAGAACCCGAAGCGCTCGCGTCACAGGCGAAGCTGATGGAGAACTACGGCGCACACTGCGTCTATGTTACGGATAGCGGCGGCGCGATGACGATGGATGATGTCGCCGCCCGCCTTCAGGCCTACGACCGTGTGCTGCAACCGGAAACCGAACGCGGCATTCACGCCCACCACAATCTTTCGCTCGGCGTCGCCAATTCCATCGTCGCCGTCCAGAACGGCGCTGTGCGCGTCGACGCATCTCTTGCCGGTATGGGGGCAGGGGCGGGCAACGCGCCGCTCGAGGTCTTCATCGCAGCCGCCGATGTCTATGGCTGGAGCCACGGAACCGATCTCTTCGCACTCATGGATGCGGCGGAAGACCTCGTTCGACCGCTGCAGGACCGTCCGGTCCGGGTCGACCGTGAGACGCTGAGCCTCGGCTATGCCGGGGTCTATTCCAGCTTCCTGCGTCATGCTGAGAAAGCGGCCGCCGACCACGAGCTCGATGTCCGCGAGATCCTCATCGAACTTGGCCGCCGCCGCATGGTCGGAGGTCAGGAAGATATGATCGTCGATGTCGCGCTCGATCTGAAAGCCAGGGCCGCGACAGGCGGCTGACCACAAAGACGGCTTGGGAAGCTGCGATCATGGCCGAAGCAATGCGTGCCACTATCATCGTCGCGGGCGCCGGGCCGGTGGGCATGTCGCTCGCCATCGATGCCGCGATGCGCGGTCTCGATGTCATCGTCGTCGAGGCGCGCCGCGCCGGCGAGCCGCCGAGCACGAAGTGCAACACGGTCGCCGCCCGCACGCTAGAAGTATTCCGCCGCATGGGCGTGGCCGCGAAGGTACGCGCCGCTGGCCTGCCGGATGACTATCCCACCGACATCATCTATGTGTCGAGCCTCGCCGGCCCTGAGTTCACCCGCATCGCGATGCCGTCGCGCCGCGAGCGCGACAAGCCCGGCTACATCGACAGCGACTGGCAGACGCCAGAGCCCATGGTCCGCGTCAGCCAGATCTATCTGGAGCCGATCCTGCTCCGGCGGATGCAGGAACTGCCCAATATCCGCCTGCTGAACGAGACCAGGGTCGAGGGCTACACCCAGGCTGCGGCTGGCGTCACCGTCACCTGCTCGCGTGAGGGCGGAGAGTCTTTCCAGATTCAGGGCCGCTTCCTCGCGGGTTGCGACGGCGGGCGCAGCACCATCCGCAAGACGATGGGCGTCGGCCTCTCGGGCGATGCCGTCATCGCCCGCACGCGCTCCACGCTTGTCCGCTCAACTGATCTGAAAAAGCTCTTTGGGAACCGTCGTCCCGCCTGGATGAGCTGGATCGTCAATCACAAGGCGCAGGGCAATGTCGTCGCCATCGACGGTCAGGATACCTGGCTCATCCACCGTGCGGTGCGCGGCGACATGCCGTTCGAGCAGCTCGATTTCGATCAGTCGATCCGCGATGTGCTCGGCGTCGGACCTGAGTTCAAGTATGAGGTCCTTCACCACGAAGACTGGGTTGGCCGCCGCCTGGTGGCTGACCGCTTTCGCGATGGCAATGTCTTCATCGCAGGCGATGCCGCTCATCTCTGGGTGCCCTATGCCGGCTATGGCATGAATGCGGGCATCGCCGACGCCATGAACCTGTCCTTCGTGCTCTCCGGCGTCGCACGCGGCTGGGCGGATACAAACCTGCTCGATGCCTACGAGGCCGAGCGTCAGCCCATCACCGAGCAGGTCTCGAAACACGCGATCGCCAAGGTGATGGAGAATGCCGCCGCGCTCGGCGCGCGCGGCACGCCGCCCGAAGTTCTGTCAAGGCGAGGCCTCGTCGGCGCGCTGGTGCGCTGGCTGCTGGGCCGCAAGCTTTACCGCATCAACGTGCCGCAATTCGCGCCGTCAGGTCTCAACTTCGGCTATTACTACGATGCCTCCCCGATCATCGCTTATGACGGCGAAACGGCGCCGCTCTACACGATGGGCGAAACGACGCCCGCCACCGTGCCTGGCTGTCGCATGCCGCATTTCTGGTTGACGCAAGACGTTTCGGTCTATGATCGCCTGTCGCCGGACTACACGCTCGTCCGCTTCGATCCCCGCGCCGATGTCCAGCCGTTGCTGGAGGCCGGAAAGGCGGCTGGCCTGCCGCTGACCCTCCTCGACATCGACCCCGAGCTCGCCCCGTCCGCCATCACGCAGAAGCTGCTGGTCGTGCGCGGTGATCAGCACATCGCCTGGCGCGGCAATACGGCCCCGGCAGACGTTCAGGGCCTTGTCGCCCGCCTGCGGGGCGTACGCGCCAAGCTTTCTGCGGCGGCGTGACCCTTGGCCCCGAACCCGGCACGGCGACATAGTGCTGCCGCGGAGGGACAGGCTTTGCTGCTGCGGCGTTACAATCTCAATCTGCTGCCGATCCTGCGCGAATTGTTGCGCACCAGGAGCGTCCGGCGCACGGCGGAATCCGTCGGTCTGGGGCAGCCGGCGGTTAGTGCTGCGCTCGCCCGTCTGCGAGAGATATTCCAGGACGATCTGCTCGTCATGGTGGGACGCAAGCTGGAATTGACTGAGCGCGCCGAACAGCTGATCGACCAGACTGAGCGCGCCTATCTCGAGGCTGAAATCCTTCTGCAGCCGCGCAGCTTCGACCCCAAGGCTGAAACGCGCCGCTTCGTCGTCGCCACTGCCGATTACGTGACGGTTCTGTTGGCCCCTCGCGTCGCCCGGCTGCTTGCCGAACAGGCGCCCAATGCCTCAGTTCAGTTCATCGATCTTGCGACCAACGTGGAAGCCAAGCTCATGCGCGGCTCGGTCGATGTCGCTATTCTGCCCGATCACACGGTCGAAGCGCTCAGCACAGAGGCGGCCTCCATGCCGTTGTTCGAGGATCGCTCCGTGGTCATCGCCTCGCGGCGCAAGCCGCCTTTCAAGGGCAAGCTGACACGCAAAGTGTACGAGAATGCCCGCCACGCCATGTTCCAGGTCTCGGCGCGCAGCGACGTCACCTATCAGTCGCTGGTTCTTCGGACCAACCAGATCAGCCAGCGCAACGTCGTTCTGGTGCAGCAATTCCTCACCCTGCCGGCCATCGTCGAGCACTCGGACTGCCTGTCGCTCGTCCAGCGTCGCCTCGCTGAATTGTTCCAGCGCAGCTACGAGATCGACCTTTACCCGCCGCCGTTCGAGGCCCCGCCGCTCGCAATTCGCGCCTGCTGGAGCCGTACGGTCGAGCGTGACCCGGCCCATGTCTGGTTTCGCAATCTGCTCGCCAGCTCCAACCCCGTGGGCAAATCCATCCGCTGACGACCCATCAGCCGGATTGATCGGAAGGGGCTCAAATATCGATTTCTCGTGATGCCTGATCTCGGGCATCCAACTCTCACAATGTGCGGGCGCCAAGCCCGTATGCAGGGTGGAGATCGGGACAATGGGCGTCACCGCACTTGGCTATTACGGCTTCGAGGTCAGCGACCTCGCGGCATGGCGCAAATACGCGGCCGAATTTCTGGGACTTATGGAAGTCGCAGGCCCGGGGGCGACATGGCGTTATCGCTATGATGAGCGCGCCTGGCGCATCGCCATCAGCGAAGGACCGGCAGATGATCTCGCCTATGCCGGCTTTGAGGTCGCCGATGCGGAGGGCCTGAGCACGCTCCTCGCCCGTCTCGACGGGCTTGGTATCAACGCAACCCGTGACGCAGATCTCGCCAAGGTCCGCGGCGTCACCGACCTGGCCGTCTGCAAGGATCCGACGGGCCTCCAGATCGAGCTGTATTACGGCGCACGCGAGGCGACCGAGCAGCCATTGGTCTCGCCCGCAGGTGTTTCGGGCTTCGTAACCGGCGAACAGGGCGCCGGCCATATCGTCATCTACGCCGGCGACATCGCCGCCGCCCGCCGCTTCTACCAGGACGGCCTCGGCTTCCAGATGTCCGACTTCATCGACATGTCGCTTGGGCCGGATTTCACGCTGGAGCTGAATTTCCTCCACTGCAACCCGCGTCACCACACGCTCGCCCTGGTGCCGGTCCCGGCGCCCAAGCACCTCAACCATTTTATGATCGAGGTTGGCCGTATGGACGATGTCGGCCGCGCCTATGACCGTGCGGCGCGTCTCGGCGTCAACATCGCCAACACACTCGGCTTTCACCCGAACGACCAGATGTTCTCATTCTACGCCTACACGCCCAGCGGCTTCGAGGTCGAATACGGCTGGGGCGCGCGCACGATCGGCGAAGACTGGAAAGTCGTCCGCCACAGCGTCACCAGCACCTGGGGTCACCGCCGCCAGCTCAATCCTGCCGCCTGAGGAGCGCACATGTCGAACACCGAAATCCAGAGCCGCTTCGTCGATGTGAACGGCCTCAAGATTCACTATAGCGAGGTGGGCGAAGGCCCCGCCGTCATCTTCGTCCATGGCGGCGGCCCCGGCTCGTCGGGCATGAGCAATTTCTCGAAGAACATGGATGTCTTCGGCAAAGGCCACCGCGCCATCGCCATCGATCTTCCCTGTTATGGCCAGTCTACCAAGCTCAAGATCACCGAGCCGCTCTGGGGCTTCTACGCCAAGATATTGTCGGGCTTCATCGATGCGCTCGGCCTGGGCAAGGCCCACCTTGTCGGCAACTCGCTCGGCGGCGCGGCCAGCCTGAAGACCGCCATCGACTTCCCGAACCATGTCGCGAAGCTTGTGCTGATGGGTCCGGGCGGCGGCTACTCGCTTTTCGACAAGTCGCCCAGCGATGGCATTATCTCGCTGCTCACGTTCTACGGCCCGCCGACGCCTGATCTGAACCGGATGAAGCAGTTCATCCGCTATCTCGTTTACGATCCCTCGACGCTCACCGACGAGCTGCTGCAGGAGCGCCTGGACCGCGCCCTCGATCCCGAAACGGCCGAGTTCATGCCGCTGCGCCTCGGCCCCAACATGCCGCCGATCACTGAGCTCTGGCGCGAACGCCTCGACCAGGTGCAGCATGAAACGCTGATCATCTGGGGCCGTGAAGACCGCGTGAACCCGTTGGACCAGGGCTTCATTCTGGCCCGCCAGCTGCCTAACGCCCGCTTCCTCATCATGCCCAAATGCGGCCACTGGGCGCAGTGGGAGAAGGCGGATGAGTTCAACCGGCTCGTTACGGGCTTTATCGACCAATAGGCCGGCCCAGAGCGCGGATGGGGTCGACCTATCCCGCCAGCCATTCCGCCATTCCGCCATTCCGCCATTCGATTGAAGCGCTGCGCGCTCGCGTGCGTGCGCCTTTGGGCGGCTTTCCGGGCGATCTCGCGGCTTGTTGCGGCATGTGCCGGCCCGGATTTCAGACGCCGCGATGGGCGCCTTTGGGCCGGTTTTGAGCGGGCAGGCTCAAAGTCCGCGCGCACCACTTTCAACTTTTCGGGATATATGCATACTAGATAGTCGAAAAAGATCGGGACGACGCCGTGATCCATTCGCTCGCCGCACGCTCACGTCGGAGACTTCAGGGCCTGATTGCGCTCCTCGCGCTCGCCTGGCTGCCGGCCTTGGCCCCGTCCGCTGCAGCGTTCGAAGACGTCACCGCCGAGGCGAACGCCTTTCTCGCCCGCCTCAACGACGGCGGCGCGGTCGCGATGGCCGATCAGGCGGCGACCCTGATGGTTGGCCGGTACCACAGCACGGAGATTCCCGTGGCTGGCGCGTCCCCCTACATCTGTACGGTCCCCAGCGGTACGTTGCCGGCAGGTCTGACCTACGTCCCCGGCAGTGTGGGCTGTCAGCTGTCTGGCACGCCAAGCTCGGCGGGCCGGTTCGCCTTCACGCTCAGGGTGCAGGCGTCGAACGGCCAAACGACCGTCCAAACCAACGACTATGTGGTCTTGTCGGCGCTCGCGATCGCGCCCGACACGTTCTTTCTGCCGGCGACATCGGGCGTGGCGGTCAATTATTCCTTCTCGGCGTCGGGCGGCACGGCACCTTACACGCTCAGCGTTACCGGCTTACCGCCAGGGCTGAATTTCAACCCGGCGACGGGCCAGGTGTCCGGCGTCTTGACCGGCTCTGGAACCCTTCCCTTTTCGATCACGGCTACCGATTCCAGCCCGACCCCGTTCAGGGAAACACGGGGCTACGCGTTCGATCTGAAGCATCCCCCTGCCATCTCTATCGCCGACGTCACGATGCCCGAAGGCGGTGGAGGCGCGGTCACGAGCTTCGCCTTCGCCGTCACCCTCAGCCATGCCGGCACGAACACGGTATCTGTCGATTATGCCACCGCCGATGGCACTGCGACGGCGGGCGGCGATGACTACACGCCTGCATCCGGCACGCTCACCTTCGCGCCTGGCGAAAGGGAGAAATTCATCCATATCGACGTTCTCGGCGACGACGTCGTCGAGCCGGACGAGACCTTCGTGGTCAACCTTTCCGGCGAGGTGGGCGGCGTCATCGCCAGAGGCCAGGGCGTCGCCACCATCGCCAGCGACGATGTTCCCGACGAGCCACCGCCTGAGGATCCCGACGATCCCCTGCCTGAAATTCGCATTTCCCCGGCGCGGATGGCAGAGCCGCCGAACGGCTCCTCCCGGGATCTCGCATTCGAGGTCACGCTGAACAGGCTCCCTTCGCGGTCCCTCAGCGTCAACTATGAGACGGCAGACGTCACCGCCAGCGCCGCCGCCGGCGACTACAATGCGACCTCTGGCACGCTGACATTCGCGCCGGGCGAACGGAGCAAGACGATCAACGTCCAGATCAATGGCGATCTCGTCTTTGAGCGCGAAGAGAGCTTCGCGCTCATTCTCTCCAGCCCGGTCAACGCCACCATTCGCCCACCCGGCCGTGTGGAAGGCTTCATCGAAGCGAACGGCGAGCCTCCTTTTGTCAGAATTACCGGACGCGCGCAGGACGAAGGCGATTCTGGCACTTCGATCATGTCTCTTCCGATCTCGATGAGCTGGCCGGTCGATCACGACATAACTTTTGTCTATAGCATTACCGGCATCACCGCGAGCGTGGCGGACGGCGACTATGTTGAGCCGACCCATAGAGCTGTAACCATCCCGGCCGGTTCGACCGAAGGCAGCGTCGACGTCGTCATCAACGGCGATACCAAGGTCGAGCGCGACGAAACCTTTCGCGTCGATATCTGGGTCAACGACGCGCAAGTGGTGTTTCTGCCGGACACTGACACCGCCTTTGGCATGATCGTCAATGACGACATAGCGCAGACGCCGAAACTGTCGATCACCGCCGCGACGGGGAGCGCCGAGGAGGGGGCCCCCGGCGCGGGCGGACGCCTGGTTTTCAACATTCAGATGTCAGAGCCCAGCATCGACACGGTCTTCTTCGATCTCGAGATAGTCGACGGCGCCGCCCAGGCCCCGGGCGACTACGTCGCGCAACGTAGAACCATGGGCATTGTGGCCGGGCAAACCAGCAACATGGTCATTGTCGAGCTGGTCGGCGACACCATGTACGAGCCCGACGAGACGTTGTTCGTGAGGATTTCAAACCCGGCCGGCGCAACGATCGACGTGGCGGAGGCCACAGGTACGATACTGAACGACGATGAACCGCCGGCTGTATCGGTCGGCGATGTGACGCTCGTTGAGGGCGACAGCGGGACGACCGTCTTCAGCTTTCCTGTGACGCTGTCCGAGATCAGCGGATACGACACGACGGTGGATTTCGCGACCGCCGACGGCATCGCCTCGTCGCCCGCCGACTATGTCGCAACCTCCGGCACGATCACCATCCCCGCCGGCAGCACCAGCGCCGTCATAGATGTCCAGGTGAACGGCGACGAAACCTCCGAGCCCGACGAGACCTTCACCGTCAATCTGACAAACCCCGTCCACGCCACCATCGCCAAGGGGCGTGGCGTCGGCCTCATTACAAACGACGACGCCCGTTCGGCGCGCCTGCGATCCTGTCCATCGACGATGTGTCGTTTGCGGAAGGGGCGGCGGGCGACACGGCCGCCTTCACGTTCACGGTCAGCCTCGATCAGGCCAATCCGGCCGCCGTGACGGTCGATTACGCGACCGCCGATCTGACGGCGCGGGCATCCGACAACGACTACACCCCGGCCTCGGGCACGCTCACCTTCGCGCCGGGCGAGACGCAGAAGACGATCACCGTCACCGTCACCGTCATCGGCGACGATACCGCAGAGCTGGATGAAGCCTTCGCCGTCGGTCTCTACGGCGCGGTGAACGCCACCATCGCAAAGGGGCAGGGCGTCGGCACGATCCTCAATGACGATGGGCCGGGAGCGCCGCGTATCGTCAACGTCGAATGGTCCCCGCTCTTCGACGCCGAGGGCGACGACGGATATATCCCGACCTATTTCGTTGTGTCTCTGAACGAGCCCGGCTACCTGCCGGTGACCGTTCGCTATGCGACGGTCGATGGCACCGCCACGCTTGCCGACGACGACTATCTCGCCGCCTCGGGCGTGCTGACTTTCGCCCCCGGCGAGGTGCAGAAGGCCATCTTGGTCTATGTCAAAGGCGACACCAGGGTCGAGCCCGACGAGACCTTCAGCCTCCAGCTTTCCGATCCGGTCAACGCCGTCCTCGGCGATGTGTCCGCCGCCGTCGCTACGATCGCCAATGACGACGCAGGTCCGACGATCTCCTATTCGACTGGCGTGCGTGTGGCCGAGCGCGATTCAGGGCCGTGGACGTTGTCTGTCCCGGTCGCGCTGTCGGTGCCCAGCTCGGAGACCGTCACCGTCGATTACGCCACGGCGGACGACAGCGCGACGGTGGCCGGCGGCGATTTCGTCGCCGCCTCCGGTACCGTGACGTTCGCGCCCGGCGAAACCAGCAAGACCATCGAAATCACCATCGTCGGGGATCTCAACCACGAGGAAGACGAGCGCTTCTTCATCCAGTTCAGCAATCCGTCCAACGCGGCGCTTCCGGGCTGGGGCGATATGATGATCGTCGAGTTGGTCAACGACGACGTCACGTCCGTCGTCGTCAGCATCGGCGACGCGACGATCACTGAAGGCGATGCCGGCATTTCGGTCCTGGAGGTCCCGGTCACGCTGAACGGAAGCTCGCGCGAGGATCTGTCGATCCCCGTTCGGCTCGGCGGGCCGGAAGACACCGCGGCGTTCGGTGTGGACTACGGCTTTGTCGGTTCGCTCTACATTTCTGCGGGCGACACGATGGGAACCGTCCAGATTCCCGTCGTGGGCGACACGCAATATGAGCCGGACGAGACCTTCACCGTCGTTCTGCTGCCGGGAGAAGATTACGCCATCGGACGCGGCCGGGCTGTCGTGACGATCGCCAACGACGACGCGCCGCCCACCGTCTCGATCGGCGACGTGACGCTCGCTGAGGGCAACGGCGGACCGACGTCGTTCGACTTCCCTGTGACGCTGTCCGAGGTCAGTGGATACGACACGACGGTCGACTTCGCGACCGCGGCCGGCAGCGCCTCGTCGCCCGCCGACTACATCGCCGCCTCCGGCACGCTCACCATTCCCGCCGGCAGCACCAGCGCGGTCATCGCCGTGCAGGTGAACGGTGACACGACCCCCGAGTCCGACGAGACCTTCACCGTCAATCTGACCAATCCCGTCCACGCCAGCATCGCAAAGGGGCAGGGCATCGGGACGATCGCCAACGACGACGTGCCCGTGGAGATCACCACCGCCACGCTGCCCGACCCGCAGATCGGCGTCGTCTACGGCCAGACCATCCAGGCGGCGGGCGGCCTGTCGCCCTACAGCTACGCGGTCACCTCGGGTGCTCTGCCGGCGGGGCTCTCTCTTGCGCCCGACGGCACGGTGTCGGGAACGCCGACCCAGGCCGGCAGCTTCGCCTTCACCGTCGTGGCGACCGACGCCACCCAGCCGACGCCGGCCACCGCCAGCCGCTCCTACACGGTTGCTGACCCTGTCGCCGGCGCTCCTCGCCGGCGGGTCGGTCGGGGATGCATATGACGCGGCGTTCACGGCGTCCGGCGGCACCGCGCCCTACAGCTATGCGGTCACCTCCGGCGCGTTGCCGGCGGGACTGACCCTCAGCGCCGGCGGCGCGCTCTCCGGCACCCCCACCGCCGGGGGCAGCTTCGCCTTCACCGTCACCGCAACCGACGCCAGCACAGGAACCGGCGCCCCCTTCACCATCTCGGGGAACTATACGCTGGCGGTGAACGCTCCGACGATCGTCGTGGCGCCGTCGGCGCTGCCGGCCGCGACGCAGTTCATGTCCTACAGCCAGACGCTATCGGCCAGCGGCGGCACGGCGGACTATACATACGCCGTCACCTCCGGGGCGCTCCCTGCCGGCGTGTCGCTGTCTGCGGGCGGCGTCGTTTCCGGCGTGCCCACGGTCGTCGGAAGGTTCGACTTCACCGTCACGGCGACCGACAGCACGACCGGCGCGGGGCCGTACACGGGCAGTCAGGTCTATACGCTGGTCGTCGATCAGGCTCCGCCGGCGATCGCGTCTCTTGCGCCGAGCTCTGGCCCGACGGCTGGCGGCACGTCTGTGAC
>CAZBPO010000084.1:0-5169 GCA_964493795.1 uncultured Flavobacteriaceae bacterium
GAGTTCCAGAACGCCTCCACCGTCTGCCCGGTCAGCGTGCGCCCCGAAAGATCGGTGATCGTGCCCGACACCCAGATCGGATAGGTCCGGCCCAGCGCGTCGAAAACCTTTTCACACGCGAACAGCGCCGCCTTGGCGTTCAGCGTATCGAACACCGTCTCGATCAGCAGGATATCGGCCCCGCCCTCGATCAGCGCGCGCGCCGCCTCCTCATACGCCGTCACCAGCTCGTCGAACGTCACCGCACGATAGGCGGCGTCGTTCACGTCGGGCGAGATCGACGCGGTGCGGTTGGTCGGCCCGATCGAGCCGGCGACGAAGCGCGGCTTGTCTGGCGTCGAATATTTGTCCGCCAGTTCGCGGGCGATCCGCGCCCCTTCGCGGTTCAGCTCGGGCACCAGCGCCTCCATGCCGTAATCGGCCATGGCGATGGTGGTGGCGCTGAACGTGTTGGTCGAAACGATATCCGCCCCGGCCTTCAGATAGCCCTCGGTGATGCCGCCGATTACGTCCGGCCGCGTCAGGATCAGAAGGTCGTTATTGCCTTTGACGTCATGCCCCCAGTCCTTGAACCGCTCGCCGCGATAATCCGCGTCGGTCAGCCCGAAGGTCTGGATCATCGACCCCCACGCGCCATCCAGCGTCAGAATGCGCTTCTTGCTCTCGGCCAGAATATAGGCGCGTGCATCGGGACGGGTGGTCATCGCTGTCATCACAATTCTAGCGCAGCGTCGACTGCGCGGTAAAAGTCACATTCGCCGTCGCGGCAGTATCGGCGAGGCGGTTCAACGCCGCGGACAAGAGACCGCGCGATCGAAGAGCGCTTACGTTGTCCACGAGCCCCCAACGCTCCTCTGCGCGCCAAGCGACCAGCTGCTTCCATACGTTCCAAAACCCGAGCGAGGGCAGTGTGCTGCTGAAAGCAGCCATCGCCTCGACAGTGGCGACTTGGGAACATTCTGACAGGCAAGGCTGATCGATCGGCGAGTCCCCCTCTGCGACGAAAGAGAACAACAAGTCTCCAAGTCTTTCGGACGCCTCGTCCCGGTCTTCCTGATCCGACGCACCTGCCTGTTGCAGCGCATCGGCCAGAGAACGCGCCCGAGCAGCCCAGGTCTCGGCAGACTCAGGCTCCATCACGCCGCCGCCTCCAGCGGCTTCTGCGCCGGCTTGATCCCGAGAATGCGGCAGATCGCATAGGTCAGGTCGGCCTGGTTCAGCGTGTAGAAGTGGAAATTGTCAAAGCCGATGGCCTGCAAGCGCTCCACCTGCTCGGCCGCCACCGTGGCGGCGATCAGCTTGCGGGTCTCCAGGTCCTCGTCCAGCCCCTCGAAGCGGTCGCACAGCCAGCCGGGCACGCTCGCGCCGCAGCGCGCGGCCATGCGGCTTATGCCCTTGAAGTTGGTCGTCGGCATGATGCCGGGCACCACCGGAATCTTCACGCCCAACCGCCGCGCGCGCTCAAGAAAGCGGATATGCGCGTCGGTATCGAAGGCGAACTGGGTGATGGCGCGCGTCGCTCCGGCGTCGATCTTCTGCTTCAGCAGATCGATATCGGCGTCCAGCGTCGGCGTGTCCGGATGCTTCTCAGGATAGCACGAGACGCTCACCTCGAAATCGCCGATCGCCTTGATTCCTTCGATCAGATCGGGCGTCGAGGCATAGCCGCCCTCGGTCGGCGCATAGGCGCCCATGTCGGGCATGTCGCCGCGCAGCGCCACGATATGCCGTACGCCGGCGTCCCAGTATTCCTGGATGACCTCGTCGATCTCGGCCCTGGTCGCGCCCACACAGGTCAGATGCGCCGCCGGCTTCAGGCCGGTTTCATCGACGATGCGCTTCACGGTCGCGTGCGTGCGCTCGCGCGTCGAGCCGCCCGCGCCATAGGTCACCGAGACGAAGCCGGGGTTCAGCGGCTCAAGCCGGCGGATCGCCTTCCACAGAGACTGTTCGGCCTCGTCGGTCTTGGGCGGAAAGAACTCAAACGACACGTTCAAAGCCATTACGCGGCCTCCCCCGCCCGGCGCGGCGCGCGCGCGGCGTCTTTGGGCTTCTCGAGAAGCCACAGTTTCACAGTCAGTTTCGCATCATCGCCGCCGCCGGGCGGCAGATCGCGCGTGGCGGTCAGCGTCAGCCCGGTCGCGCCGGCCCAGGCCGACACCTCGCGATCCGAAAAGCCGAGGCGGCGATGCGCGTGGTTCTCGCGCAGATGCTCAAGCCCGTGCGGCGCGAAATCGGCGATCAGCAGGCGGCCCTCGGGCGCCAGCAGACGAGCCGCCTGCGCCACCACCTCCTGAGGGTGCTCGAAGAAGTGCAGCACGTGGTGCAGCACCGCGACGTCGGCCTGCGGCACCACGCCCAGCGCGCCGGGATCGAGCCTCAGGATATTGCCATAGCGCACCTGGGCGTTCTTTAGCCCCGCGCGCTCCAGATTGGCGCGCGCCACGCCCAGCATTTCATGGCTCATGTCGATGCCGATGCTGCGCTCCGCACGCGGGCTCAGAACTTCCAGAATGCGGCCCGTCCCGGTGCCGAGGTCCAGCAACGTGCCGACAGGCCGCTCGCCCAGCAGCGTCACCATCGCCTGCTCCACATCGGCCTCGGGCAGGTGCAGGGCGCGGATTTCATCCCAGTGCGCAGCATTGGCCGCGAAATAGGCCGCCGCCTCTTCGGCCCGCGCCTTGCGGATAGTCTCAAGCCGCGCCGCATCCTCCGACAGCACCGGATCGGCGGCGTCGATCAGGGCGGTCACCGCCCGCGCCAGCGGCGCCGCGCCGCTATCCTCGGCCAGCCGATAGAACACCCAGGTGCCCTCGGGAAACCGGTTCAGCAAACCGGCCTCGACCATCAGCTTCAGATGCCGGCTCACGCGCGGCTGGCTCTGCTTGAGGACCTGCGTGATCTCCGTGACCGTCAGCTCGGCACGCGTCAGCAGTGCGAGCAGACGCAGGCGCGTCGGCTCGGCCACAGCTTTCAATCCGTCCAGCAGCGCATCCATCGGCGAATCCTGTTTCGCCGACTATATAAAGATATCTTTATATCCGAATACAAGCGATTTCTTGGCGGGCCGCCGGGCGGTTATTTCAGCTCCGGCCCCGTGAACTCCGCCTCGATGATGATCTCCACCTCATCGCTGACCCCGAACGTCGTCCCCGGCGGCGGCAGGCCATAGTCCATGCCGAACTCGGAACGCTTCAGCGTGCCCTTGGCCGAGAAGCCGGCGCGGGCATGCGGGTCCATGCCGGGAATGCCTGCCCAGCCGCCATTGAACGTCACCTCCAGCACAACCGGTTTGGTGACGCCCAGCATCGTGAAGTCACCCGTGATCCGCCCCGTTTTCTCGCCCGTGACTTCGATGGCCGTCGAAACGAACGTCATCTGGGGGTGCGCGCCCGCGTTCAGGAACTTCTCGCCCTTCAGCTCGTCCAGAAAGCCGGGCGGCGGGGCCGGCACGACCAGCGACCCGGCATCCACGCTGGCCGTCAGCTTTGATGCGGCGGCGTTCGCGGGGTCGAAGGTCATGGTCGCATCGAACGCGGCGAACTGCCCGTAATAGGTCGAGAAGCCCAGATGGTTCACCGCGAAGATCAGGCTCGCATGGCTCTTGTCCAGCTTGAACTCCCCGGCCGGAACCACCGGCGAGATGTCCTGCGCCACCGCCGGCGCGATCAGGGCGGCGGCCAGAACCGCCGCCGGGATAAGTCTGTTCATGGCATCCTCCCTTATGCGGCTTCGGCCGCCTGTTTCATGTCGCGCAGGCCCCGCTCGAACGCGCCGCCCACCATCTTGTCGGAATTGAACAGCGTGCCCATCAGCTTGAAGAAATAGGGCTGCGGCCCCTGCATCGACCAGGTCACTTCGGTGCCCTCGCCGTCCGGGCGCAGAACGAAATCCGTGGTGTTGAGCGCGGCGAACGGCTTGATGAACTCAAGCCGGATACGCACCAGTTCGTCCGGCCTCACTTCCACGATATCCATCTTGCCCTGGCCGGTCTTCTTGCCCAGCCAGGCATAGCCCGCCCCGACGCCGCGCGCCGCGCCGCTGAAGGTCCGCGCCAGCTCGCCCTCTTTCTCCATCTTTTCCCAGGGCGACCAGATCGCCCAGTTCCGGAAATCCTCGATCAGCGGATAGACCTTGCCCGGCGGCGCGGCGATACGCGTCCGGCGCAGGGTCTGGAACTCATTCGGCTTGGTCGCCGCGTAAATCAGGACGAACGCCACCAGCGCTGCAAGAACGCCGATGATCCACCACACGATCTCCATCACGCCCTCCGTTCACCTGTTTGAACCTCAGCCTCAGACAACCTCCGCGCCCAGCGCGTCGATCTCGGCGCGGATATGCGACGCCTCCGCCGCCGTTCCTGCAAGCGCTATCGCCCTGCCATAGGCCTCGCGCGCCTCCGCATGACGGCCGAGCGCCGCCATCAGCGCGCCGCGAAGCGCATGGAGGTAGAAATATCCGGCCAAAGGCCCTTCCAGAGAAGAGGTCAGCGCAAGCGCCGCCTCCGGCCCGCTCACCTTCCACACCGCGACCGCCCGGTTCAACGTCACCACCGGCGAGGGCTGAAGCCGCTCCAGCCCACGATACAACAGCTCGATCTCCGCCCAGTCGGTGTCGTTCGCGCTTGAAGCGCGCGCATGCAGCGCCGCGATGGCCGCCTGAAGCTGATAGGGGCCGGGCCGGCGGTGCCGCATCGACTTGTCCATCAGCGCCAGCCCTTCGGCGATCAGCGCGGCGCTCCATTTCGAACGGTCCTGCCGCTCCAGCAGGACCGCTTCGCCCGCCGCATCGAACCGCGCCGGCAGCCTTGCGTGCTGAAGCAGCAAAAGCGCGGTCAGCCCCATGATTTCCGGTTCCGCCGGAAACAGACGCAGCAACAGCCGGGCGAGCCGGATCGCCTCAAGGCTGAACGGCGCGCGCCGCTCGGAATCTGCGGCCGCCGCGCTATAGCCCTCGTTGAACATCAGATAGATCGCCGCCGCCACCGCGCCCACGCGCTCCGCGCGCTCGGGCGCACCGGGCGCGCCGAACGTCACGCCGGCCTTGGCTATGCGCCCCTTGGCCCGCGTGATGCGCTGCTCCATCGCGCTGTCGCTCACCAGAAAGGCGCGGGCGATCTGCGGCACGCTCAGCCCGCAGACGATCCGCAGCGCCAGCGCGATCTGCTGC
>CAZBPO010000084.1:5179-11063 GCA_964493795.1 uncultured Flavobacteriaceae bacterium
CTGCTGCGTCGCCGGCAGCTCGGGATGGCAGCAGATAAAGAGCAGCCGCAGGATGTCGTCGCGATACTGGCTGCCGTCCAGACGCTCGGCCGCTTCGCTTTCGGCGTCGCCGAGATCAGAGACCTCGCGCTCATCGTCCAGCGCGGTGTTCCGCGCGCTCTTGCGGATCTGGTCGATCGCGCAATTGCGCCCGACCATGATCAGCCAGGCCGCCGGATCGCGCGGCGGGCCCGATTGCGGCCAGTTCCGCAGCGCCCGCAGCGCCGCGTTCTGGAAGGCTTCCTCTGCGGTATCCAGATCGCGGAAATAGCGCAGCAGGGCCCCTATCGCCTGCGGCCGCGCTGCGGTCAGCGCAGTGTCGATCCAGGCCAGATCGCTCACCCCGGCGCCCCACGGCCATTGAAGAAACGCACGGCGCGGATTTCGTAAGCCCCCCGCCCCGGATTGGCCGCCGCCAGCTCCTTGGCCACATCGACCGCCGCCTCCAGCGTTTCGCAATCGACCACGTAAAAGCCGAGCAACTGCTCCTTGGTTTCGGCGAACGGCCCGTCCAGCACGATCGGCTCCGCGCTCTTGCGCAGCGTGACCGCTGCGGTCGTCGGCACCAGCCGAGCCACAGGGCCAAGCCGCTTCTCGCGGTCGAGCCGTTCCTGAACCGCGCCCAGCCGTTCCATGACGGCGGCGTCCTCGGCCTCGGACCAGGCGGTCACCTCGTTTTCGTCGTCGTAACAAAGAATGGCGTACAGCATGCGCGGGTCTCCGCTTCCAGGACGTCCGGCCCAGCCTAAACCCGACATCGTCCGGAAAAAATCGCCGCCGTCGCCGGCAGGCACGATGGAACCGCCTCGCCCGCCGCCCTTCAGCGATGCTAGGAAGGCGCATGCGAAATGTCCTCGCCGCCCTGTCCGTTCTGCTGCTTCTGGCCGGATGCGGCGCCAAGGCCGATCCGAACTGGCGTGTCGTCGATCCCGAGACCCTGCTGGTGATCGAAACCAGCAAAGGCCGCATCATCGTCGAGCTGCGCCCCGATCTCGCGCCCCAGGCCGTCGCCCGGATGAAACAGCTGACGCGCGAAGGCCTCTATGACGGGCTCGAGTTCCACCGGGTGATCGACGGCTTCGTCGCCCAGACCGGCAATCCCGGCAACGCCGACGGCGGCAAGTCCGCCCTGCCCAACCTGCCGGCCGAATTCACCGCCCGCCTTGGTCCGGGCTCGGGCTATCACGCCGCAGTCCAGCGCAGCGACGGCACCGCCGGGTTCCTGGGAACCCTGCCCGTCGAGACCACCTCTCCGGCCGAAGACGCGCGGCGCGGCGAAGGCACCACCCAGTTCTGGGGCGCCTATTGTCCGGGCGTCGTCGGCATGGGCCGCGACGAGGGCTTCGACACCGCGAACGCCGAATTCTTCTTCATGCGCGGCAGCGCGCGCCGCCTCGACCGCCTCTACACCGTGGTCGGCATGACGGTCGAAGGCATCGAACGGGTCTATGCCCTGAATGTCGGCGAACCGCCCGCCCGGCCGGATGTGATGATGCGCGTGCGGATCGCGGCGGACATCCCCGAAGGCGAACGGCCCAAGGTCACGGCGATGCGCGCCGAAGGGCTCGAGTTCCAGAGTTTCATCGGCGTGACGCGGGGGCAGAAGCGGGCCGATTTCTCGATCTGCGATCTCAGGGTTTCCGTAAAAGTCGAGCCGTAGTCGGGTTTTCCGGTCCTCGCATTGACTCGCGATACCCCCACGCCCAGCGTGCTGCGATATCGAAAATCAAGACATTGAGGGAACCGCCATGCATGATCTCGTCATCCGCAACGGCACCATCGTCGACGGCACCGGCGCGCCGGCTTTCAAGGGCGATGTGGCGATCGACGGCGGCCGGATCTCGGCGGTCGGTCAGGTCAGCGCTGGCGGCCGCGAGGAAATCGACGCCGCCGGCCTTGTCGTCACGCCCGGCTTTGTCGACATCCACACCCATTACGATGGCCAGGCCACATGGGACGCCGAGATGGCGCCCTCGTCATGGCATGGCGTCACGACCGTCGTGATGGGCAATTGCGGCGTCGGCTTTGCGCCCGCCCATCCCGACAAGCACGAATGGCTCATCAACCTGATGGAGGGCGTCGAGGACATCCCGGGCGCCGCGCTAGCCGAAGGCATGAGCTGGGGCTGGGAGAGCTTCCCGGAATATCTCGACGTGCTTGAGAAGATGCCGCGCACCGTCGATATCGGCACCCATGTGCCGCACGGCGCGCTGCGCGCCTATGTGATGGGCGAGCGCGGGGCGCGCAACGAGGCCGCGACACCGGAAGACATCGCCGCCATGGCCGAGATCGTGGAAGACAGCCTCAAGGCCGGCGCGCTCGGCTTCTCCACCAGCCGCACCGTGCTCCACCGCGCCAAGGACGGCGACGTGGTACCCGGCACCTACGCGACGCGCGAAGAGCTGGTCGGCATCGGCGAGGCCATCCGCCGCGCCGGCCACGGCGTGTTCGAAACCGCCTCCGACCTCAACCCCGAGGCCAGGGAATTCGACTGGATGGAGGACGTCTCGCGCGAAACCGGCGTGAAGGTCTCCTTCGCGCTGCTTCAGGCGAAAGGCGACGACTGGCGGCGCAACCTGCGCCGGGTCGAAGAGGCGAACGCGCGCGGCGCCAACATCACCGCCCAGATCGCGATCCGCGGCACCGGCATGCTGCTCACCTGGCGCGGCACCGCCCACCCGTTCAGCGTCCGGCCCAGCTGGATCGCCATCTCCGGCAAGCCGTGGGACGAGCAATGGGCGCTGCTGAACGATCCCGAATTCAAGGCCCGCCTGCTGGCCGAACCGCCCGCCATGCCCGGCATCCCCGTGACGCCGCTGCTGCAGAAGCTGATCCAGGGCTGGGACACCCAGTTCCGCATCGGCGACGACCCGGACTACGAGCCCGGCCAGGACGAGTCGATCGCCGCCATCGCCGCCCGGGAGGGCCGCGATCCGGCCGAGCTCGCCTATGACATGCTCATGGAGGACGGCGGGCGCGGCTTCATCTATCTGCCCATCCTCAACTTCGACGATGGCCATCTCGATCATGTCGCCGAGCTGCTCGACCACCCGCTCACCGTGGTCAGCCTGTCCGACGGCGGGGCGCATTGCGGCACGATCTGCGACGCCGCCAGCCCCACCTTCATGCTGACCCACTGGGTCCGCGACCGGGCGCGCGGCACGCGCCTTTCGCTTGAGCAGGCCGTCCATCGCCAGACCGCGCACACCGCCGCCGCCTACGGCCTCAACGATCGCGGCGCGCTCAAACCCGGCCTGATCGGCGACGTGAACCTGATCGACATCGACAGGCTCAAGCTCGAAAAGCCGTATCTGGCGTTCGACCTTCCGGCCGGCGGCAAGCGCCTGCTGCAAAAGGCCGAGGGCTATGTCGCGACCATCAAGAACGGCAAGGTCACGTTCCGCGAGGGCCAGGCCACCGGCGAGCGCCCCGGCGCGCTCATCCGCGGCCCGCAATCCGCCCCGATGCGGCTGGCGGCGGAATAACCCCGCCGCGCCGCCGCCTGCGCCGCTATGACACGGCGCAGGCGCCCGCCCGATCGCCTATTGAACAGCCTCACACGACGAACATGGCCTGACGACGGGACAGGCCGCGTTCGACGCCCGCCAGTGCGTGAGGTGCGCCATGGTGAAGCTGTTCTGCCGTTGCGATGATGGTCAGTGCCAAGCCCGCTTCCGTGAAGCCCCGCCGGGCTCGCCGCTTGCCCTGCTGAACGGCGACGTCCATGTCCGAAGCCCGGTCGGACGAAGGGGCGTCAACGTCGCCGCCGACGTCAGGGCCGTCCAGCAGGCGCTCAAGATCATTCCGGAAAAACTGGGCGGCAAGCCCGACATCGTGGTCGACGGCTTCAACGGCCCGATCACCATCGGCGCGATCGAAGCCTTCCAGCGCCGTCACTTCGGCGGCGACAAGGCCGACGGCACCGTCGACGTCCGGCAGCGCACGGTCGCCAAGCTCAGCTCGCTGCAACCCGTCAAGCTCGCCCGGATGGACCTTGCGCGGGCCCAGCTCGACGCGGCGCGCGACTGCATCCGCGCCGGGCACGCCATGGCGCTGCTCGCGGGCACGGTCTCCGGCCCCGCCGGCCGCCGCGCCGACGAACTGGCCGAGCGCCATTTCAGCCTCTCGCGCGCAGCCGACCGGGAAGCGGGGCTGAAACTGCTCCGCTCGACGTTCTTCGACATGTCCCAGGTCTTCGCCCGCACCAACGTGTTCGGCGGCGACGGCTTCACGCAGCATTTCGAGGCCGAGCCGTTCTCGAACCGCGGCGTCTTCGCCTTCACCGCGCTCGGCGGCTTTCGCGCTTCCGGCATGTTCGGCGGCATCTTCGAGGCCGGCGTCGAACAGAAATGGTTCCGCCGCGACACGATCTATCTCAGCGCCTTTTTCGACGTGACCACCACCGACGACCGCATCCAGACGATCGTCCACGAGCTCGCCCATTTCGTAAGCTCACATGGCGAGGCGATCGACGATTTCGCCTATGGCGACGCGGATTCGCCCGCCGTCGCCAAACTCAGCCCGCGCGACAAGCTGCACAACGCCGAAAGCATCGCCAATTTCGCCTTCGAAGCGAAATTCGGCCGCCCGCCACAGCACAAGAAGAAGTAACGCTGGCGGATCACCCGCTCTTCGCCACCGCCGGCAACGCCAGCGCTGCGATCACATCCTCGATCGCCGCGCGCTCGGCCACCTCGAACAGCGCGCCCGGCTTCGATCCCAGCGCCACGCTCACCGCCCGTTTCGGGCACAGCTTGAAACACGGAACCTCGACAATCCCGATCTCCGCCCGCCGCCCCTTGGCGTCGCCATAGACGTCTTTCAGCAGGCCGCGCAGCGTGCGCTTGCCCTTCTTGCCGAACCCGCCGCGCAGCTTCTTCGAGCATTTGCGGCAGATCAGCACGCTCTCGCGCCACCGGCTCCGATGCGTGCGGACGTCGCCGCTCACGCAGGCGCACCGGCGCGCGGCTTCGCCAACACGAACGCCACGATCAGAATGCCGCCGGCCAGCAGCACATCCAGAGATCGCTGAATCAACCCGCGTATCCCGGCCACCTCCGGCAACAGCATCACGACGAACATCACGATCCACGCCGCGCCTGAAGCCAGCAGGAACGGCGGTGCCCATTTCGCCTCGCTCGCCAGCACCGACGCGCGCGACAGCAACATGAGCGCCAGGCCCGTCCCGGCATAGGCCACGATGGCCAGCCAGTTATGCATCTGCTGGCTGAACGATCCTTCCAGCGGGCAACCCGCATCGCACGGAAACGCGAAGCCCAGCGCATAGGAAGCCGGCGCCGCCCACAACAGGTGAAACCCGATCCGCCCGACGCCCCGCGCCCGCACATAAGGCGCGACGGCGACAAGAAAGGCGGCCAGCAGCACGGTGACCGCCCCGAACCCGGCATAGGTCAACAGTTCGGCATGGGGCGTGCCGGTCGCGTTGTATTCGCTGATGAAGTTCGCGATCTGGGAATAGCCCGGCTTGATCGCCGCCCCGACGAAATAGAACGACGCCGCATAGGCGATGGAGACCACCGCCAACGCGCGCGCCAGTCCCAGCCGCGTCATGCGCGCGTCAGCTTCTTGTACTTGATCCGGTGCGGCACCAGCGCCTCGTCGCCCAGGCGGCGTTTGCGGTCGGCCATGTAGTCCTCGAAATTGCCCTCGAACCACTCGACATGGCTGTCGCCCTCGAACGACAGGATGTGGGTCGCGATGCGGTCCAGGAACCAGCGGTCGTGGCTGATGATCACCGCGCAGCCGGCGTAATCCTCCAGCGCCTCTTCCAGCGCCCGCAGCGTATCGACGTCCAGATCGTTGGTCGGCTCGTCCAGCAGCAGCA
>CAZBPO010000085.1:0-6123 GCA_964493795.1 uncultured Flavobacteriaceae bacterium
GCGCTACAGCCACGTCATGCACATCGTCTCGAATGTCGAGGGCGAGATCGACCCGCGCCGCGACGCCATCGACGCGCTCGCCGCCGGCATGCCGGCCGGCACGGTCTCGGGCGCGCCCAAGGTGCGGGCGATGGAGATCATCGACGAGCTCGAGGTCCACAAGCGCGGCGTTTATGCCGGGGCGGTCGGCTATTTCGCCGCCGACGGCGCGATGGATACCTGCATCGTGCTGCGCACGGGCGTCGTGAAGGACGGCACGCTCTACGTGCAGGCCGGCGGCGGCGTGGTGGCCGATTCCAGCCCTGAAGGCGAATTCCAGGAAACGGTCGCCAAAAGCCGCGCCCTCATCCGCGCCGCCTCCGACGCCATGCGCTTCGTCGACGGCCCGCATCCCAACGCCTGAGCCCGGCCCTACCGCCGGAAATCGCGGCGGCGCGCGCGGAATGGATCGCAATCGCGCCGCGGGGCGTTATTGTTCCGCTACGGATATTCCCAAGGAGACACGCCTGATGCGCTGCGCCGCCCTTTCGCTCGCCCTGCCCGTCCTCGCCGCCACCGCCCTCGCCGACATTCCCCCGCCGCCGCCGCCCTTGCTCGAAACCGGCTCCGCCACGCTGCTGGGGGCCGAGGGCAAGGAAGTCGGCAAGGTCACGCTGCGCGACGGCAATTCCGGCGTGCTGCTGCGGATCGAGGCGACGGGCCTGACGCCGGGCTGGCACGGCCTGCACCTGCACGAAAAGGGCGACTGCACCGACGCCGCCGACGGGTTCAAGGCGTCCGGCGCGCATCAGGGGCATGGCCACGGCGCGCTGCACGGGCTGCTGAACCCGGCCGGGCCCGAAGACGGCGATCTGCCGAATCTCTACGCCGCCGCCGACGGCGCGGCGCATGCCGAGATCTTCATCGCCGGGGTGAAGATCGTCGACCTCGTGGACGGCGATGGAACCGCGATTCTCATCCATGAAGGCGAGGATGACCATCAGTCGCAGCCCATCGGAGGGGCCGGAGCCCGAGTCGCGTGCGGTGCAATCGAAAAATCTTGAGGTGTGCGCCGCACTGAATCCCGGAAAACCGCGTCCAGCGAAAAATGATGAAATTTGGAAGACGTTATCGTTGACAGATCGGTAACCTTGGCCACAGCATCTTGTGGCCCAAGGTCATCCTGATCGCTAGATTTGGAGCCCGGAAAGACATCGGAAAGCCTCGGTGGGGGGCGGAAATCCGGGCTTTTTGGGGTATCCCGTGGCGCGTAACGGCCGATCTGCCTGCTCCGCTATATGTAGGGGCTCCGGCGGAACGGCGACAGACAGCGCCCGCGTGACGGCTGGCCCCAGGACGCTTCACTTCAGGCAGGCGCGGGGGCGTCTGGACAGCGCGGGTTTACATCTCCGCGAAGGCCGACTTGCCCCCAAATCTGCCGCTGGGATCAGGGGGATTGGATGTCGGCCAATAACGCGTTTGACTTCGACAAGCAGGGTAATCTCATCGAGCCGCCGGCCGACCTTTCGGTACGCGGCCAGCAGTCGATGCTGGAAAAGCTTCTGGCCGACACGCCGCCCGAGGCCGAACAGCACGCCCCCATGCCCGCGCCGCTCGGCGTGCGTCCCGAGCCCAAGGACCTGGTCCTCGACCACAGCCGCGATGCGCTGCTCACCAATTTCGGCAAGGCGACCCTGAACGACCGCTATCTGCTGCCCGGCGAATCCTATCAGGACATGTTCGCCCGCGTCGCCTGCGCCTATGCCGACGACAGGGACCACGCCCAGCGCCTCTATGACGCGATCTCGCGCCTGTGGTTCATGCCCGCGACGCCCGTGCTCTCCAATGGCGGCACCACGCGCGGCCTGCCGATCTCGTGCTTCCTCAACTCGGTCCCCGATTCGCTCGACGGCATCGTCGGCATCTGGAACGAGAACGTCGCGCTCGCCTCGAATGGCGGCGGCATCGGCACCTATTGGGGCAATGTCCGCTCGATCGGCGAGCCGGTGAAGGGCGCGGGCGAAACCTCGGGCATCATCCCCTTCATCCACGTCATGGACGGCCTCACCCTGGCGATCAGCCAGGGCTCGCTGCGCCGCGGTTCGGCCGCCGTCTATCTCGACATCGACCACCCCGAGATCGAGGAGTTCCTCGAAATCCGCAAGGCCTCGGGCGACTTCAACCGCAAGGGCCTCAACCTCCATCACGGCATCAACGTCACCGACGCCTTCATGGAAGCCGTCCGCGACGGCGCGATGTTCCCGCTGAAATCGCCCAAGACGAAAAAGACCCTGCGCGAGGTCGACGCCCGCAAGCTGTGGCAGCGCATCCTCGAAACCCGCCTGCAGACCGGCGAGCCGTATCTGCTTTTCATCGACTCGGTGAACAAGGCCCTGCCCCGCCACCAGCGCGATCTGGGCCTCAAGGTCTCCACCTCCAATCTCTGCTCCGAGATCACCCTGCCGACCGGCAAGGATCACGAGGGCAACGAGCGCACCGCCGTGTGCTGCCTCTCCTCGCTCAACATCGAGACGTGGGACCAGTGGCAGGGCGAGGAAGGCTTCGTGGAAGACGTCATGCGCTTCCTCGACAACGTGCTGACCTCGTTCATCGAAACCGCGCCCGACACGATGGCGCGCGCCAAATACTCGGCCCTGCGCGAACGCTCGGTCGGCCTTGGCGTGATGGGCTTCCACTCCTTCCTCCAGGCGCGCGGCATTCCCTTCGAAAGCGCCATGGCCAAGTCGTGGAATTTCAAGATCTTCAAAAAGATCCGCCGCGAGGCCGACGCCGCCTCGGTGGCGCTGGCCGACGAGCGCGGGGCCTGCCCCGACGCGGCTGACGCCGGCATCAAGGCCCGCTTCTCCAACAAGATCGCCATCGCGCCGACCGCCTCGATCTCGATCATCACCGGCGGGGCCAGCGCCGGCATCGAGCCGATCCCGGCCAATATCTACACGCACAAGACGCTCTCCGGCTCGTTCTCGGTTCGCAATCCCTCGCTGCAGAAGATCCTCGCCGAGCGCGGCCAGGACACCCAGGACGTCTGGCAGTCCATCGTCGAGCATGAAGGCTCCGTCGCGCATCTCGACTGCCTCACCGAGGATGAGAAGCTGGTCTTCCGCACCGCCTTCGAGCTCGACCAGCGCTGGATCATCGAATTCGCCGCCGACCGTGCGCCCTTCGTCTGCCAGAGCCAGTCGCTGAACCTCTTCATCCCCGCCGATGTCGACAAATGGGACCTGCACATGCTGCACTGGTCGGCGTGGAAGAAGGGCGTGAAGAGCCTCTATTACTGCCGCTCCAAGTCGATCAGCCGCGCCGCCTTCGCCGGCCAGCTCAAAGACGAGAAGGCGCAGTTCGAGAACGCCACCAAGACCGATTACGAGGAGTGCCTCGCGTGCCAGTGACGGGCCTCTCCCATCTCGATCCGCGCGAGCTGATCGGCACCGGCAAGGTCGGCCTGCTGACGGCGTCGGGCACCTATGACGTCGAGCGCTATCCCTGGGCTTACGAATACTGGAAGCGCCAGCAGCAGACGCACTGGATGGGCGAGGAAGTCCCGCTCGGGGCCGACATCAAGGACTGGACGTCCGACCGCGTCACCGACGCGGAACGCAATCTTCTGACCCAGATCTTCCGCTTCTTCACGCAGAGCGACGTCGAGGTCGGCGACAATTATCTCAAGCGCTACATCCCGCTGTTCCAGCCGCTTGAGATCCAGATGATGATGGCCGCCTTCACCAATATGGAGACGGTGCATATCGACGCCTACGCGCTTCTGCTCAAAACGCTGGGCATGCCCAAGGCCGAGTTCGCCGCCTTCCGCGACTACGCGGAAATGAAGGCCAAGGCCGACTACATGCATACCTTCGGCGTGAACACGGTCGGCGACGTCGCCCGCACGCTCGCCATGTTCGGCGCGTTCACCGAGGGCATGGCGCTGTTCGCCTCGTTCGCGATGCTGCTCAACTTCCCCCGCCGCAACAAGATGAACGGCATGGGCCAGATCGTCTCGTGGTCGGTGCGCGACGAAAGCCTTCACTGCGAAGGCATCATGAAGCTCTACCACACCTGGAACGCCGAAACGGGCGCGGTCACCCGCGCCGTGCGCGACGACATCATGGATGTCGCGAAAACCATGGTGAAGCTGGAAGAAGGCTTCGTCGATCTCGCCTTCGGCCTCGGCGACATCTCCGGCATGAGCGCCGAGGACATCAAGTCGTATGTCCGCTACATCGCCGACTGGCGTCTGACCCAGCTCAAGCTCTCGCCGGTCTATGGCTATTTCGAGCACGACGAGCAGAGCTACCGGCAGGTCAAGGCGCACCCGCTGCCCTGGCTGGTCGAACAGCTCAACGGCGTCGAGCACGCCAACTTCTTCGAACAGCGCGCCACCGAATACTCCAAGGGCGCCAGCCGCGGCGCCTGGGAAGGCGAAAACGGCGTGTGGGCGATGTTCGAGAAATCCGAAAAGGCCGCGTAAGCGCCACGGTCTGCCCTACCCCTCTCCATCGCGAAGGCGGTGGGGAGGGCAGCTTTGCGAAGCAAACCGGGAGGGGCCAAACGCCTGCGCCCCTCACACCTCTCCTGCCCGCTGCTACGCGCCGGTCTGTCCTCTCCCCGCTCCCGCGCGGAGAGGAAAATCGCAGCGCCCTGCCTTCCCCTCTCCATCGCGAAGGCGATGGGGAGGGCAGGTTCGCAAAGCGAACCGGGAGGGGGCCCCTACCCCTCCACGCGCTGCGCCGCGCGGCGGCACCACACATACAGCGCCATCACCACGGCCGCGCCCACCAGCGCGGCGATCGCCATCTGCATGCCCTCGCCCAACGTGATGCCCAGATCCAGCGGTTCGCCGTCGCCCGTCCCGATGATCAGGCCCGACAGCGCCACGTTGAACAGGCTCTCGCCCACGATGAAGCCCGAGGCCACCAGCACCGCCAGCCGCTTGGCGATCTCGCGCGTGCGGTCGGTCTTCACCCAGTTGACATACCACCAGCCCAGCACCGCGCCGATGATCACCGGCACGGTCACCGAACTCGGCAGATAGATGGCCAGGCCCACGGCCAGCGGCGGCATCGAATAGCGCTCGCCGCTCGCCCGCTTCAGCCCCAGGTCGATCAGCACCAGGGCGATCCCGATCAGCGCGCCATAGCCCAGCAGCGCCCAGTCCAGATCGTCGCCGATCACCCCGCGCGCCAGCGCGGTGATCAGGTTGGCCTGCGGCGCGGGCAGCGGCTGGCTGGCTATGGCGGTCGCGCTGGGCGCGCCGGCGAAGCCATAGGCCTGGTTCAGCATGTCCAGCACCGGCGGCACCACCAGCGAGCCGGCGAACACGCCGATCACCAGCGCCACCTGCTGCTTCCAGGGCGTCGCGCCCACCAGCTGGCCGGTCTTCAGGTCCTGCAGATTGTCATTGGCGATCACCGCCACGGCCAGCAGGATCGAGGTCACGAACAGTGCGAAGGCGATGATCGCCTGCTGCGCGTCGGCGCCGGCCACGCCGCGCCCGACAATGCCGAAGATCAGCGCCGCGCCCAGGATCGACAGGATCGCGATGCCCGAAACCGGCGAGTTCGACGAGCCGACCAGACCCGCCATATAGCCGCACACCGCCGCTGCCAGGATGCCGGCGAACACCAGATACAGCACGCCGATGGCGGCCAGCGGCAATGAGAGTTCGGCGATCGCCGTTCCGTCGGCGAAATGCATCATCAGCCATCCGGCCGGAACCAGCGTGATCAGCGAGACCAGTCCGACGATGCCGATGGGCATGTCCTGCTCCACGCGCGGCAGGCCCGCGCCGCCGGACTTGCGCGCCCGCGCCGCGTCCAGCGCGCGCGTCAGGCCGGTCCACACCGGCACGGCCAGCTTGAACAAGGTCCAGATCGCAGCGATGCCGATGGTCCCTGCGCCGATGAAACGCACCTGCGTCGCCCACACGCCGCCGGCATAGGCGAACACGTCCACGCCCTCCGGGGCCGGGGCCATATTGGTCATCAGCGGCACCAGCACGCCCCAGGCGATCGCCAGCCCGGCCAGCATCGCCAGCCCCACGCCGATCCCCACCAGATGGCCCGCGCCGATCAGCGCCAGCGAGGCGGTCGCGCCCAGCCCCGTCGCCCCGACGCCCAGCTTGATGAA
>CAZBPO010000085.1:6133-11045 GCA_964493795.1 uncultured Flavobacteriaceae bacterium
CGCCGATCTCGGCCGCCATCGCCTTCACCGCCACGCCCACCGCGAACAGCGCCGAGGCCAGCGCGCCAAGGCTGACGGCGATCAGCCCGGCCTTGCCCTCGCGCGCCGCCTCGCTTGCGCCCGAACCGACCTTCAGCACCTCGGCCGCCGCCACCCCTTCCGGGTAGGGCAGCTTGCTATCGGTCACCAGCGCCCGGCGCAGCGGGATCGTGTACATCACACCCAGAACGCCGCCGCTGGCGCAGGCGGCGAAGGTGATCCAGAACGGCACCTCCGACCACCAGCCGATGATCAGCAGGCCCGGCAGCACGAAGATCACCGCCGCCAGCGTGCCGGCCGCCGAGGCGATGGTCTGGACGATGTTGTTTTCCTGGATGGTGGAATCGCGAAAGGCGCGCAGCAGCGCCATCGAGATCACCGCGGCCGGAATGGCGGTCGCGAAGGTCAGGCCCACCTTCAGCCCCAGATAGACCTGCGCCGCCGTGAAGGCGAGCGTGATGGCGATGCCCAGCGCCACGCCGCGGATGGTGATCTCCGCGCCCGGATCGCCCGAATACTGGCTCATACGATGCCCTCTGCCCCCGACGCATCCCGGCGCGCCGCCCCGGCTACACCGCACCCGGAGCCAAACGAGGTCAAGAGGCTTACGCTCCCTCCCGTCGTCCGCCTTCCCCTCTCCATCGCGCAGGCGATGGGGAGGGCAGGTTCGCGAAGCGAACCGGGAGGGGGCCGCCGCCACGCCTCAACCCCACGCTCCAGCGAAACGCGGCGGCCTGCGGTTTACAAAACCGCTGCGCCATCGGGAAAAACCCGCTATCTCCCTGCCGCCATGATCCTGCTCATCGACAATTACGACAGCTTCACCTGGAACCTCGTCCATTATTTCGGCGAGCTGGGGGCCGATGTCGTCGTGCATCGCAATGACGCGATCTCGGTTGAGCAGGCGCTCTCGGCGCGGCCTCAGGCCGTGGTGCTCTCGCCGGGCCCGTGCACACCGAACGAGGCCGGTATCTGCCTCGACCTCCTCGCCGCCGCGCCCGACGATCTTCCCATCCTCGGCGTCTGCCTCGGCCATCAGGCGATCGGACAGGTCTTCGGCGGCAAGGTGATCCGCGCGCCCGTGCCCATGCATGGCAAGGTCAGCCCCATCGCCCATCAGGGCGCGGGCGTCTTCGCCGGCCTGCCGGACGGCTTCGGCGCGACGCGCTATCACTCGCTGATCGTCGAGCGCGAGACGCTGCCCAAAAGCCTCCAGATCACGGCCGAAACCGAAGACGGCCTCATCATGGGCCTGCAGCACAGGACGCGCCCCATCCACGGCGTCCAGTTCCACCCGGAAAGCATCGCCTCGCAGCACGGGCACGACCTGCTCCGCAATTTCCTGAAAAGCGCAGGCGCGGCATGAGCGCCCTCAAACCTGTCCTCGACCGCCTGGCCGGCGGCGCGCGGCTCAGCGCCGACGAGGCGGCTGCCGCCTTCGCCATCGTCATGCGCGGCGAGGCCAGCCCGGCGCAGACCGGCGCGCTGCTGATGGCTCTGCGCCTCAGGGGCGAAACGGTCGATGAGGTCGCAGGCGCGGTCACGGCCATGCGCGGCGCGATGACCACGGTCGAGCCGCCGCCGCACGCCATCGACGTCTGCGGCACCGGCGGCGACGGCGCGCATACGCTCAACATCTCCACCGCCGTCGCCTTCGTGGTGGCCGGCGCGGGCGTTCCCGTCGCCAAGCACGGCAACCGCGCCATCACGTCCAAATCCGGCGCGGCCGACGTGCTGGCCGCGCTCGGCGTGCCGGTGGATCTCAAACCCGACGCCGCCGCCGCCGCGCTTGGCGCGAACAATTTCGCCTTCCTGTTCGCGCCCAATTTCCACCCTGCGATGCGCCATGTCGGGCCGGTCCGGCAGGAGCTGGGCTTCCGCACGCTGTTCAACCTGCTTGGCCCCCTCGCCAACCCCGCCGGCGTCCGCCGCCAGCTCATCGGCGCCCCCACCGTCGAGGCGGCGGAAAAGCTCGCCGGCGTTCTCGCCCTGCTCGGCGTCGACCGCGCCTGGGTCATCAGCGGCCATGGCGGTCTCGACGAGATCAGCCCGTCCGGCCCCAGCCAGGTCTTCGCGGTCGAGGATGGCGCGGTCACCCCGCACGCCGTCGCGCCGGCCGATGCGGGCCTGCCCCTCCACCCCGTCGAGGCCATACGTGGCGGCGACGCGGCTGAGAACGCGGCCGCGCTCCGGGCGCTGCTCGACGGTGCGCCGGGGGCTTATCGCGACACCGTTATCCTCAACGCCGCCGCGGCCCTTATCGTCGCCGGCAAGGCCGTCACCCTGATCGACGGGGCGCATCTCGCGGGCTCGTCGATAGAGTCCGGCGCGGCCCGCTCTGCGCTCTCGCGCGCAAGCGCCTGATTCCACAACCTGTTTTTCTGTATTGCGAACGACTCTTGATTGCAGTAACGCGACCCTCAGTTAATAACGGATCGCATTCTCATTCGGGGGACTTCCATGACCACCTTCCGCGCCGCGCTCCTCGCCGGCAGCGCACTCGTCGTATCCGGCTGGCTCACGCCTGCCGCCTTCGCCCAGACCACCACCGCGCCGGACCCGGCTGAAGCCGCCGAAGTCCCTTCGACGATCCAGGCCAACGAGGAGGTCGTCGTCACGGCCTCCGGCTTCCAGCAGCGCATCACCCAGGCCCCGGCCAGCATCTCGCTGATCCCGCGGGCCAAAATCGAGGAAAACCGCGGCAACGCCCTTCCTGAAGTGCTGCGCGACGTCGAGGGCGTCGATATCGGCGCGTCCGTCGACAAGGCCGGCTCCCAGTCGATCAACATTCGCGGCATGGGCGCGGACTACACGCTGGTCCTGATCGACGGCCGCCGCCAGAACTCGGCCGGCAACGTCACGCCCAACGCCTTCAACGGCACCGCCTTCAACTTCATGCCGCCGCTGTCGGCGATCGAGCGGGTCGAGGTCGTGCGCGGCCCCGTCTCCACGCTCTACGGCTCTGACGCCATGGGCGGCGTGGTGAACATCATCACGCGCAAGGTCGGCGAAAGCTGGGGCGGCACCGTCTCGCTCGACGCCACCTACCAGCTCAATGACGAGTTCGGGCACACCGGCGGCGGCTCGTTCTACGTCAACGGCCCGCTGGCCGGCGACTGGCTGGGCCTTGCTCTGCGCGGCGCGTTCCGCAACCGCGAGGCGTCCGAGCTGAAATACGTCAACGTCAATGGCGACGAGGTGATCATCACCGGCTTCAACGGCCGCAGCGCCACGCGCAGCCGCGTCTGGCAGCTGGGCGGACGGCTGAACTTCGTGCTGCACGAGGATCACGACCTCTGGCTCGACGCGACCCTCACGCGCCAGTGGTACAACAACGACGAAAGCCAGATGGGCACCGCCACTGCGGCCGGCGGCTATGCCGACGCGCTTGAGTTCAACCGCGACGAGTTTGTGCTGGCCCACACCTGGCGCCTGGGCTTCGGCGAGCTCGACTCCACCCTCTCGCACGGCACGACGGAGACGCTGGGCCGCATCGTTCCGCCGGGCGTTCCCGGCGCCGGCGACCCGCGCGCGCTCGAGGCCTCCAACACCATCTTCGACACCAAGCTGACGGTCGCGCTCGAGAACCACATCTTCACGATCGGCGGCCAGTACTGGGACGCCGAGATGGAAGACGGCGTCGCCGCCGAACTCTTCCAGCACACCCAGTGGGCGCTGTTCGCGGAAGACGAATGGACGCTGCTCGACGGCCTCGCCCTCACCGTCGGCGGCCGCTACGACAACCACTCCAAGTTCGGCGGCCATTTCAGCCCGCGCGCCTATCTGGTGTGGAACGCCACCGACGATCTCGTCGTCAAGGGCGGCGTCAGCCAGGGCTTCAAGACCCCGCGCCTCGACCAGATCGCGTCGGGCATCGTCGGCTTCGGCGGCCAGGGCACGATCCCGCTGCTGGGCAGCCCGAACCTCAAGCCCGAAACCAGCACCAGCTACGAGATCGGCGTCTATTACGACAGCGGCTCGTGGTTCCGCGGCAACATCACCGCGTTCTTCAACCAGTTCGACGACAAGATCGCGGCCGGCACGCCGCTGGCGAACTGCGCGTTCGGTCTCACGCTGGCGCAGTATCAGGCGGCCCAGCCCTTTGCCTCAGGCTGCTACGACGCCGGCTTCTTCCCGCGCTCGGCGACGTTCGGCCAGAACGTCAACGTCGACAAGGCCGAGACCAAGGGCGTCGAGATCAACACCCGCTTCCTCATCTCCGACGCCTGGACGCTGTCGCTGAACTACACCTTCACCGAGAGCGAACAGAAGAGCGGCGCGTCGGCCGGCCTGCCGCTCACCGACACGCCCCGCCACATGGTCAACGGCAATCTGCGCTGGGAAGCCACCGACGACCTCTCGGTCTGGGTGCGCGGCGAATACCGCTCCAAGCGCTTCCGCGGCGTCGGCGCGGCGCGCGATGCGCTGGGCGACTACAAGGAACAGACGATCATCAGCCTCGGCGGCTCATATCGGGTCACCGAATCCGCCCGCATCAACCTGACGATCTACAACCTGTTCGATCAGGATTTCACCAATCGCCTGCCCTACAACACCAATCCCACGACGGTCGCCTATGACGACGAATACGCGATCAGCGAAGAGCCGCGCCGCATCTGGCTCTCGGTCAGCTACGACTTCTGAACCTGCGCTTCAGCCAGGATCATGTGGACGCCGCCCCGAAAGGGCGGCGTTTCACGTTCGCCCCCATCCTCATGGCCGGGCCTGACCCGGCCATCCACGGTTCGCCAAAATCTCGCATTGAGAGACTTTCACGGAATGTGGGAAAAGACGCCGCATGAGCACCATTCTCCAGCAGATCGAAGCCTATAAGCGCCGCGAGATCGCCGAGCGCGCAGCGGCCCGCCCCTAT
>CAZBPO010000086.1:0-7345 GCA_964493795.1 uncultured Flavobacteriaceae bacterium
GAACCCGGCCTGCCGGAAGACGCCATCCAGCTCGTGCCCGTATCAGACCGCGCCGCGGTCGGCGCCATGCTCACCGGCCTCGACGGGGCGATCGACGTGATGATCCCGCGCGGCGGCAAAAGCCTGGTCGCCCGGGTGCAGGCCGAGGCGCGCGTGCCGGTGCTCAGCCATCTGGAAGGGCTCAACGCCACCTATGTCCACGCCGATGCCGATCCGGCCAGGGCGCGCGCCATCGTCCTGAACGCCAAGCTGCGCCGCACCGGCGTTTGCGGCGCGACCGAAACGCTGCTGATCGACCGCGCCGTGCTGGACGGCCTGGGACGCAGCATCGTCGCCGATCTTCTTGACGCCGGATGCGCCGTCAGGGGCGACGAAGGCGTGCAGGCGCTCGACCCGCGCGTGATTCCGGCGTCGGACGAGGATTTCCGCACCGAGTTCCTCGACAGCGTCATCGCGGCGAAGACGGTGTCCGGACCGGATGCGGCCATCGCCCATATCGCCGCGCACGGCACCCGGCATACCGACGCCATCGTCACGGAAAACGCCGCCGTGGCCGAGGATTTTCTCGCCCGCGTCGACAGCGCCATCGTGCTGTGGAACGCCTCCACCCAGTTCGCCGACGGCGGCGAATTCGGCTTCGGGGCCGAAATCGGCATCGCCACCGGCAAGCTGCACGCGCGCGGGCCGGTCGGCGCGGCCGAACTCACCACCTACAAGACGAAAGTGCGCGGCGTCGGCCAGACCCGGCCGTGACAAAAGAAAACGGCCGCCTATCCGGCGGCCGTCTCTCCAGTCCAGAAAGCCGTGATTAGCTCTTCTTGCACTCGGCCTTGACGCGCTCTTCGATCTTCTGGGCGCTTTCCTGAAGCTTCTCCATCTTCGACATCATCTCGGCCGGATCGATGTCCTTCATGGCTTCAGGATTGTCCTGCGCCGCAGTCATCTTGAGGAAGAATTCCTTCACGTCCGACGGCAGTTCCGCGTCCATGATCGCGACGGCGCAGCCGCAATCCACCGAGCCGACGCCGGGCATCTTGCCGCCCTCTTTCTCGCAGATCTCGGTCATCTTGCTCTTGAAGCCGGAATCGCCGCCGCAGGCCGACAGGCCCAGCGCGGCCGTCACGGCCACCAGCGCGGCGATCTTGGAAATACGCATGTCTCTCATCCCCTCGTTTCAGGTTTGGCAGCGGGCGCACTCATGCCATGCCGCGCCGCAAAAAACCTCTGAAATCTGAGGCCCGCGCACCGTGCCGGGCCGGTAAATAAAGCGGCCGCCCAGACCCGGGCGGCCGCTCGTCAAGAACGGCGGTTAGCCCTTCTTGCAGGACGCTTCGGCCTTGTCCTCGGCTGCATTCTCGGCGTCGATGAAGCCCCGAAGCTTGGCGCGGAAACCCTCATTATCCGCCTTGGGGTCCGCCCCGGTCTTCTTGACGCCCTTCTCGACGTCGGCGGCCGATCCGCTTCCATCGACGCGCGCGGTCAGGAAGATCACCTGATTATCGGCGTTGAGCGCACCGAACGCGCTCGCCACGCAGGCGCAATCGTACTTGTCGGCCCCGAAACGGCCATTCTTGCCGCCCGCTTCGCACCACGCCTTCACCTTCGTCTCGAACTCCGACGACCCGCACGCCGACAAAACCAGGCCCGCGCCGACCACGAACAAGGTTCCCAACCCAACGCTACGCATACATCTCTCCCGATCGGTCCTTATGACCGCCGGCCACCATCTCTTTCGCCGGCCTTTTCGCAATCCAGTTGACCGGACCGGGACGAATTGCCGCGCGCTTGCGGCCAGCCGGGCGGCCGCATGGTTCGTTTGACAAATCCGCGACGCTGGGCCACCCATGATCGCGTAATCTTCATTTCGAGCATAAAGCCGTCCGTCGATGCCCCGCCTTTTCACGCGCGCTTCCGCGCCGCCCCAGAGGCTGCGCGTCGGGCTGTTCGGCGGCTCGTTCAATCCGCCGCATGAAGGGCACCGGCACGCAAGCCTCATCGCCCTGCGGCGCGTTCAGCTCGACGCCGTGTGGTGGCTGGTCACGCCCGGCAACCCGCTGAAGGACGCCCGCGACCTCGCGCCGCTCGAGCAGCGCCTCAAGGCTGCGGTCGATATCGAAAACCACCCCCGCATCCACGTCACGACGCTGGAAAGCAAGCTGGGCACCCGTTTCACGGCCGATACGCTGCGCGTGCTCGTGCGGCGCTTTCCGGCGATCAATTTCGTCTGGATCATGGGCGCCGACAATCTGGCCACCATCCACAAATGGCGCGACTGGCAGGACATCTTCCGCACCATGCCGATCGTCGTGGTCGCCCGCCCCGGCTATGCGATGAAAGCGTTGACCTCGCCGGCCGCCAGACTGTTCGCGAACGCGCGGCTCGACAGCGAGGACGCCGCATTGCTGCCCTTCTCCAGGGCGCCGTCCTGGACCTATCTCGACGACCGGCTCGACCCGACCTCGTCCACGGCGATCCGCGCACGCGGCCTTTGGCCCGTGGGCGGGTCGTGATAAAATCCATTCCCGTTCCATCAAGGATTGCCGCCCTGACCGCCAAGAAGACGACGCCCGCCGCCAAAAAAGCGACGCCGGCCGCCAAGAAGAAGGCCGCCCCCAAAGGCGGCGTGACCAAGACCGCCGAGCGCAAGGCCAAGCGCGCCGCCAAGGCGGCCGCCGAGCCCAAGGAAAAGGCGCAAGCCCCCAAGGCGGCGAAGACGGTGAAGAAAGCGGCCGGCCCCAAGCCGTTCGAAAAACTGCTCAAGGCCGTTCTCTCGCAGCTCGACGAGGACAAGGCCGAAGAGATCGTCTCGATCGATCTGGAAGGCCGCGCCGACTACGCCGACGTGATGGTGATCGCGTCCGGCCGTTCGGCCCGCCATGTCGCCTCGATTGCCGATCACCTGGCTGAAAAGGTCAAGGCCGACGGCTTCGGCCGCGCCATCGTCGAAGGCGAAAAGACCGGAGACTGGGCGATCATCGATTGCGGCGACGTCGTCGTGCACGTGTTCCGCCCGGAAGTGCGCGCCTTCTACGATCTAGAGGCGATGTGGTCGGCGGTCGCCGAGCAGCGCGCGCAAGGCTGAGGCCTTGAAACTGCTGCTGCTCGCCGGCGGCCGGGCCGCTGCGGCCCCCGAAACCGCGGCGGCGGCCGACTATCTCAAGCGCGCGGCAGCGGCTGGCCGGCGGATCGGCCTGAAAGACGCCGGCCTCGCCGAAATCGACGAACGCAAGGGCAACTGGCTGGCCCACCTGCCCAAGGGCGGCGTTCTGATCGCGCTGGACGAGCGCGGCGCGAACGTTTCGTCGGCGGAACTTGCGGCGTTGCTGCGCCGTCACCTCGATGGCGGCGTCCCTGCCCTCGCGCTGGCGATCGGCGGCGCCGATCGCCAGCGCGAGGCGGTGAAGACCGCCGCCCGCGAGACCATCGCCTTCGGCCGCGCGACCTGGCCGCATATGATGGTCCGCGTGATGGCGGCCGAACAGATTTACCGGGCGGTCACCATCCTGACCGACCATCCCTATCACCGGGTCTGACGGCCGCCGCCCGTTTCCGGGGTGACACGGTGCCGCCCCATTCTTAGGTAAGTGTCAGAACCGACTGGAATCCCGCCCATGACCGCCGCCGCCGCCCGTCCCCGTCCCATCGTTCTGGCCATCCTCGACGGCTGGGGCCACAGCGACCGCCGCGAGGACAACGCCCTCGTCGCCGCCGACATCCCGAATTATCGCCGGATGCTGGCCGAAGGGCCGTGGAGCTTCGTCGCCACCAGCGGCCCGTCGGTCGGCCTGCCGCCGGGCCAGATGGGCAATTCCGAAGTCGGTCACATGAATATCGGCGGCGGCCGGATCGTGCTGCAGGAACTCGACCGGATCGGCAACGCGATCGCCGACGGCACGCTGGCGCAAAACCCGGTCCTGACCGACGTCATCGCCAAAACCAAAGCCGCCGGCGGCGAACTTCACATTATCGGCCTCCTCTCCCCCGGCGGCGTGCACAGCCACCAGGAGCATATCGCGGCATTGGCGAAAGCCGGCGCGGCGGCCGGATTGCGTGTCTGGATCCATCCGTTTTTCGACGGCCGCGACGTGCCGCCGAAGAGCGCGCTGGAATTCCTCGCCGAGTTCCACGCCTTGATCGGCGACACCGGCGGCATCGCATTCGGCTCGGCCGGCGGACGCTTCTACGCCATGGACCGCGACAAACGCTGGGACCGCATCGCGCTCGCCTACGAGGCGATGGTCGACGCCCAGGGCCCGCAATTCGCCACGCCGGAAGACGCTGTGGCGGCGGCGTATGCCGCAGACGTCACGGACGAGTTCGTCGTTCCGGCGGTCATCGACGGCTATGGCGGCATGAAGGATGGCGACGGCGTCATCATGGCGAATTTCCGGGCCGACCGGGCGCGGCAGATCATGACCGCCCTGCTCGACCCCGTCTTCGACGGCTTCCTGCGGTCGCGCGTGGTCCGCTTCGCCGCCGCCGCCGGCGTCGCCGAATACTCCAAGGCCATCGCCGAACTGATGCCTTCGCTCTACGCGCCAGAGGCGGTGCCCAACGCGCTGGGCGAGGTTCTGGCCAAAGCCGGGCTAAAGCAGTTGCGTATCGCGGAGACTGAGAAGTACGCGCATGTGACTTTCTTCTTCAACGGCGGCCGCGAGACGGTGTTCGACGGGGAAGAGCGCGTGCTTATCCCCAGTCCCAAGGTGAAAACCTACGATCTGAAGCCCGAAATGAGCGCCTTTGAGCTGACCGACGCGCTGGTCGAGGCGATCGGGTCGGGCAAATTCGACGTGATCGTCGTGAACTACGCCAACCCCGACATGGTGGGGCATTCCGGCATCCTGTCGGCCGCCGTGAAGGCGGTCGAGGCGGTCGACATATGCCTTGGCCGTCTGCGCGAGGCGGTCGAGAAGGCGGGCGGCCTGATGCTGGTCACCGCCGATCATGGCAATGTGGAGCAGATGACCGATCCGGTCACCGGCGCGCCCCACACCGCGCACACCACGTTCGACGTGCCGCTGGTGATGGTGAATGTGAAGGCGTTGCCGCATCCCGTGGCGCTGGCCCCGGGCAAGCTGGCGGATATCGCGCCGACGATCCTGGAACTGATGGGCCTGCCCAAACCCGCCGAGATGACCGGCCATTCGCTGCTGAAAGATGCGGAGGCGGTGCGCGGTGCGGCTTAGGAGCGTCCTCGCAGCAAGCCTCGTGCTGGCGGCCTCGGCCGCCGCCGGGGACGGCGCGCCCGCGCGCACGCCCGAGGAACTGAAGCGGCTGCAGGACGAGATCGTCGCCACCGTGCGGCAGAGGGCCGAGGACGACGCCCAGCGCAAAGCGCTTTCAGCCGAACTGGAGACCCTGCGCGCCGAATCCACGGCCATCGCCGCCGAAGTCCAGATGCTCGAGCGCGACCTGACCCGCGCCGAAACCCGTATCGGCGAACTGGGCGCGCGCGATCTCGAACTGACCGGCGCGCTGGATCAGAGGCGCGAGCGCATCGCGCCGCTTCTGGGCGCTCTGCAGCGCCTGCGCCGCGATGCGCCGCCGGCCCTGGCGGTTTCGCCCGACGACGCGGCGGCGGCGGCCCGCGGCGCCATGATGATCGCCTCGGTCGCCGCCCGGCTGGAAGCGGAAGCCAGGGCGCTCGCCGCCGATCTGGCGGAACTGGGCCGCACGCGCGCCGCGCTCACCGCCGAACGCGACGTCGCCCGGGCCAGAGCCGCCGAGATCGACCGCCGCACGACCGAACTGGCGGGATTGATCGACCGCCGTCAGGCGACGGTATCGCGGCTGGCGGACGGCGTGCTCGACGCCGACACCGCCATCGCCTCGCTTGAGGCGCGCGCCGCCGACATGACCGATCTCATGGCCTGGCTTGAGGAAAGCGAACCGGCCGCGCCGCGCGGGTCCCAGGCGGAACCGTCCGACGGGCCTGTGCAGGTCGGCGGCCAGAACGCCTCGTTCGCCGCCGCGCGGGGCCGCATCCGCTGGCCCGCCGCAGGCGTCGTCGCCGCCGCCTATGGCGAGACCGGCCCGGACGGGCTGGCCATGCGCGGCGTCACGCTGAAGGTGCGCGAGGCCGCCCGGATCACCGCGCCGGCGGATGGCGAAATCGTGTTTGCCGGCCCGTTCCAGGGTTATGGGCGGCTATTGATCCTAAAACCCGGCGAGGGCTACTTTGTGCTTATCGGCGGATTGGCGCGACTTGACGCTGCGGTTGGCCAGCATGTGCTGGCCGGCGAACCGCTGGGCGTCGGGCCTGCCGCCGGCAAGTCCGGCGCAGCCACGATCTATATCGAGCTTCGCCGCAATGGCGCGCCGGTCGACCCGGCCAGATGGTTCGAGCCTGCGGGCGCGAACGGATGATTGAGTGCAAGCGTGCGGGGTGCGTCACACCCCGGTTTGGAAACGAGGCGATCTCACGATGAAGAGCACCTTCCTCGCCGGTTTGATGGGTATGACGGCAGGCGTCGCCGCGACGGCGCTGATGGTCAATTTCGGCCATGTCGAGGCGAGCTCCGAGACCTATCGGCAGCTCAACCTGTTCGGCGACGTGTTCGAGCGCGTCCGCGCCAACTATGTGCGTGAGGTCGAGGACGCGGACCTCGTGAAGTTCGCCATCAACGGCATGCTCACCTCGCTCGATCCGCATTCGAGCTACATGGACGCCAAGGACTTCACCGACATGCAGGTGCAGACCCGCGGCGAGTTCGGCGACGTCGGCATCGAGGTCACCATCGAGAACGACTTCGTCAAGGTGATCGCGCCGATCGACGACACGCCGGCCGCCCGCGCCGGCATCCAGGCCGGCGATTTCATCACCCATATCGACGGCTTGCAGATCCGCGGCTTCACGCTGAACCAGGCGGTCGAGAAGATGCGCGGCGCCATCGGCACCGACGTGATGCTGACCATCGCCCGCCCCGGCGTCGACAAGCCGATCGACTTCAAGCTGAAGCGCGCGCTGGTGCGCGTGGAGAGCGTGAGATACCGGGTCGAGGGCGGCGATATCGGATATATCCGCATCTCGTCGTTCAACGAGCAGACCCAGTCGGGCGTCTCCGCCGCCTTCGCCGCCATCAACAAGCAGGCGGGCGGAAACCTGAAGGGTTATGTCCTCGACCTGCGGAACAATCCGGGCGGCCTGCTCGACCAGTCGATCTCGGTCTCCGACGCCTTCCTCGAACGCGGCGAGATCGTCTCCACGCGCGGCCGCGATCCCCAGGACGTGCAGCGTTACACCGCACGCTCCGGCGACGACACCAAGGGCAAGCCCGTGGTCGTTCTGGTCAATGGCGGCTCGGCCTCGGCCAGCGAGATCGTCGCTGGCGCGCTGCAGGATCAG
>CAZBPO010000086.1:7355-10989 GCA_964493795.1 uncultured Flavobacteriaceae bacterium
TGGTGATCGGCACGCGGTCCTTCGGCAAGGGCTCGGTGCAGACCATCATCCCGCTGGGTTCGGGCGAAGGCGCGCTGCGCCTCACCACGGCGAAATACTACACGCCGTCCGGCCGCTCGATTCAGGCGCACGGCATCGAGCCGGACTGGGAAGTCCACATGAAGCCCAAGGATTCCGACGAGGAGAAGGAGCTTGAGAGCCGTCGCCGCTCGGAAGCCAGCCTGCCGGGCCACCTCGACGGCGAAAAGGCCGACGGACCGGCCGAGCCGCGCACGCTGGGCGTGGTCTATCCGGCCGCCGACGACAAGACTGAGGACTTCCAGCTCGACTACGCACTGAAGTTCGTGCGCAACGGCATGAAGCCGCTGGGCATCGAGGAGAAGAAAGTGGTGGCCGCCGCGCCGCCCGAGACACCGTCCGACCCGCTGGCGCCGACGACGCCCAAATAGGTCGCCGAACGACGAAGTTTCAACGAGGGGCGGCGCGCAGGCGTCGCCCCTCTCTCGTTAACCTCCGTAAACCCGGCGTTAACCGCGCCCGCGCAAAGGTCCGCCCATGGCCTTGTCGGCGATCCTGAAGGGCGCGCAGTTTCCGCGCATATCTGCGAACGCCCGCCCGCCGGGGCGCATCGCCGTGCTCGCTTGGGCGCTCGCGACCGTCGCCGTCGCGGCGACGCTCGCCTCCAGCCTGTTCAGCCGTGACGCCGGCTATGGCGCCAGCGCTTTCGTCACGACCTCGACCGTCGCCGCCGCACCGGCGGCAGCCGCGCCCGAAGCGCAGGCGGTGGCGGTCGACCCCGCCGCGTTCCGCCGCCCCGCGCCGCCGCTGGATGGGCGCCCCCGGGTGGCCGTCATCGTGCGCGGGCTTGGCCTGTCGAAACAAGCCACCGCTGCGGCCATCGCCGATCTGGGGCCCGACATCACGCTGGCGCTCAGCGCCTATGGCCGCGATCTCCAGCGCGACGCCGACGCCGCCCGCGCGAGCGGCCATGAAGTCTTCCTTGATGTCCCGGTGGAACCGGCGGGGTTTCCGGCCAACGATGCCGGGCCGCAGGCGATCCTCTCATCGCTGACCGCAACAGAGAACGGCGCGCGCCTGCGCTGGTCGCTGGCGCGTTTCAGCGGCTTTCCCGGCCTTGTCTTCGCGCCGGGCAGTCCGGCGCTCGACGACCCGGCGACCCTGGCTCCGCTGCTGGCCGAGCCTGACCTCAGAGGCCTGATCTGGGCCCACGCGGGCGCAAGAGGTTTCGCCGGCGCACAGAGCGACACCGTCTCCGCCGTGATCGCGCTCGACGCCGGGGTCGCGCCGGCTGAGATCGACGCCGCTTTCGAGCGGCTTGAAGGCATCGCGCGCAGCAACGGCGCGGCGCTCGTCATCGTAACGCCGACGCCGGCCGCGATGGCGCGCCTGAAGACATGGACCGCCACCCTCGGCGACAAGGGATTGCTGCTCGTGCCGGCCAGCGCGCTCGCCGTGACGCCGGCATCGTGACATGACGAACGCCAGCGCCCTGCCCTATCGCCCCTGCGTGGGCGTCATGCTGACCGACGGCGCAGGCGGCGTGTTCGTGGGCAGCCGGCTGGACCGCGAAGCGGGAGAAGCCTGGCAGATGCCGCAGGGCGGCATCGATAAGGGCGAGGATCTGGAAGCGGCCGCCCGGCGCGAACTGTTCGAGGAGACCGGAATCCGCTCGATCGAGCTTCTGGCCGAAAGCCGCGACTGGCTGAATTACGATTTGCCGCCGCATCTGCTGGGCAAGGCCCTGAAGGGAAAATATCGCGGCCAGACCCAGAAATGGTTCCTCGCCCGCTTTACCGGCCTGGAAAGCGAAATCCGGCTCGATCTTCACGAGCCGGAATTCGAGGCGTGGAAATGGGCGCCGGTGGACGACCTGCCCGGCCTCATCGTGCCGTTCAAGAAGGCGCTCTACGAGGCGCTGGTCAGCGAGTTCGGCCAGACGGTCAAGGCGCTGGCGAACCGCTGAACGCCGGTCAGGCCGCGCGCGCGACCGGCACGCCGCGGCCGGCGGCGCGCGCCTCGGCCTTCATGGCGTGGCGATTCTTGAACTTCACGGCCGTCCAGATCAGCTTCGATGCGCCGCGGGCGATCCAGCCGCGCGGCTTCATGCCGATCGCCACCGCGACCATGCCGATGGCGCGCTGCAGATGCTGGGGCCGCCATACGCGCAGCAGGCGCGTCTCGTACGCCTTGGCGCAGGCCTTGCGGTCATACGGGTCGATCCCGATGCGCTCGATCGGCGTGTTCGCGCAGTAATAGGCGTAAGCGAGCTCGTCGTCCTCGGCCTCGCCGAGACGGCCGGCGGCGATCTTGAGCTTGCGCCAGAAGCTGAGATTGGGCTGCGCCTGCTGGAGATCGTAGAAGAGCTTCCAGTGACGCATTTCATCGCCCGCGATGTGCGAGACGACCTGTTTCAGCACCGGCTCGACCGTCGCGTCGCGCAGCGCCGAATAATACGAGGTGGTGCCCGATTCCACGACGCAGCGCGCGATCAGCTCGCCGCGGGGCGAACCGCGCACGGAACCCTCCGAGCCTTCGAAATGCGGCGGCGTGTAGCCGGCGCGGAAGGCGGCGAAGGTCTTTTCGAAATCGAAGGTCGGATCGGCCAGCTTGACCCAGCGCGCAAGCGCATCGCCATGCTGGGTTTCCTCGCGGCCCCACTGGTCGAAGGTTTCGTGCAGCGTCACGTCGTCCGGAAAGACGGCCTTCAGATAGCCGACATAATCCGGCGCGTTATATTCGACGACCGAGGCGGCCTTCACCGCCATGAGGAGATCCTGGTCGACCTTGGACGGGTCAAACCGGTCCCACGCGATGTCGTCGAGCGTCCAGCCCGCTTTCGTCATGTGGTCTCTTCCTTGCGCCGCTCGTTGGCGGCCACCCCAATTGGGCCGGACCCTGCCACAAAATGACATGGGTTTGAAGCCCGCAGAAGTTAACGCGGGAGACGATTACCCTGTTCCCGAAAGGGGTTAGAGGTTAACGCGCGCTAATTCAGAAGCGCGCGCACCTGCCGCAACTGGTCCAGCGCCTCGCTGGCGCGGTTGCGGGCCTTGTCGTCCTTGGCGTCGGCGACGTCTTCTTCGAGATTCCTGATGCGGCCGTCGAGGTCGGCGGCGTTCAGGTCATCGAAGGGCATCGCCTCCTCGGCCAGAAGCGTGAGGCCGGCCGGCGTCACCTCGGCGAGGCCGCCGCGCACGAAAATGCGCATGTCGCCGTCCTCGCTGCCCTTCACCTCGACCAGCCCGGTGCGGACGATCGAGATGAGCGGCGCGTGACCGGCCAGGACGCCGAAATCGCCTTCGACGCCCGGCACCACCACCTGCTCGGCATTGGCCGAGTAGAGCAGCTTTTCAGGGCTGACGAGATCGAACTGGAATTTCTCGGCCATCTAACGGGTCCTCAGGCGGCTTCGGCGGCCAGCTTCTCGGCCTTCTTCACCGCGTCTTCGATCGTGCCGACCATGTAGAAGGCCTGCTCCGGCAGGTGGTCGTACTCGCCTTTGCAGACGGCGTCGAACGAACGCACGGTGTCCTCGATCGAGACCAGCACGCCCGGGAAGCCGGTGAAGACTTCGGCGACGTGGAAGGGCTGCGACAGGAAGCGCTGGATCTTG
>CAZBPO010000087.1:0-10949 GCA_964493795.1 uncultured Flavobacteriaceae bacterium
CATCGACGCCAACGGCATCGTGAACGTGACGGCGAAGGACAAGGCTACCAACAAGGAACAGCAGATCAAGATCCAGGCCTCGGGCGGTCTTTCCGACGCCGACATCGAGAAGATGGTCAAGGAAGCCGAGGCCAACGCCGCCGAGGACAAGAAGCGCAAGGAGCTGGCCGAAGCCCGCAACCACGCCGACGCCATGGCGCACCAGACCGAGAAGAACTTGGCCGAGTTCGGCGACAAGGTCTCTCCCGAGGACCGCGCCGCCGTGCAGTCGGCGCTCGATGAGCTGAAGGAAGCCGCCAAGGGCGAAGACACCGCCGACATCCAGCAGAAGACGCAGGCCCTCACCCAGGCCTCGATGAAGCTGGGCGAGGCCATGTACAAGGCCCAGCAGGCCGAGGGCGAAGCCGCCGGATCGGCGGACGAGGCCGCCCCCGCCGATGACGTCGTCGACGCCGAGTTCGAGGATGTCGAGGACGACAAGAAGAACCAGGGCTGATGTGAAAAGGGGAGCGGCCAGCGCCGCTCCCCGCTTCGCAGGGGGAAGTTGAGCCTTGGGCACGGTCAAACGCGACTATTACGAGGTGCTCGGCGTCGAAAAGACCGCCGACGGCGCGACCCTGAAGTCGGCCTATCGCAAGCTGGCGATGCAGTTCCACCCCGACCGCAATGCGGGCGACAAGGATGCCGAGATCCGCTTCAAGGAAGTGGGCGAGGCCTATGAGGTGCTGAAGGACGAGCAGCGCCGCGCCGCCTATGACCGCTATGGCCATGCCGCGTTCGAGAACGGCGGCGGCCAGCGCGGCGGCCGCGGCGGGTTCGATTTCTCGTCGGCCTTCACCGATGTCTTCGACGATCTCTTCGGCGAGTTCATGGGCCGCGGGCGCGGTCCGCAGGGCGGCGGCCAGCGCGCGGCGCGCGGGCAGGACCTGCGCTATGACATGGAGCTGTCGCTGGAGGAGGCCTTCACGGGCAAGGAAGCGACGCTCGACGTTCCCACCGCGATGACCTGCGAGACCTGCGAAGGTTCGGGCGCGGCGGCCGGCGCGCAGCCGGTCACCTGTTCGACCTGCTCGGGCCACGGCAAGGTGCGCGCGGCGCAGGGCTTCTTCACCATCGAACGCCCGTGCCCGACCTGCCATGGCGCGGGCCGCATCATCCGCGATCCCTGCAAGGCCTGCGGCGGCGCGGGCCGCGTGCGCAAAGAGCGCAAGCTGTCGGTCCGCATTCCCAAGGGCGTCGAGGACGGCACGCGCATGCGCCTGGCCGGCGAAGGCGAACCGGGCCATCGCGGCGGCCCCAATGGCGACCTCTATATTTTCCTGTCTGTCGCGCCGCACGAGATCTTCAGGCGCGAAGGTGCCGACCTGTTCTGCCATGTGCCGGTGCCGTTCGCGACGGCGGCGCTGGGCGGCGCGATCGAGGTGCCGACCATCGAAGGCGGCGCGACCGAGGTGAAGCTGCCCGAAGGCACGCAGACCGGACGCCAGTTCCGCGTCCGCCAGAAGGGCATGCCGGGCCTCAGGGGCGAGGCGCTGGGCGACCTCTATGTCGAGGTCGCGATCGAAACGCCGGTGAACCTGACCAAAAAGCAGAAAGAGCTTCTGCGCCAGTTCGCCTCGGGCGCGACCGAAGAGAACCAGCCCGCCACGCACGGCTTCTTCGCCCGCGTGAAAGAGTTCCTGGGCGGCGCGCCGCGCGAGTGAGCGCGCCTGCCTGACGCTGCGCGAACTTTCCAAGCCTCGCCTCCGGCGCTACGCCTTCGGGACAGAAGAAACCGGAGGTCGCCCATGAATGTCGAAGACGCCGTCAAGAACCGCTTTTCCGCACGCGCCTTTCTCGATCGTCCCGTGACAGAAGCCGACCTGCGCGGCCTGCTGGAGGTCGCGCGCTGGTCGCCTTCGGGCGGCAATTGCCAGCCCTGGCATGTCTATGCGCTGAGCGGCGCGTCGATGGCGCGGTTCCGCGCCGAGACCGCCAAGGCGATGGCCGAGAACCCGATGGGCGAGGAGCCGGAATTCCCGATCTATCCGCCCGGCATCAAGGAGCCCTATCGCACCCGCCGCTTCGAGTGCGGCGAAGGTCTCTACAAGGCCATCGGCATTCCGCGCGAAGACAAGATGGGCCGCCTGACCCAGCTGGCCGCCAATTACGATTTCTTCGGCGCGCCGGCCGCGTTCTTCTTCGCCATCGACCGCCAGATGGGGCCGGGGCAGTGGGCCCATCTGGGCATGCTGATGCAGACCATCGCGCTGGTCGCGGAAGAAAAGGGTCTCGCCACCTGCATGCAGGAAGCGTGGATGCGGCACCATGGCCTGATCCGCGCTTTCTTCGATGTGCCGGCTGAACATCACATCTATTGCGGCCTGGCCGTCGGCTATGCCGACAAGGACGCGGCGATCAATTCCTGGCGCACCACGCGCGCACCGGTCGACGAGATCGCCACTTTCTTCAGCTGACGGCCGTTACCGGGCCATCGCCGCGCCGCCGGGCGCGGTTGAGAGCGACGGCGAGACAAAAAGAAAAGGCCGGGATTTCTCCCGGCCTTTTTGTTTTTCCGGGTCGCTCGCCCGGTCAGTGCATCGCCTCGTCCGGCTCCGCTGCGGCGAGGCCGTGAAGCCTTGGCCGTCTGCGGCGCGGGATCAGCGTATCCAGCGTCACCGCCATGGCCGGCAGGATCGTCACTGCGTTGACCATGTTGATGAGGAACATGAAGGTCAGCAGCATACCCATGTCGGCCTGGAACTTGAGGTCGGAGAACGACCAGGTCGACACGCCGATCGCCAGCGTGATGGCGGTGAAGATGACGGCGATGCCCGTCTTCTCCATCGTCTTCTTGTAGGCGGTGGTGATGCCGTCGCCTTCCGCGAGGAAGTGCTGCAGGCGGTCGTAGATGTAGAACGCGTAGTCCACGCCGATGCCGACCGCGAGCACCATCACCGGCAGCGTCGAGACCTTCAGGCCGATGCCCATGACATACATGAACCAGTAGCCGAGGAAGGTCGCGAAGGTCAGCGGCACCGTGCAGCACAGCGTCGCGCGCCAGTCGAAGAAGGTGACGATCACCAGCAGGATGATCACGCCATAGACGATGAGCGTCATCGGCAGTTCCTGCACGTGAATCTCTTCGTTCACGGCGGCGGCGATGCCCGAGTTGCCCGCCGCGAGGCGGATATACATCGAGGTCTCCGTACCGGAGATCTCGATCTCGGTGGCCTGCGCGACGTCCTGGCCCTCGAGCGCCTTCTTCACCGCATCGCCGATCGGGGCGGAGGCGCCCGGCTCGCCCAGCGCCACCGGCACGGAGCCGGTGAAGAGCTGGGTGCGCCGGCCGAGTTCGCCGCGCTCGACCGAGGTGATGCGGACCGCCGTCGCGGACGAGATGTCCTTGCCGGCGAAGGCGGCCTGGATGTCGAGCGGCACGCGCGCGCCGGGCTGGCGGGCATCGACGCGCAGCTCGGTCTCGGACACGATCTCGGCCTCTTCGCCGGCGCCCTTGATGGCGTCGACCTTGAGCGTGATCTGGTGCCCCGGAACGGTGCCGTGCACGGGCGTCAGCACCAGGTTGGCGATCTCGTCCTTGGGCACTTCCCAGATATTGCGCTCATAGGCGGCCGCGAGGGCGGCGGTGGAGAAGCCCGTGACGGCCAGCACCACCTCGTCCGGATCGGCGTCCTCGCGCAGCTGCGGGGTGTAGGTGAGGCCGTCGATCTGGCTCGCCTGCAGCGTCCACGTGCCGTTCTTGTTGTCGACGCCATGGTTCAGCGCCGCCGGCAGGTACTTGTTGGCGCGCCATTCCTTCACCGTCTGAACGACGCGGGCGATGGTTTCGGCCTTGCCGTCCTGGAGGAAGACGTGGATCGGCATCAGCGTGCACTCGGCGTTGAGCACGCCCGCCGTCGACGGGATCGGGCTCGTCGCCTGGACCAGCGAGAACTGGTTCTGGGGCAGGCCGCGCCATTTGAGGTTGCCCTCATACCAGCCGGCGTTGAGCTGCTTGGCCAGCTCGGCCGCCGACACCACCGTCACGACGCCCGGCACGTTGCGCAGGTGCCAGGTGAGGCGGTTCATGTACTCCATATAGGGGTACTTGATGCACGCCTGCGGCGGCGTTTCGACGATCACCGTGAAGATGTCGAGCGCCTGGTTGAACTTGCCGGCGATCAACCGGGCATCCTGGTTGTACTGGTGGTCCTGTTTCAGCTCGGGCATGCCGGCATGCACGTCGCCGATCTGGCGCTGGAGGCCGAAATAGATCGCGACGCCCAGCAGGCAGAGCGAGAGGAAGAAGAAGGGCAGCGCCACTTTGGGTTCCGCAATGCCGCCCAGCACGCGGACCGCCGTCTTGGCGCGATTGCGCTGGATGGTGACGACGGCGCGATAATCGCCCTTGAACTTCATCAGCGAGGCCACCAGCGGCAGCATGATGAGGTTGGTGACGATCTTGAGCGCCACGCCAATGGCCGACGCGATGGCCAGCTCCTTGATCATCGGGATCGGCACCAGATAGAGCGTGGCGAAGCCCGACAGCGTGGTGACCAGCGCCATCATGCCGGGGATCAGAAGCCCCGAGAAGGCGTAGCGCGCGGCCTTGTCAGGGCTCATGCCCTGACTGAGCCCGTCGGTCAGCAAATTCATCTGCTGGATGCCGTGACTGACGCCGATCGCGAAGACGAGGAACGGCACCAGGATCGCCAGCGGATCGAGGCCATAACCCAGCAGCGCGATGAAGCCGAACTGCCAGAACACCGAAACCAGCGAGCAGCCGACGGTCAGGATGGTCAGCGGCCACGAGCGGCAATACCACCACACCGACGCCACGGTCAGAAGGAAAGCGACCGCGAAAAACTTCACGACTTCCTTGGCGCCGTTGCCGATATCGGCCATCGCCTTGGCGAGGCCGATCACATGCACTTCATACGGCGCGGCCTCGTTCGCCACGGCCTCGCGCCAGGTCGCGATCTCGGCCTTCAGGGCGGTGTACTGCTCGGCCGGCGGCAGGTTCCTGGCGGCGATCTCGTCGAGCTTGGTCTTGAAGGTGGGGTAGTAGCTGCCGACCACCGGACCGTAGTTCAGCTCCATCGTGGGCAGCTGGCGCTTGAGGTCGTCGACATAGGCGCCGCAGTTCGGGACGAAAGGCTCGCTGTCGAAGGTGGAGGTGATCCGGTTCCACAGACCCGACGGCACCGGACACTCGGCGATCTGCTTTTCGAAGCCGGCGATCTGGGCGCTGAGGATCTGGGCCTGGGTTTTGGAGTCCTCGTCGGTCTTGGCCTGCAGCGCCGCCAGATTGGCGCGGGCGTTCGGCAGCTCGGCCTCGGCGTCCTTGGTCTTCTCGACGAAGCCGTCGCGGATTTCGTCGAGGCGCTGGCCGACATACCACAGGGCCGGTCCGCCCGGGCTCTGGAAGCGTTCGCGCAGCGTCGTTTCGATGCGGTCGTTAAAGTCGAAGAAGTCGAGCTTTTCGCCGGTCGAGGGGTCGAATTCCAGGATTTCCGCCTGGACGAGAGCGGCGGTGAAGTCGTTCGAGACGAGGCGGCCGACGAAGCCGCCGCGGATCACGTTGTTCTGGATCTTCTCGATGACGCCGGGACGGCCGATCGTGGACGGCGTGGTCGTGCCGCCGATCACGTCGTCGGCGCTGATGCCTTCCTCGGTGATCTCGAAGAACCGTGTGTTCGGCGTCCACAGGCTGGTGACCGTCTTGCGGTCGATGCCGGGAATGAAGAACAGGTCCTGGGTGAGGCCGTTCAGCGTGGCGAGGAAATTCTCCTCCCAGATCGCGCCCGGCTTGTCGTCCTTGGCGTGCAGCGCGACGATCATGCGCTTGGCGCCGGGAAGGCTGGATTGATACTGGCGGAACGTATCGACGTATTCGTGACGCTCGGGCCACATCTTCTCGATGCCGGCGTCGAGCTTCAGGCTGAGCGAGAAATACGTCATCGCGATCGTGAAGATCGCGATCGTCAGCAGAATCCAGGTGCGCGCGGCGAATACGATACGCTCAAGAGTCTTGATCATGCTCTCAACTTCCCCCGCGCCGTTTGACCCGGCCGGCTATGCCAATTCCTTCCGGTCCGCGACGGGCCGGTTGAACCGGCGCAGGCGTGAACCGCATGTCCCAGGTGGGCACGGCTTCAGGGAAAGTGTCGCATGGTGCCGCGCACTGGCCCTGGCGGGCCGTACGGCGTGGGCGTCTTCCCTGGCAGTCCCTGTTCTTGTTGCGCGCGGTGAGAACCGGTCCTGGCCCTGCGGCGTCCGACCGTCCCGTCCGTTCAAGCCCCCCGGCTCGCGCGGACCGCGCGTTCCGTCCCTCGTGCGGCAGATCGCCGCCGGAAACGAGATTTCACTGTGGAGGGCCGGAAATCCAAGGTCAATCCACGACTTATGCTGCGCCGCAACGTGCCGGCCTATCTCTGCAACCTATGCGGGTGCGGGCATCTGGCAACCATCTGCGTGACGCCCCCGTCATGAAATAAATGACACCAACGTCATTTTCATTGACCGGAAAGGCGTCATGGGTATCATCGGCGACGATCCGGCCAGAGTCCGGAAAACTTCAGGGAGCCTGCGATGAACGCACCGCTGCAGATCACCAAGGACGAAGCCTACGACGCCGTCGACCCGAAGGACTTCCCTTCGATGATGGATGTCGATCGCTATGGCGCGCGTTCGACCGCCTTCGACAAGATCATCTCGGCGACCCACGACCATTTCTGGGACCCGCTGGACAAGAAATACATCGACTTCAACGAGCCCTTCGACCTCGAGAACGAGGCGCTGCTGCCGGAAGAGATGTTCCCGATCTTCGCCACGCGCGTCGGCGAGAACATGAGCCCGAAGGACAAGGTGGGCTTCATCAACGAAAGCACCCGCTGGATGCTGTCGTCGATCCTGCATGGCGAGCAGGGCGCGCTGTCGCTCTCGGCCTCGCTCTGCCACATCCTGCGCGATCCGGGCGCCCAGGAATACGCCGCCAACCAGACGCGCGAAGAAGCCCGTCACGTCGCGGCCTTCTCGAAATACGTCCAGGCCCGCTGGGGCAAGCCCCTGCCCGTCGGCCCCACGCTGGGCAGCCTGCTGACCGATCTCGTCAACGCGCCGGAGGTCTATAAGAAGATCGTCGGCATGCAGATGCTGGTCGAAGGCCTCGCCATGGGCGCCTTCGCCACCATGTACAACAAGGCCCGCGATCCGCTTCTGGTGAAGCTGATGCAGCTGGTGATGACCGACGAGGCCTTCCACCACAAATTCGGGAAGATCTGGGCCGACCGCACCATTCCCAAGCTGTCGAAGGAAGAGCAGGAGATCATCGAGGACTGGGCGGCGAGCTGCTTCCAGACCCTGCTGTTCAACCTGATCAATCCCGAGCAGATGAAGGAAGTCTATGGCCGTTACGGCATCGACTGGCAGGACGCGCAGGCGGCCCTGATCGAGGCGATCACCGATGAGGAGCGCAAGAAGCGCATGTCGGATTCGTCCGACATCTTCCGCGTGCTCATCAAGACGCTGCTCAAGGCCGGCGTCATCACCGACCGCACCAAGGCGTTCTACTCGACCTATGTGAACATGGACGAGCTGAAGGCCGAGGGCGACCACATGGTCGGCGACGACATCGCGGAAGAGGGCATCAAATATCTCCAGACCGTGAATTTCGGCGCCAACGCCAAGTCCGGTTCGGTGCTGCTGGCGGCCGAATAAGGCCGCCGCGAGACAGCGCACATGAAGGGCGGCGCGGCGACGCGCCGCCCTTTCGCTTTCAGGGGCCGGCGTCGATCGCCGCCTTGGCGACGATGGCGTCCGGGAACGGGCCCTCGCCGGTGTCCTTGCCGGCCTCGTCGAAGCGCGCCCAGGGCGCGTTGGCGATGTAATAGACGAACGGTCCGGCGGCTGCGGCCAGCCGGATGCCGCCATGCAGCGGCGAGTTGGCGGCGATCACGCGCATCTGCTGCAGATAGAGGAAGTCGGGGTCGATGTTCAGCGCCACGACGCGCTGCGGGGCGACGCCGTGCTGGGTGGCGACCACCGTGCCGTCATCGGCGAGGCTAAGCCCGTCCAGCCCCACCAGCGTCATCGCCGACGGCGCGCGCAGCGTGTGCATCTTTCCGGTTTCCAGCTCGATCACGAACAGGCCCATCGCATAGTCGGCGACAAGCAGGAAACGCTGGTCGGCGCTGACCACAAGTCCCTGCGGCGAGACGAAACGCGGATCGTCGAAGACGCGCTCCAGCGCCTCGGCGCCCGGCTTCAGCCGCCAGATCGCGGCATTGGCGCTGTCGCTGGCATAGATGGTGCCGTCCGCCGCCACGGCGAGATCGCCGATCATCGCCCTGGCCTCGGGCGGCAGCACGGCGCGGGCCTTCGGCGCGCCGCTCTCAAGATCGAAGGCGAAGAGCCCGGTCGCGCCCAGTTCGCCCGGCTGAAGGTCCGGCGTCATGACGCCCGCCGTGCTGGCCGCCCACAACAGCCCGCGCGGCTTGTCGACCGCCAGACCGAACACGCTGTAGAGACCGCCGGCGCCGGGCGCGACGAAATCGCCGACGACGCCCCGGTCGATCCGCACGATGCGCCGTTCGCGCACGCTGCCGGCGAAAGCCTGGGCGCCATCGACGGCGATGCCTTCGAACAGCGCCGCGCCCGATCCCAGAACGAAGGCCTTTACCGGCGCGCCCTTGGGTTCGGCGTTCATCTCGATCCGCACCTTGGCGGCGATGAAACGCGGCTTCAGCGCCAGGTTGAGGAATTCCGGCCGGTCGGCGATGCGCGCGACCAGCCCCATCATCGCGTACTGGAGAAGATACGTCATGGCGTTCTCCTCCTCGCCCACATGCGCTTCGGCCGACGCGAGCGCGAGCAGGATGCCCGGATGGCCAGGGCGCAGGCGCAACGCCTCGTTCAGCGCCTCGCGCGCCGCCAGGTGGTCGCCTTTGGCCGCCGCCTCGGCGGCCGTTTCACGCAGCGCCTGCGAGCGCAGATACTGGTCGGTGGCCGCAAAAGCGGGCGTCGCCGCCATCGTCAGACTGATAAGCGCGGCCTTGAGCAGGCGCATGAACCTTATTTCCTCCCCTTTATGTCCCACACGTCACTTGGAATGGGGCCGTCTGGCAAGTAATCCATTCGCCATGCGTATCGTCCGGACCCTCGCGCCGCTGACGCTTGCCGCTGCGCTTTCGGCGCTGTCCGCCGCCCATGCGGGCGGGCTGGTCGATTATGACGGCGACGGTTTGATCTCCCGGGTCGAATTCCATGCGGCCGTGACGGCGATCGCGCGGGCCGCCGACGCCGATGGCGACGGCGTCATCACAGGCGAGGAATTCGCCTTCACGCCCGCCGATCTGGCGCTGTTCGACAATGACGGCGACGGCCGTATCACGGCGGTCGGCGTGCAGGAGTTCATCGACGGCATGGATCTCGCCTTCGACGCCATGGACGCCGACATGAACGACTATCTGGATTCGGACGAACTGGCCGCGGCGCGCGGGCGCTATGGCATCGCCGCGCCCGCCGCCATCCCCGGTCAGGCGGCCTCGGCGAAGCCGCGGCCTTTCAACAGAGGCTGAACCTCGGGGTCGCGGCCGCGGAACAGGCGATAGGCCTCGGCCGGGTCGCGCGTGTTTCCGGCCGAATAGACGAACGCGTAGAGCCGCCGCGCCGTCTCCGGGTCGAAGATGTCGCCGGCTTCCAGAAACGCCTCAAAGCCGTCAGCGTCGAGCACTTCCGACCACATGTACGAGTAATAGCCGGCGGAATAGGCCTGTCCGTCGAAGAGGTGGAGGAAATGCTGCGGCCGGTGCCGCAGCGCGATCTCCTCGGGCATGCCCAGGCGCGCCCGTGTCGCCAGTTCGGCGGCATGGACGTCGATCGCCTCGACGTCGGCGCGCATGTGCAGGTCCATGTCGAACACCGCACTGGACAGGAATTCGGCGGTGGCGAAGCCCTGGTTGAACGTGTCGGAGGCGAGCAGCCGCTCGATCATGGCCGCCGGCATGGCCTCGCCCGTGTCGGCGTGGATCGCGAATTCGGCCAGAACCTGCGGCTGGGCCAGCCAGTGCTCGTTCACCTGGCTGGGGAACTCCACGAAATCGCGCGGCACGGCGGTGCCCGACAGATAGGGATAGGTCACGTTCGACAACATGCCGTGCAGCGCGTGCCCGAACTCGTGGAACAGCGTCGAGGCGTCGTCCCACGACAGCAGCACCGGCTGGCCCGCCGGCGCCTTGTTGAGGTTCATGTTGTTGAGGACGAGCGGGATCACCGCGCCGTCCATGCGCTCCTGGTCGCGGAAGGTCGACATCCACGCGCCGGACGACTTGCCCGTGCGGGCGAAATAGTCGCCGTAGAAAAGCGCGATCGTCGCCCCGTCCTTCTTCACCTCCCAGGTCCGCACGTCCGGCGCATAGACCTCGATGTCGCGGCGCTCCTCGAAGGTCAGTCCGTAAAGGCGGCCGGCGCAGGCGAACTGCGCCTCGATCAGCTTCTCAAGCTGCAGATAGGGCTTCAGCGTCGCCTGATCGAAATCGTAGCGCGCGGCGCGCAGCTTTTCCGCGTAATAGCGCCAGTCCCAGGCGGCGAGCCGGAAATTGCCGCCTTCGGCGTCGATCATCGCCTGAAGATCGGCCTTCTCCTCGTCGGCGCGCGCCAGCGCCGGGGCCCAGACCCGGGCCAGCAGCGCGTTGGCGGCTTCGGGCGTCTTGGCCATCCGCCCGTCGAGGGTCAGGGCGGCGTGGGTGGGATAGCCGAGCAGGTTGGCGCGCTCGTGCCGCAGCTTCACGATCGCCGCGATCAGCGCATTGGTGTCGTTGTCGTCGCCATTGTCGCCACGCTTTATCCAGGCCTGATAGGCCTGCTCGCGCAGGTCGCGGCGGGCCGAGAAGGCGAGGAAGGGCTCGATGCTGGGGCGCTGGAGGCTGATCGCCCATTTGCCCGGCAGGCCCGCTTCTTTCGCCGCTTCC
>CAZBPO010000088.1:0-791 GCA_964493795.1 uncultured Flavobacteriaceae bacterium
CCGGCTCGGGCTCCTAAGCCCAAGCCGTTCAGGCAAACCAATCGCAAAAGGGCCGTCCGGAAGGGCGGCCCTTATGTTTTTCACATGGCCTTATCGAAGGCCGGGGATCGTGAGCTGGGGATCGTGAAGCGAAAAGGCCGCCCGGTGAGGGCGGCCTTTTGTTGTTCCAGAACGTCGTCGGCTTAGCGCGACGCCAGCGTTGTCGGCTTGGGCTGCGGCGTCGGTACGCCCGACGTATCGGCTTTGGGCGCGGCCTGTTGCGGTGGGGCCGACGCAGGTTGGGGCGGCGCTGCGGCGGCAGCAGCCTCCGCAGCGGGAGGGGCGGCTGCGACCGTGGCGGGCGTCGTTCCCGTCGGGCCGACCGCCAGCAGCTGCGGCTTGGGCTCGCAGGGCTGATAGCCGTGGCGTTGCGCGACCAGCAAGGGGCCGATAAACGTCACCAGATCGCCGCGCTCCGGGTTCAGCAGGGCGTCATAGAGCCACCCGGTTTCCTGGCAGAACGCGGCGATATTCGCGATCGAGCGGCGCGACGAATCGTTCGCCAGCTTGGTGATGAACGCGTTCAGCGCGGTCTGGCCCCCACGCTTCTTCGTGAAGAATTTCGTGAGCTGCGTGTGAGCGGCCATAAGCACGGGCTGGTTGGCCTTGACGAACTCGTTGTAGCGCGCCGAAGCGCCGCATGAGAGCGCCGCCACCATCAGATCTGTCTGGATCACGCGCACCTGCAGCGCGACCTCGTCCGGGCCTTTGACGCAGGCTTCGGCGGCGGACGCGGCGGGGACGAAGGCCAA
>CAZBPO010000088.1:801-2895 GCA_964493795.1 uncultured Flavobacteriaceae bacterium
CTCGCAGCCGTCAGAGCAGCCGCAAATCGGAGTGTCAGTTTCATGGTTCCTCGCGGGGCCATTGCCGGACGCGTCGCCCTGTTAACAGGTTCGGCGACCGGGCGCGAGCGGCCCGGACCGCTGATCTGGCGTATCCGGGCTTAAGAAAGCGTGAACCATGACGGCGGGCGGCGCGCGCCCGGCGCTATTCGCTAGGTCGGGCAGGATTCCGTGCGCGTCACTTTCAGCACGCGTCGCGGCCGCAGGTAGAACTTGTCCTTCACCGTCACGCCGCTCGTCAGAAAATCGCCGATCGCCGAGGTGTAGAGATATTCCACCTCCGACAGGATGACGCTGCCGCCCGGCTGCACCATCCCCTCGGGGATCGTGATCACCGCTCCGGCCGAGCGCGCCGTGGTGTTCAACGAACAGCTCCACTCGACCCGGGTGATGCCGTTGAGGTCGGCGACGACGCTGGACACGCGCATTTTGAGCGGTCCCACCCCCATCGGGTACATGATCGCCGCGCCGGCCGCCCAGATGTCGCGCATCTCGCTGGTCGTGATGTCGGTATCCTGCGAGGTCAGATCGGCGATCGTCGATGTGACCTGCGTGACTTTCCGATCGGCCAGCATGCCGTTGGAGACTTCGACCGCGCCAAGCAGCGAAGTCAGCATCACCGGACAGATAATGGCGAATTCCAGCGCCGACAGACCGGAATCGTCACGGCGCAGCCTGCGAAGAAAGCGGCTCAGCATAGCGGACCTGCGCTTTCGAAGGGTTCGTTGCGGACGGCGGCCGTGCCTTGAAGCAGGCGAGCGCCGCCGGCCATCGTGCCCATGTAGTCCCCGAGGCCCGGCGTGATGGGATCCCAGGCGTAAAAGGCGCGGACGAGCACGACGTCGCAGGGCGCGCCGGGTTCGAATTTGTAGTCGTTTCTATAGTTCCCGTCATTGTCCAACGGGTTGGTGAAGCCCGCGCCGGTGAACGCGGTGAAACGGCGGACGTCGATCTGGAGCCGCTGGTCGCAGCTCAGCAGGATGCTGATCTCGTCGCACACCATTTCGCGGAACTGTTCACGCGTGAGGCCGGCGCTCTGAACCTGGCCGGTCCGGATCTTGCGCGCCGTGTCGCTGACGGCGTTCTGGAGCACGACGTCGGCCGTGTAGGTCAGGCCGACCTCGAACATCGAGAACAACAGCAAGAAGAAGGGCGGTGCGATGAACGCGAACTCCAGCGCCGCGACGCCGCGCACGTCCTGCACGAACCGCTGCAAGCGCCCGGGCGGCCGCTCCGTCGCGTCCGGCGTCCGGCTCTTGAATAGTTTCGGCAATAGCCGGACCACAATTCCCCTCCGTCCGAAATCGGGTAATTGCGTACCAGAGAAGTAAGTCAAAGTCATTGATTACTGTGGGTTAACTATAACAACCTGACAACCAATGCGCTTTGACTGAAATATAAATTTGCCTAAAACTCGATCTATTCGGAATTACATCAAATTTTATGTTTTGCGATTGATTAACCCATGAGCGCTAGCGTGAAGGTTGTTGTGCGGGTCACGGGGATGCCGGCGCAAGCGATCCCACCGGTCTCGGGGACAGACGGAATATGGCTGACGTGAAGACGACTGAGGGCGCCGGACGGTTCGGCGTGCTGCAACGGCTTGGCGCTTTCTGGCGCGATCAACGCGGCAATGTCGCGATGATGTTCGGTCTCGCCGCTATTCCGTTTTTCGCTTTCGGCGGTCTGGCCGTCGATTTTTCCCGCGCGCTGATGGTCAAGAACCGCCTCGGCGATGCGCTTGATGCGACCGCGCTGGCGATCGGCGGCCAGCTGGGCTTGTCCGAAACCGAAGTCACGGCTTCCGCCAACGCCTATTTCCGCGCCAACTTCCCTGACTCCGAGCTGGGCACAGTCGGCGATCTGCGCATCGACTATCAACAGGCATACGTGACGATCTCGGCCGACGCGACGGTCGATACCCTGATCATGGGCCTGATCGGCTATCACACCATGGATGTGTCGGCCGAGGTCGAGGTCCGGCGCGAAATGAAGGGGCTGGAAGTCGCGCTCGTGCTCGACACGACCGGCTCCATGAGCTCGGGAACCAAGATG
>CAZBPO010000088.1:2905-10827 GCA_964493795.1 uncultured Flavobacteriaceae bacterium
TGCCCTCGCTCAAGGCCGCCGCGAACGACCTGATCAGCATTCTCTTCGGCAGTCAGGACTACCCCGATAAACTGAAAGTCGGGATCGTGCCGTTCGCCGCCGCGGTGAAGCTGGACCCGGCAACCGCAGTCGCTCGTGGCTGGATCGACACGACGGGCGCCTCATCGACGGCCCGCAGCTACTATAGCGGCGGGCGTTACGCCTACGATATCTACGCGCCGCTGACCGGGGCCCGCCAATCGCACCAGATGCGGGCCAGTCGGCGCTGGACGGGATGCGTCGAGGCGAGGCCGGGCAATCTGGAGGCGACCGACACAGCGCCGACGGCGGCGAACCCCGACTCGCGCTGGGTGCCGTATCTCTATCCCGACGAGCCCGATCGCGACTCGAGCAATCGGAACACATCTCTGAACTCATATCTCACCGACAGTTCGACCACGAACTGGCAAGCCCGTCTGATGCATCCGGGCAAGTACGTGAATGCGAACAGCGCGAGCTATGAGCGCGGCTGCAAGATGCAGCCGATCCTGGCGCTGACGAACAACCGATCGACGATCACGGCTCGCATCAATGCCCTCAACCCTGACGGCTATACGCATATTCCGATCGGTCTGGCGTGGGGCTGGCGATTGTTGTCGCCGACCGAGCCCTTCACCGAGGGCGTGCCCTATAACGATCCGGAGACCAGCAAGGCGCTGATCCTGATGACCGACGGCGTCAATACGATCGAAGGCAACAATAACGGCGATCTGCGGTCCGCCTACTCGGCCTACGGTTATCTCTATTCTGGGCGTCTGGGGTCGACGAACTCAGGCACGGCCGTCAACAATATGAACGCGCAGGTCACGACGCTTTGCAACAACATCAAGGCCGTCAATATCCGCATCTATACGATCTTGCTGGAAGAGAATGACAACACGGTCCGCAATCTGCTTCGCAACTGCGCCACGAATCCAAGTCTCTTCTACGACAACGTCAGCGCCTCGCAGCTGCAGCAGGTCTTCCGCGTCATCGGCTCGGACCTCTCCAACCTCCGCCTGGCGCGGTAAGGCGAGCGCAACGATCCAGAAAAGCAGAAAGGCCGGGGCGACCCGGCCTTTCGTCGTTCTGTCAGAGCGTTCTGACTAAAATCAGGGTGCAGCCTGTCCGCCGCCGGATGCCGCCGTCTGTTCGCAGCGCGGCGCGCAGGACAGCGTGATCTGCTCACGCCCTTTGATGAGCGTGACCGAGCGGTCGGTGCTCGATGTAACGACGATACGGAAGCTGGCGATCTGCCGGCCTTCGCCGTCCATCGCGATCACGTTGGTCGTCCCGAAACTCTTGCCGGTGATGAAGGCGGTGGTCGCGTCCTGCATCGTGATGTCGGCGATCGCGGGATTGCCGACCACCACCGTCGAGGCCGCGCCGGTCAGTTTGATGACCTTGGACTGATCCTTGGCGACCGAGAGGTCTTCGGCGAGCGCAGGCGCGGTCCCCAGGCATGCGATGGCGGCGGCGAGCAACAGGCGCTTCATATCGAAACTCCAAACATCAGGGCGCCGCAGGGAAACGACGCATCGCGCCTAGATTGCCGTCGAGGATTGAAGGAAGTCTGAACGTCCCAGTGGGCTTCTTAACCGGCTCGAAAGCCCTCATCGCTGGCGAGGCAGTTCGTTGGCTCTATATAGGGAGGGACTAGGGGATCGATCGCCAGTCTTCTCTAAAGGAGGCGCCCGCCGCAGCGCCGTGAAAAGCGCGCAATCCGTCTGCGAAAAACTTTTCTACGAAAAATATGTAGTAAAGACGAAATTTACCGCGTCTCTTAAATCGGTGGAAACTCCGCACCCGTATTGTCACTCGTGTTCACGGCGAAGCAAAAAATTCGATACGCCGTTGAACTGGTGCTGTGGTGACTTTCAACGGAGATCCTAACATGAGCAAGTTTCTGAACCGCTTCCTGAAGAACGAGTCGGGCGCGACGGCCATCGAATACGGCCTGATCGCCACCTTCATCGCCGTCGCGATCATCGTCGGCGCGGACGCCCTGGGCGTCAGCCTGAACTCGATGTTCAGCGACGTGGCTGTCCAGATCGGTTCGTAAGAACCTCGCCGCGCCCGAAACGGCGCTGGCGACAATCTGAGCGAGGAAGCCGCAGGGTCCGCCCTGCGGCTTTCTTGCTTTCCGCGCCCAGGAAACATCCAGGGCCCCGCCGTGCGGCCGGATGTTAACGCCGCTTAACCGACCAACGCCTTGATCGTTCGGCATTCAGGTGAGCGCGGAAAGGTTTTGGAAGGGTTTGTTTAAGCCTCGCTTAAGAGGCCGTCGCTAGGCTCCGCATGACGCGCGCCGACTGGATGCGCTGGACTTGCGTCTGCAATGGACGTGACCACGGGGAGACTATGCTGCTGCTGCAGGCCATCGTGCTGATCGCGTGTCCGGTCTTCTTCGCCCTCGGCGCGATGACCGACATCCTCAGCTATCGCATCCCGAACTGGATTCCCGGTGCGCTGGTGGTCCTGTTCGCGATCGCTGCGCCGCTGGCCGAGATGCCGCTTCAGGCCGTCGGCATGCACGGGCTCGTGTTCGTGGTGACGTTGTTCCTGGGCATGGGGCTGTTCGCGCTCAATCTTGTCGGCGGCGGCGATGCGAAATTCTTCGCGGCCATCTCGCTGTGGATGGGCCCCGCCATGATCGTCAAGTTCGTGTTCGCCTTCGCGCTGGTCGGCGGCGCATTCGCGATCCTTCTTCTGATCGTTCGCCGGATTCCGGCGGCCAGCGTTTCGGCCGCACGCGTTCCGGTTCTCAACCAGCTTCTCATGCCCAAGGCGGGAATGCCTTACGGCGTCGCGCTCGGCCTGGGCGGCCTGATCGCACTTCCCGGCACGTTCCTCTTTCTGAAGGCTTTCGCGCCTTGACCCGAAATATCAAGGGAGACCGCATCCCATGAGCCCCGTTCGCATTCTCGTCCTGCTCATCGCATTGGGGGCCGCAGGCATGGCCGCACTTCTTCTGGGCGGCGTCTTCGGCAAGAAGAATCAGGCCGTCGCCGCAGCGTCGCCGCAGGTGAACATGGCCGAGGTCCTGGTCGCGTCGCGCGATCTCGACATCGGCACCCTGATCGGTCCCGGCGACCTGAAGTGGCAGAAGTGGCCGAGCGACGCGGTCGCCGGCAGCTACGTCACCAAACAGAACAGCCCGCAGGGTCTGGAAGGCATGATCGGCGCGGTGGCGCGCACGGTGGTCTTCTCCGGCGAGCCGGTGACCGAGGTCAAGCTGGTGCGCGCCGAAAGCTCGAACTTCATGGCGGCGAGCCTTGCGCCCGGAATGCGCGCCGTTTCGGTCGAGATCCGCGAGGAGACCGGCGCGGGCGGCTTCATCAAGCCGAACGACCGGGTGGACGTCATCCTGACGGCGGATGCCGGCAGCTCCGACGAGGGCATGAAGCGCGCCATCACCCGCACGCTGTTGCAGAACATTCGCGTTCTGGCGGTGGGCCAGACGTTCCGCGACTCGACCGGCGCGACCGAGGCGAGCCGCGAGACGCAGCAGACGGCGAAAACCGCGACGCTCGAGGTCAGCCCGGCGGAAGCCGAGCTGCTTCAGCAGGGCGGCGAGATCGGGAAGCTTTCACTGGCGTTGCGCGGCCTGACCGCGGCGGACAAGCCGGTCATCGAAATGCGTATTCCTGCCGGTAGCGGGGGGCGTCAGCGTGGGTCGAGCACGATCACCATCGTCCGCCACGGTGAAGTCACCCAGGTCCAGGCGGCCGGCAGCAATTAACGAGGCGCGTCATGCGGGGCACTATGAAATTCATTGTCTGGGCGGCGGCCGCGCTCATAGCGGCGTCGATGCCTGCTGCTGCCGGGCCGGTCACGACGACGCTCCAGGTCAAGGGCGGCGGGTCGGGCCCGTCGAGCGAGCGGGTCACGCTGGGTTTGAACAAGGCCGCGATCATCGAGCTGCCGGCCGACGCGGCCGATGTGCTCGTCTCCAACCCTGCGATCGTCGATGCGATCGTCCGCACGCCGCGGCGGATCTACATCCTCGGCCTGACCGTCGGTCAGACGAACGCGTTCTTCTTCTCCGAGTCTGGCCGGCAGCTTCTCAATCTCGAGATTCGCGTCGAGCGGGACATGGTCGCACTTGGCGACCTGATGCGCGCCCACTTCGCCGACGCCGATATCAAAGTGGAAAGCGTCAACGACAACATCGTGCTCACCGGCGTCGTGAGATCCGCTTCCGTCGCCGAGCAGGCGCGCGAAATGGCGGTCCGCTATGTCGGCGACCCCGCCAAGGTGCTGAATCTGATCAGCGTGTCGGGCGGCCAGCAGGTGATGATCCGCGTGCGCATCGCCGAGATGCAGCGCGGCGTGGCCAAGCAGCTGGGCATCGACCTCAAAGCGATGGCCGTGGCCGGCGGCGTGCCGCTGAACTTCACGTCCAATAACGAGTTCAGCCTTCTTGGTCGGGCCCTGGGCACGGGCTCCGCGGCGCTCGGCATGACGCCGGGCCAGCTCTACAACCCGTACAACCTGACCTGTAACGGCGAGCTGCCGTTCTTCGACGGCGAGAGCGCGCCGACCTTGCCCTGCGCCGCGATCAACAACTCGAACGCCTACAACAATGTCGAAGGCACCGTCCGCGCCATGGAGCGCGCCGGCATCCTGCGTCTGCTGTCGGAACCGAACCTGACCGCGTTGTCCGGTGAAACCGCGAACTTCCTCGCGGGCGGCGAGTTCCCCGTTCCCTCGGGCAGCGACGACAGCGGCAACGTGCGTGTCGAGTTCAAGGAGTTCGGCGTCGGCCTCGCTTTTACGCCGGTCGTGCTGAGCGAAGGACGCATCAGTTTGAAAGTCTCGTCGGAAGTCTCGGAGCTGACTTCAGAAGGGGCGCTCACCCTGCCGGGCTCGGCGGTGCGCGCGCCCAACGGCGACGTCATCACCATCCCTGGCCTCACCATTCCGGGTATCCGTGTCCGCCGCGCCGAGACCACGCTGGAGCTGCCGAGCGGCGGCGCGATGATGATGGCGGGCCTGCTGCGCGACGACTTCAAGCAGAACATTGACGGCTATCCCGGCCTGAAGGACCTGCCGGTGCTGGGCGCCCTGTTCCGCAGCCGGGACTATCAGATGAACCAGACAGAGCTGGTCATCATCGTCTCGGCGATTCTGGTCGATCCGACGTCAGCCAACGAAATGAAGCTGCCGACGACCGGCTTCGTGCCGCCGACCGACGCGCAGGCCTATCTCAACGGACAGTCCAACGCGACCTACACCACGACGGTGATGCCGGCGCCCGGCGCCGCGTCGTCCGGCTACATCATCGATTGACCGAGGCCAGGATCGATATGACCAACCTTAAATCCGCTTTTCTCGCGCTACCCCTGGCTCTGCTCGCCGGCGCCTGCGCCTCATCGTTCGAGCATCGCTATAACGCGGCGCTTCCGATCGAACAGCGCCATCCCATCGAGGTGAAGTCCGAGGTCGCGATGTTGAACGTGGCGACCGATGGCAGGGGCCATCTCTCGCCGCAGTCGCGTCAGCAGGTCGCCGGGTTCTTCAACGCCTATCGCGCGGACGGCAGCGGCGTGATCGAGATTCAAACGGCCGTCGGCGGCCGGGCGGCGGCTCAGATCGAAGGCGAAATCAGGGATCTCGCCGCGCTTCACGGGATTCCCCGCAACTACGTCACCGTCGCCAGCTATACGCCCGAGCGCGGATCGGCCACGACGACGCGGCTGGCCTATGCCCGCTATGTCGCGCGCGTGCCGACCTGCGAGAACGCCGACTGGTCGGAAAACCTCTCGATGACGTGGGATAACACCACCTACCCGACCTTCGGCTGCTCGATGCAGCAGAACCTTGCGGCGATGGCATCCAACCCGCGCGATCTCGTCCAGGCCCAGCCGATGGACGCCACGGCGTCGGCGGAGCGGCGCGACACGATCATCGGCAAGTACGAAAAAGGCGAATCGCCCTCGTCGGCGCGCACAGCGGGCGACAGTGGCAAGGTGGCGGGCGTCAAGTCGGGCACTGAACGTCAGTAACAGGATACGGCTGCAAGGATTCGCGTATGAACAAATCTCAAGGCCTCCCCGCGGTCGTGGACAGCGACACATTCGGCGTTCCGGTCTCGGATCGCCCGGTGCCGCGTATCACGATCGCCGCGTTCTGCGAGAACCCTGAGACGGGGGCCGTCATCCAGCGCGCGGCGCTCGATCGGCGTCTCTCGAAGACCCACGTCTCGGTGCATATGGGCGGCGCCTCTGCGGCGGCCGAGCTCTATGCCGACACGCCGACGCCGAACCTGCTCATCGTCGAATCCCGCCATGTCGAGCGCGGTCCGCTTATGGCCGAGTTGGAGGCGCTGGCGAGCGTGTGCGATCCGGCCAGCAAGGTTGTCGTCGTAGGCGGCTCCAACGACATCCAGCTGTATCGCGAACTCATCCGGAACGGTATCAGCGAATACCTGATGACGCCCTTGCATCCCATGCAGGTCATCGAAACCGTGGCGTCCCTCTACGCCGCGCCGGAGTCCGAGCCGATCGGCAAGGTCTTCGCGTTCGTCGGCGCGAAAGGCGGCGCGGGTTCATCGACCATCGCCCACAATTTCGCCTGGGCGCTGGCCAACCAGCTCAGCGTCGCCTCGACCGTCGTCGATCTCGATCTTCCGTTCGGAACGGCGGGCATCCACTTCAACCAAGATCCCGCCCAGGGCGTCGTCGACGCCCTCATCGCGCCGGAACGCCTGGACGACGTTCTTCTCGACCGCCTGCTCGTGCGCTGCGCCGACAGGCTGCATCTCTTCGCCGCGCCGGCGATGCTGGATCGCGACTACGATATCGACGCGCCTGCCTTTGAGACCGTTCTGGACATCGTGCGCGCATCGTCGCCGGCCGTGGTGATCGACGTTCCGCACGCATGGTCGGCCTGGACGCGGCAGACCTTGATGGGGGCCGACGAAATCATCGTCACCGCGACGCCCGATCTCGCCTCGCTCCGCAATGCGAAGAATATCTGCGATCACTTCGTCGCGTCCCGACCTCACGACGCCAGGCCTCGCCTGATTCTCAACCAGGTCGGCGTGGTCAAGCGACCTGAAATTCCGGTGAAGGATTTCGCCGAAGCGATCGGCGCCGAGCCCTTGCTGGTGCTGCCCTTCGATCCCCAGCTTTTCGGCACGGCCGCCAATAACGGTCAGATGATCGGCCAGCTCAACGCGCAGTCGCGCGCGGCTCAGGGTTTCACGCATATCGCGCGCGTGCTGACGGGGCGCGAGCCGGTCTCGGAGACCAAGAAGCCCAAGCGTGAGTCGCTGTTCAAGCTTCTGAGCGCGCTGAACCGGAAGTCGATGAAGAAGGCGGGATAACCGATGTTCGGGAAGCGACCGGGAAGCGATACTCTTACGCCGCGCTCGCCGGTGGGCAAACCCGCCGCTCCGCCTCCGGCGCCCGCCAAGCCGGCGGCGGCTGCCGCCGCGCCAGCGCCGCGGCCTGCGCCGAAGGCGGCCAAAGCGCCTACGCCGGTCGCGGTCGAGTCGCGTTCCGACGGCTACTACCAGATCAAAACGACGATCTTCAACGCGTTGATCGACACGATCGACCTGGCGCAGCTGGCCCAGCTCGACAGCGAATCCGCGCGCGAAGAGATCCGCGACATCGTCAACGAGATCATCTCGATCAAGAACGTCGTGATGTCGATCGCGGAGCAGGAGACCCTGCTCCAGGACATCTGCAACGACGTTCTCGGCTACGGCCCGCTCGAGCCCCTGCTCGCCCGCGACGACATCGCCGACATCATGGTCAACGGCGCCGAGCGCGTGTTCATCGAGGTCGCCGGCAAGGTACAGCTGACCAATATCCGCTTCCGCGACAACGGTCAGCTGATGAACATCTGTCAGCGCATCGTCAGCCAGGTGGGCCGCCGCGTCGACGAATCTTCGC
>CAZBPO010000089.1:0-7070 GCA_964493795.1 uncultured Flavobacteriaceae bacterium
CTTCCACCGCGAGCACGACGACCTGCACTGCTCGCTGACCGTGCCCATGACCGCCGTGATCATCGGCGAGGGCGGGTCGGGCGGCGCGGTCGCCATCGCTTCGGCCGACACGGTGCTGATGCTTGAGAACGCCGTCTATTCGGTGATCACGCCGGAAGGCTGCGCCTCGATCCTGTGGCGCTCGGCCGAAAAGGCCGCCGACGCCGCCAACGCCATGAAGATCACGGCGCAGGACCTCTTGGGCCTGAAAGTGGTCGACAAGGTCATTCCGGAGCCGCTGGGCGGCGCGCATCGCGATCCGGCCGCGACGGTGACCGCCGTGGGCGACGCCATCGCCGAGGCGCTGGAGGCCCAGGCCGGCAAGGACGGCGAGACGCTGAAGCGCGAGCGGCGCGAGAAATTCCTGCGCATCGGACGCAGCCTGGCGGCGTGACGCTCTGAGCCCAGGCCGGACCTGCCGGCGAGGGCTCAGACCGTGATCTGCGCCCCCAGTTCGACCACGCGGCCTGTGGGAATCTGGAAGAAGTCGGTGGCGTTCGTCGCGTTGCGGTTCAGCGTGATGAACAGCTTGTCCTGCCAGCGCGGCATGCCCGAACGGCGATCCGGCACGATGGTGCGGCGGCCGAGGAAGAACGACGTCGTCATGATGTCGAATTTCAGCCCCTGCTTCTTCAGCCGCGCCAGGGCGCGGGGCACGTTGGGCGTCTCCATATAGCCGAAGTTCAGGATCACCCGCGTGACGTCCGGGTCTATCTCCTCGACTTTGGCGCGGTTTTCTTCCGGCACGCGCGGATAGGATGAGGTGAAGACCGAGAGGACGATCAGCTTCTCGTGCAGCACCTTGTTGTGCTTGAGATTGTGGAACAGGGCGGGCGGGGCGACTTCCGGGTCGTTGGTCAGGAAGATCGCCGTGCCGGGCACGCGGACCGGCGGGCTGCGCCTCAGCATGTCGAGCAGGTCTTCCAGCTTGACGGATTCGCGGCGGGTCTTGTCCTGGACGATCCGGTTCCCCCGCCGCCACGTCCACATGATGATGACCAGTCCGGCGCCCAGCATCAGCGGCACGTAGGCGCCGTTCAGCAGCTTGGTCAGGTTGGCCGCGAGGAAGGCGAGTTCGATGATCAGGAAGGGCGCGACCGTCAGGATCGCGGCGCGGCGCGAGAATTTCCAGACCCGGCGGACGATCACATAGAACAGCAGCGAGGTGACGCACATCGTGCCGGTGACGGCGACGCCATAGGCGTGCGCCAGATTGGCCGATGACTGGAAGCCGAGGACCAGCAGGATCACGCCGATGAACAAGAAGGCGTTGACCGCCGGCACATAGATCTGCCCGGCCTGCGCGGCCGAGGTCTGGGTGATCGTCATGCGCGGCAGGATGCCCAGCTGGATCGCTTGACGGGTCAGCGAGAACGCGCCGGTGATGACCGCCTGGCTGGCGATCACGGTGGCCACGGTCGAGAGCAGAACCAGCGGGATGAGCCAGCCGTCCGGCGCCATCAGGAAGAACGGATTGGCGATGGTGCTGGGGTCGGCCAGGACCATCGCGCCCTGGCCGAAATAGTTGATGACGAGCGCAGGGAAGACCAGCCAGATCCAGGCGGCGCGGATCGGCCCCCGGCCGAAATGGCCCATGTCGGCATAGAGGCCTTCAGCGCCCGTGACGGCCAGGAACACGGCCCCCAGCACGATGAAGCCGACCAGCCCGTGGTCGAACAGGAAGCCCAGCGCATAATGCGGGCTGAGCGCCCACAGGATATCGGGGTCGTCGGACAGGTGGATGACGCCCAGCGCCGTCAGGACGATGAACCAGACGACGCAGACGGGGCCGAAGAAGACGCCGACGATCGCGGTGCCGTGACGCTGGACGGCGAACAGTACGCCGATGATCAGGATCGCCAGCGGAATGATGTAGGGATCGAACGCCGAAGTTATGAGCTTGAGCCCCTCGAGCGAGGAGATGATCGACATGGCGGGCGTCAGGATCGCGTCGCCGTAAAACAGCGCCGCGCCGGTGATGCCCAGAAGGAAGATCGCGAAGGTGCGCCGGCCATAGGCTTTTTGCGCCAGCGCCATCAGCGAGAGCGTGCCGCCTTCGCCGTTATTGTCGGCGCGCAGCATGAAGATCACGTATTTGATCGTGACGACGACGGTGAGCGACCAGAAGATCAGCGAGACGAGGCCGATGACTTCAGCGCGCGAGACGCCGCCATCAACGGTCACCGGGCGCAACGCCTCGCGGAAGGCGTAGAGCGGGCTGGTGCCGATATCGCCATAGACGATGCCCACCGATGCGATGGTGAGGGCGAGGAAAGAGCTCTTGTGGTGGTCCGGCTCCGGCAGCGCGCCGGTGGTCGCGGTTTGAGGGTCGCTCAAGATACGCTCGTGTGAAAGCCCTATCCCCAAGGCCAAGGGCGCGAAATCTACGCCTGTTCCGCGAAAAGTCTATCGCAGCGCAGCAAATATCAGCCTTGACGGAACCGGCGGAAGAAGCCGCGCACATTGTCGGCGAAGAGCGCGGGCTCTTCCATCGCCGCGAAGTGGCCGCCGCGATCCAGAACCTGGAAATCGACGATGTTATAGCCGCGCTCGGCCCATGAGCGGGGCGTCACCGGCAGCGTGTCGATGGGATATTCGGCATAGCCGGTGGGCGTCTCGACCCGCTCGCCGGATTGCAGCCGGCCCGAGCCCTCGGCGGGCCCGGCCTTGTAGAGCGTGTTGGCCGAATTGATGGTGTTGGTGAACCAGTAGATCGACAGCTGGGTGCAGAAGAGGTCGTGCGGGAAGCGCGCCTCCATGCCCTCATAGGCGTGGCCTTTGGCTGTATCGCCGAGGCGGTTGTATTTGTCGGCCAGCCAGCCCGCCAGACCGGCGGGGGAATCCGCAAGGCCGAAGGCGAGCGCCATGGGCCGGGTCGACTGAATGGCGCGATAGCCCGCCTCGACCTGCCACCAGGCGTTCATCTGTTTGATCCAGGCGGCCTCTTCGGGCGTCACCGGCGGCTGCGAGGGGTGCTTCAGTTCGGGCCGCAGCGGCAGCATCGTCAGGTGGATCGCCTCGAGGGCCTCTGGGTGCTGGAGGGCCAGGCGCGACGTGACGAACGAGCCCCAGTCGCAGCCCTGGGCGAAATAGGTCCGATAGCCCAGCACGTCGTGCATCAGCGTATGCCAAAGTTCGGCGATATAGGCCGGGCCGACCGGCCGGGCGGGCTTGGATGAAAAGCCGAAGCCGAGCAGCGAGGGCACGATCACGTCGAAGGCGTCGGCGGCGTCGCCGCCGAACCGCTCGGGGTGGGCCAGCGGTTCGACCACGTCGAGAAACTCGCGGAAGGTCGAGGGCCAGCCATGGGTGAGGATCAGTGGGCGGGGCCGGGGCCCCGACCCCTTTTCATAGACGAAATGGATGTCGTGGACCGTGCCGTCCGGGCCCTTGAAGTCGGCGAGGAACTGGGGAAAGCGGTTCAGGTCCGCCTCGGCCGCGCGCCAGTCGAAGCGGTCGCGCCAATAGGGCAGCACCCGCTTCATATAGGCCAGGGTCGTGCCGTACTCCCACGCCTCGTTGCCTTCGTTCTCGACCGGCAGGCGGACATGGCTGAGGCGGTGGCGCAGATCGCGCCAGTCGGCCTCGGGGATTTCGATCCGGAACGGTGTCACGGCGCGGCGATCGCGCCGCCGGCTTCCAGCCGCTTCAGCTCCGCTTCGGCGGCCGCCAGTTCGTCTCTGGCCGCCTGAAGCGCCGCGCCGGCCTTGGCTTCGCCCTCGTCGTCCATGATGACGCGGCCGTTGAGGTCTGCGACCCGTACGAAGTCGATGTCGTAGCGCATGTCGCCCGGGGCGGCGTCGCGCGAACTCAGCGCATCGACATTGCCCGGATGGGTGAGGTCGGGCGTCACGAAGACGAATTTCGTCTCGCCGGCCGTCACGGGCTCGGCGAATTTGAAGGCGAAACGCTCGTCGATCCAGGGCTTGCCGTCGCCGCGCGGGCCGATGGTGGCCCGGAAGACGATCTCCTGGATCGCCTCTGAGGTGTCGTTCTTCATGTTGAACGAGAACAGCGGCGAGGCCTCGCCGGGCGCGCCGTCGCGCCAGACGAAGCGCGGATTGATCAGCGAAATGGCGGCGAGGAAGCGGCGCGCGTTTTTGGCCGCCTCGGCGGCCTCGCCGACCGCCGCCTCGGCCTCGGGGATGGCCGTCTGAAGGGCCGGGATGGTCTCGTCCCTCAGCGTCGCGATCCGGCGCGCCCGGGCGAGGGCGATCACCTCGTCCGCCGTCTTGCCGGCGATTTCGCTGAGCGGCCAGCCCATGTCCATGGCGGCGTCGAACTCGGCTTTCTGCGCCGGATCGAGAGTTGCGGCGATGGCGACGATGGAGGCCTCGGCGGCGTCCTTGGAGCTGCCGTCGATCCTGGCGGGCCCGGCTTCGCCGCAGGCGGCGAGCAGGGCGATCCCGGCGGCGAGGAGAAAGGCGCGCATGGTCTCAGAACCCTGCGGCGCGGGCGAAGGCGCGGATATCGTCCACCAGAAGGTCGGGCCGCTCCAACGCGGCGAAATGCCCGCCTTCAGCCATCTCGCTCCAGTGGACGACATTCATCATGCGCTCGACCAGCGAACGGGGCGGCATCGGAATGATATCGATGGGGAAACGCGCGAGTCCCATGGGCTTTTCGATACGCGCGCCCGCAGGCAGCGGCGCGCCGGACTGGTCCTCGAACAGGCCGCGATAGAGCCAGGTCGCGGTCGCGAAGGTGCCGGTGACGAGATAGATCATCACATTCGTCAGCAGCTGGTCCTTGGTATAGGCGGCCTCGATGCCGCCATTCCTGAGGTCGGACCAGCCGTGGAATTTCTCGACGATCCACGCCGCCGCACCGACCGGCGAATCCATCATCGCGTAGGCGAGGGTGGAAGGCTTGGTGGAGTGGAGGCGGAAATAGGCCCCCTCGGCCTCGAACAGGCCGGCCGCCTGCATGGCCTGCGCCTTTTCCTCGTCGGTTTCGGGGGCGACACCCGGTGCGCGCCAGCCCAGCATATTGAGATGCGCGCCGGCGCATCCCGCGCCTTCATAGGCGAGCCAGCCCGAGACGACGCTGCCCCAGTCGCCGCCCTGGGCGAGATAGGAACCGTAGCCGAGGCTGCCCGTCATCAGGGCGTCGAAATGCGCCGCGACGGTGCGTGGGCTGATCGGACGTCTGGGCTTCGACGAGAAGCCATAGCCGGGCAGCGATGGCGCGACGACGTCGAAGCCGTCCTCGGCGCGGCCGCCGAAGCGCTCGGGATGGGCCAGTTTCTCGACGATGTGCAGGAACTCGAAATACGAGCCCGGCCAGCCATGGCTGAGGATCAGGGCGCGCGGCGCGGCCTGAGAGCCCTTCTCGTGCACGAAGTGGATGTCGAGGTCGCCGACCGTCGCGGTGAACTGGGGAAAGCGGTTGAGGCCGTCCTGGGCGGCCCACCAGTCGAAGCCGTCCTTCCAGTACTCGATCAGGGCGGTCATGAACTCAGGAGCCGCGCCATAGGCCCAGCCGTCGCCTTCGGGCGTGTCGGGCATGTCGAACGCCGCGACGCGCGCCATGATGGCGTTAACGGTTTCCTGCGAAACAGCGACCTTGAAGGGGCGCGGCGCGCCAGCGGAAAGAGACATGGGCAGAGCATTCCGGACGGGAACGAATGTGAACCTGAACCTAGTCCGTCAGGGCCGGGGCGATCAATCGGCGTGGCGCGGCGGCATCGGCCGCCATGGAAAATCGATTCAAATTTGAACCCTTACCAATCCTTAAGCGTGTGAGGCCGAATGTCGCAAAACCCGGAGGGAACGGTGAAGGTCGTGCTTGTCGCGGCCTGCGCCCTGATCGACGGCGAGGGGCGGGTGCTGATGGCCGAACGCCCTGAAGGCAAAGAGCTCGCGGGACTGTGGGAGTTCCCGGGCGGCAAGGTCGAGGGCGGCGAACGCCCGGAAGAGGCGCTGGTGCGCGAGCTTCGCGAGGAGCTGGGCATCGAGGTCGATCCGGAGGCTCTCGAACCTTTCACGTTCGCAAGCCACGGGTATGAGCGGTTTCACCTGCTCATGCCGCTCTATCTGTGCCGTCGCTGGATCGGAGCGGCGGCCCCGATGGAGGGACAACGGATCTGCTGGTCGGCCCTGGACGACCTGGATTCCCTGCCGATGCCTCCGGCCGACCGGCCGTTGGTGGAGGCGTTGAGGCGCAAGGGGGCGCTGGAGAGATGACGAGAGTGGTTCGGTTCCTCAAGGCTTTCGGGCGCGACTCTTCGGGCGCGACCGCCATTGAGTATGGACTCGTCGCCACTTTCGTCGCGCTCGCCGTCATCGCCTCGATCCAGGCCGTGGGCGACAACCTGATCTCCTATTTCTACGACGAAATCGTCGCGGCGTTCGGCGCCTAACCGCGCGGCTTGAGGGCTTCGGTCAGGCTGATCGCGCCTGATCCGGGCTTCAGCGGCGTCTGCTGGCTTTCGTGGGGACGCCAGCCCGTCATCGTCAGGAACACAAACGTCGCCAGCGACCGCCCGTCGGGTTCGCCGTGGCGGGCGCGGTAGAGCTCGAGCGCGCGCATCAGCGTGCCGCGCTTGAGGAAGGCCCGGCGGCGCGCCGTCAGGACATTGCTTTCCCCCGCGCCCCTGAGGTCGGCCAGCAGTCTTAAAGGCTCGCCATAACGGACGGTCAGCTTGTCTGCATCCGCGACCGGCAGAGCGAAACCCGCCCGTTGCAGCAGCGAGCCGGCGTCGCGCACGTCGGCGAAGGGAAAAACACGCGGGCTGAGGCCGCCGTCGCTTTCGATCTCGGCCTCCGACAGCGCCGCGCGCAGCTCGGCCAGCGTGCCGGCGCCGAACATCACGGCGATGTAGAGCCCGTCAGGGGCGAGCGCTGCGCGGGCCTGGGCCATCGCGCCGATCGGATCGTTTTCGGCGTGCAGTTCCAGCAGGCTGACGATGAGGTCGAAGTCCTGACCGCCCGGCTCGCAGGTAATCTCGCCAAGTTTGCCGGGCGGCAGCTCGTGCGCCACGCGCTGCCCGGCGTCGCCGGTGATGCGGACCCGCGCTTTCGCGCGGGTCC
>CAZBPO010000089.1:7080-10758 GCA_964493795.1 uncultured Flavobacteriaceae bacterium
CGTGCTCGGCGAAGCGCGCCGCGGCGCGCGCCCGGCGGCGCGCCCTGAGGTCAGGGTCGAAAAGCCGCGGCGGGCCGCCCTCGCCCATTTCGGTCGTCACGCTATGCTCCGTGTCATGGGGCCGAGGGATAGCGCGACCGCGCCGGGTCTGGCGAGCCTTCGCCGCATGGCGGGGGCGGTGGTCGATGCGCTCTTTCCGCCGCAATGCCCGGCCTGCGGCGCGCCGACGGGAAGCCCATCGGCGCTGTGTCCCGATTGCTGGGGACGGGCGGGGTTCGGCGCGCCGGCCTGCCGGCGCTGCGCCCTGCCGCTCGAGAACGAGCTTGCAGGCGAAGACGCCGAATGCGCCGCCTGCATCGCGCGTCCGCCGCCCTTCACCCGTGCCCGCGCCGCCATGACCTATGAGGGCGGCCGCGACATGGTGCTGCGTTTCAAGCACGGCGAGCGCACAGATTACGGCCCGGCCTTCGCGGCCTGGCTGAACAGGGCCGGCGGGCCGGTGCTGGCCGACGCCGATCTTCTGGTCCCCGTGCCGCTGCACCGCTGGCGGTTGCTGGCGCGGCGTTTCAACCAATCGGCCCTGCTGGCCAATGCGCTGGCGCGGCTGAGCGGCGTGAAGGCTCTGCCGGACGCGCTGATCCGCACCCGGGCGACGCCCAGCCAGGGGGCGATGGTCTCGGCGCGGGCGCGGCGGCGCAACGTGCTGGCCGCCTTCGCCGTGCGTTCCGGGGCGCGGCAGGCGGTCGCCGGCCGGCGCGTCGTCCTCATCGACGACGTGATGACGACCGGCGCGACGCTTGAGGCGGCCGCCCGGACGTTGATCCGCGCCGGCGCGGCCGAGGTGCGGGCGCTGGTGCTGGCCCGCGTTGTGCGCGCCGGAGAAGCGCCTATATTCTGACCATCATGAAGCCTGTCACCATCTACACCACCGCCTGGTGCCCCTATTGCCATCGCGCGAAGGCGCTGTTGTCGGGAAAATCCGTGACGTTCAGCGAGATCGACGTGACGATGGACCGCAAGCTCCGCGACGAGATGGAGGAGAAGTCCGGGCGGCATACCGTGCCGCAGATCTGGATCGGCGAGGCCCATGTCGGCGGGTTCGACGACCTCAACGCCCTTGAGAGCGCCGGCAAGCTCGACGCGATGCTGGCGGGCTGAAATGGGCGCGACGTTCAAGGCTGCGCTGGTGCAGATGCGTTCCAGCGACGACATGGCGGAGAATATCCGCGACGCCTCGGCGATGATCCGCGAGGCGGCGGCGGCCGGCGCGGCCTATATCCAGACGCCCGAGAATACCTGCCTGATGGCCCCGGACGGCGGCGCGAAGCTGTCGCTGACCTATCCCGAGGACGCCGATCCGGCGCTGCCGGCGTTCCGCAAGCTGGCCGCAGAACTGGGCGTCTGGCTGCATATCGGCAGCCTGGCGATCAAGGTGTCGGATACGCATGTGGCCAACCGCTCGTTCCTGATTTCGCCGCGGGGCGAGATCGCGGCGCGCTACGACAAGGTGCATCTGTTCGACGTCGATCTGCCCAATGGCGAGGTCTATCGCGAAAGCGCGACCGTCGCGCCGGGCGCGGCGCTGGTGGCGACCGATCTGCCCTGGGGCAGGCTGGGGCTTTCGATCTGCTACGATCTGCGCTTTCCCCATCTCTATCGCGCCTTCGGCAAAGGCGGCTGCGACTTCATCGCGATTCCGGCCGCTTTCACCGAAACCACGGGGCAGGCGCACTGGCATGTCCTGCTGCGCGCGCGGGCGATCGAGAACGGGGCGTTCGTGTTCGCCGCGGCGCAGGGCGGAACCCACGCCAATGGCCGCCAGACCTTCGGCCACAGCCTGATTATCGGCCCGTGGGGCGAGATTCTGGCTGAAGGCGGCAAGGACCCCGGCGTCTTGCTGGCCGATATCGACCCGGCGGCGAGCATCGCCGCGCGCGGCCGCGTGCCTTCGCTTCGCCACGATCGGGCCTTTGCATAAGGCTCGGCGCTCACCCGCCGTTCACATCCGCCGCCTCACACTGGACCCATGATCAAATACGATCTCACCTGCCGCAAAGATCACCGCTTCGAGGGCTGGTTCGCCTCGTCGTCGGCGTTCGACGCGCAGGCGGCGAGCGGCAAGGTCACCTGTCCGGTGTGCAACTCAAGGAAAGTCACCAAGGCTCCGATGGCGCCCAACGTGGCGATCCGCAGCGAAGCGCCGTCGCTGAGCCCGGCCGAAATGCGCGCCGCGCTGGTAAAGCTGCGCCAGCATGTCGAGAGCAACGCCGAGCATGTGGGCGAGAATTTCGCCGACGAGGCGCGCGCCATCCATCACGGCGAGGCCGAGGATCGTCCGATCTATGGCGATGCGACGGCGGAGGAAGGCGAGGCGCTGGCCGAGGAAGGCATCAATGTCGCCCGCATCCCCTGGGTGCCGGTGGGCGACGCCTAAGCGAGGCCCGATTCCAGAATGACGCGGGCCGGCTCGTAGCGGGTCGCGACGCGCTCGGCGGCACCGGGCAGGGCGGCGACGCGGGCCGGATCGCGATTGTCTTCGTTGTCGGCCAGCTTCACGCGCAGCACCGAGACGTCGCGGCTGGCCGCGAGCGCCCCGATCCATTCCAGATAATCGCTGCCTTCCGGGCGGGTGACGGCGCGGACGATGCGGATCGTCTCGGGGCTGATGCCCTCGGCCAGCAGGGAGGCCTCGGTCGCGTCGGTGTCTTCAAGGCTGTCGTGCAGCCATGCGGCGGCGATTTCGTCGGCGGTCGCGTCGGGCCAGCGGCGCGTCAGGATCGCCGTAACACGGGCGAGATGGGTGATGTAGGGCGCGCCGGCCTTGTCGGTCTGGCCCGCATGCAGCCGGGCGGCGAGGGCGGGAATGTCTGGCGTCGTCATGACGGCAGACTAGCGTGGAACCACGAAACAGCGAAGGCGCCGGGATATTCCACCCGACGCCTCCGTTCAGCCCTTTACGCAGACCACCTGGCGCAGCGTGTGGACGATGTCCACCAGGTCGGCCTGGGCCGCCATCACCGCGTCGATGTCCTTGTAGGCCATGGGCGTCTCGTCGATGACGTCGGCGTCCTTGCGGCACTCGACGCCCGCCGTGGCGCGGACATGGTCCTCGACCGTGAAGCGGCGCTTGGCCTCGTTGCGGCTCATGGCGCGCCCGGCTCCGTGACTGCAGGTGCAGAACGAGTCCGGGTTGCCCTTGCCGCGCACGATGAACGAGCGCGCGCCCATGGAGCCCGGAATGATGCCGAGATCGCCGAAGCCCGCCTTCACCGCGCCCTTGCGGGTGACGAAGACGTTCTCGCCGAAATGGCGCTCGCGCGAGACGTAGTTGTGATGGCAGTTCACCGCCATCTCACCCGTCCCCAGATCCGGGAACACCGTCTTCAGCACGCCCATCACCTGGTCCATCATCACCTCGCGGTTGGCGAAGGCGTAGGCCTGGGCCCAGTTCACCGCCTCGAGGTAGTCGCCGAACTCGGTCGATCCCGCCGGGAAGTAGGCGAGGTCGGCATCCGGCAGGTTGATGAACCAGCGCTTCATGTCGCGCTTGGCGCGCTCGATGAAGTAGGTGCCGAACTTGTTGCCGACGCCGCGCGAGCCCGAATGCAGCATCACCCACACGCGGTCCGCCTCGTCGAGGCAGAGCTCGATGAAGTGGTTGCCCGTGCCCAGCGTGCC
>CAZBPO010000090.1:0-946 GCA_964493795.1 uncultured Flavobacteriaceae bacterium
GATGGCGGCCTTGAGAGAGGAGACGTCGTATTTCGCGCGGATCTGCTCATCCATTTTCAGCATGCGCACGAACATGGTCGGCACCCACTGGGCGTGCGTGACCTTGTGCTTTTCGATCAGGGCCAGCGCCTGTTCCGGATCGAAATGCTCCATCACGATCACCGTGCCGCCCATACGCCCGACCGCCATGCAATAGCGCAGCGGCGCGGCGTGGTAGAGCGGCGCGGGCGACAGGTAGATCATGTCGGCATTGAAGCCGAACAGGAACTGGGTGAGGCCCAGCAGCGAGCCGCCCTCGGTGAGCGGCAGGCCGGTGAGCGCGACCTTCACGCCCTTGGGGCGGCCGGTGGTGCCGGAGGAATAGAGAAGGTCGCTGCCGGACGCTTGGTCGGCGATGGGCGTGACCGGCTGGGCGTCGAGGGCCGCCTCGAGGCTTTCGAACGGCGCGCTGGCGCCATTGGCCATATAGAGCTTCACGCCGGGGATCAGCGGCGCGGTTTCGAGCGCCGTCTTGGCCAGCGCGGCCGAGGAGATGAGGACCTGCGCGCCGCTGTCCTTGACGATGTAGTCGATCTCGGCCGCGGTCAGCCGCGAGGAGATGCAGGTGAAATAGAGCCCGGCCCGCTGCGCCGCCCAGCAGATCGGCAGATAGTGGACGTTGTTCTCCATGAAGACGGCGATCACGTCGCCCGTCTTGAGCCCGAGGCTCCGGAACAGATGCGCGCCCTGGTTCGAACGCGCCTCGAGCTGGGCGTAGGTCACGGTTTCGCCGGTGCCGGCCATGATGAAGGCGGGCTTGTCGGGCGTAGTTCCAGCGTGGACGGAAGGATGAAACATAGGCGGTTCCTCGAGGATATTTATACCTCAACCGATAGACGAGGCCGGCTGTGGGGTCAAAAATTTCGGCGCGGGAACGCATAAGAGGCCCCTGTTTCATCCGGGGGCG
>CAZBPO010000090.1:956-4904 GCA_964493795.1 uncultured Flavobacteriaceae bacterium
AGGGAACTACTGTGGCTTACGAGCAGATCGCCTATGACGTCAGCGAGGGCATCGCGACCATCACGCTGAACCGCCCGGAAAAGATGAACGCCTTCACCGGCGTGATGATGACCGAACTGATCGACGCGCTGGACAAGGCGAACAAGGACGACGCCGTCCGCGTCATCATCTTCACCGGCGCGGGCAAGGCGTTCTGCGCCGGGGCTGACCTGAGCCAGGGCGCGAAGACCTTCGACTACGACAACCGCACCGACCGCCCCGAAAAGCAGGGCGCGGCGTCGGACGGCAAGATCGACTGGTCGAGCGAAGCCGTGCGCGACGGCGGCGGGCGCGTGACGCTGAAGATTTTCGAGAGCCTGAAGCCGGTGATCGGCGCGATCAACGGCGCGGCGGTGGGCATCGGCGTGACGATGCAGCTGCCCATGGATATCCGCATCGCCTCGGAGACCGCGCGCTTCGGCTTCGTCTTCGCCCGGCGCGGCATCGTGCCGGAGGCCTGCTCCAGCTATTTCCTGCCGCGCATCGTCGGCATCTCGACCGCGACGGAATGGTGCTTCACGGGCCGCGTGTTCGGCGCGCAGGAAGCCAGGGAGCGCGGGCTGGTGACGCATCTGGTGAAGCCCGACGAGCTGATCCCGACCGCCCGTGCGCTGGCCAAGGAAATCGCCGACAACACCGCGCCGGTTTCGGTGGCGCTGACGCGCCAGATGCTGTGGCGGATGCTGGGCGCCGATCACCCGATGGAGGCGCACAAGATCGACAGCCGCGGCGTGTTCGCGCGCGGCCGTCAGGAAGACGCCAAGGAAGGCGTGGTGTCGTTCCTGGAGAAGCGCACGCCGGTCTATCCGAACAAGGTTTCGACAGATTTGCCTGAGTATTTCCCCTGGTGGACAGAACGCCCCTACTCGTAACGCCGGACGCCTATGCCTGACCGGATTCTGATCGCTGGCGGAGGCATTGGCGGACTGGCTGCGGCCCTGGCGCTGGCGCGTCAGGGCGCGCACGTGACCGTGTTCGAGGCCCGCGAGACGCCCGGCGAGACCGGCGCGGGCCTGCAGCTTTCGGCCAATGCGGTGAAGGCCCTGCGGGCGCTGGGCCTTGAAGACCAGATCGCCGCCCGGGCGAGCCGTCCCGAGGCGGTGGAGATGCGCCTGCCGGGATCGGGGCGGCTGGTCAGCCGCGTGGCGCTGGGCGCGGTGCACGAGAAGCGCTTTGGCGCGCCCTATTATCACATTCACCGCGCCGATCTTTACGAGGTGCTGGCCGAGGCGGCCGAGGCCCATTCCGAAATCCAGGTGATGACCGGGGCGCGGGTGGCGCGCGTGTCGCACGGCAAGACGGCCGTCGCCGTCGAACTGGACGGCGGCGCCGAGACGAGCGGCGATCTGCTGGTCGGAGCCGACGGCGTGCGCTCGACGGTGCGCGAGGGCGTCGCCGGCAAGGATGAGCCGATCTTCACCGGCATGATGGCCTGGCGCGCGACCGTGCCGCTGCCCCCGGGCGCGGCCGTCGCGCCGGTGGCGACGATATGGATGGGGCGCGGCCGCCATCTGGTCACCTATCCGCTGCGCCATCGGGGCGTGATGAACCTGGTGGGCGTCATCGAGAAGTCGGAGTGGCGCGAGGAGTCGTGGGTCTCGCCGGGCACCCCCGAAGAGATGCGCGCCGATTTCGGAGGCTGGCACGCCAGCAACGCATCGATGCTGGCGCGGCTGGAGACGCCTTGGCGCTGGGCGCTGTATGAGCGCCGGCCGCTGAGCGTGTGGAGCGCCGGCAGGGTCGCCCTGCTGGGCGACGCCTGCCACGCCATGCCGCCCTTCCTGGCCCAGGGCGCAGCGATGGCGCTGGAGGACGCGGTGGTGCTGGCCCGCAAGCTGGCGGCCCATCCCGACGACGTGCCGCATGCGCTGCGCGACTATGGCGAGGCGCGCCATGAACGCACCGCCAGGATGCAGGCCGCGTCGTGGGCGAACGCCTGGCGCTTTCATCTGGAAAGCGGCGTGCTGCGCTTTTGCGTGTACGGCGCGCTGGGGCTGGCCAGCCGGATCGCGCCGAACCAGCCGGGCCGCATGTTCGACTGGGTCTATTCCTACGATCCGACGGCGGATTAGACGACGGGCGGGGCCTGCTTGACGCGGCGCAGCCCGGTGAAGAGCGCCAGAGAGGCGACCACGATCGCGCCGGCGGCGGCGGCGCCCAGCATCGCGTTCTGCGGCCCCACAGCGGCGGCGAGGAAGCCGAGCGCCAACGCCCCGATCGGCGCGCCGCCGATGAAGCCGAGTTGGTAGAGCGCCAGCACCCGGCCGCGCAGCGCCGCCGGCGTCGCCTCCTGGATCATGGTGCGCCCCATATTCATGGAGACGCCCGCGCCCATGCCCCAGACGAACAGCAGCAGGCAGAAGACGGGCAACGGCGCATCGAGCGCCATCAGGGCCAGCACCGCCGCGCCGGAGGACATCGACAGCAGCATGGCCCGGCCGCGCCGGGCGACGGGCCGCCGCATCAGGAAGATGTTGGAGAGGATGCTGCCGCCCCAGAAGCAGACATTCACGGCGGCGAAGGCGATGGCGTCGCCGTTATGCACATCGCGGGTGAGCAGCGGGACCAGCACCACATAGCTGCCGACATAGAAGACGCCGACGCCCAGCATGGCGAGCAGGATCGCCCGGATCTCGCCATGCCCCCGGACGAAGCGGAGGCCTTCGGCCATATCGGCCCCGCTGCGCGTGGTGGCGGGCGGCCGCGCCGGCAGGCGCATGGTGCGGAGCAGAAAGAACAGGCTGGCGAGCGTGAGCGCGGCCTGAACGATGAAGAGAGGCTCGGGGCCGATGAAGCGCGCCGCGCCGGCCAGGCTCATGCCCAGAAGCTGCGCGCCGAAGGTGGCGATGGTGAAAGCGCCGACGGCGCGTTGCATCGCCGCCGGATCGGCCGTCATGGCCAGCATCGTGTCGCGCGCCGTCATCGTGAAGGCCGAGAACGTGCCCATCACCACGCCGAAGACGAGCAGGGTGGTATAGGTGAGCCCGTCGGACATCAGGACGGTGGCGAAGATGAGCGGCGGGACGGCGGCGAGCGCGGTCGCCAGCAGGAGCTGCCGCCGCGGATCGTGCCGGTCGGCCAGCGCCCCGGCGGGAAAGGCGAGGATCAGCGCCGGAAGCTGGAGCATCATCATCGCGAGGCCGACGCGCGCCGCTGTCTCGCCCAGGTGCACCGTCACCAGATAGGGCATCAGCACCTGCTGAAGCCCCATTCCGGCGAACCACAGGCCGCCGCCGCCCAGAAAGAACCGAAAGGAACGCGCCCGGTCGGCCGCGTCGGGCGAAAGCGCGTTCATGGCGGCCTGCGACAAATGACGATGGCGTCAGTTTAGGGCGGTGGGCACAGACGGCAAGGGCGGAGGCGCTTGTGTTTCGCCGCCATCGCTGCCACATCGCGCCATGCCCGAGCCCGGCTCAGCCGCCGCCCATGTCGAGGGAATCGCCTATGCCGTCGGCGGCATCGCGGCGTTGCTGGGGCTGGCCAGCCTGCTGATGCCGGCGGCGCGGCGGCTTGCGGTTCCCTATACGGTTCTGATCGCGTTGTTCGGGGCGGCCGTAGGCGCGCTGCTGGCGATATTGCCGGAACTGGGCGGCGCGGCGGCGCGGACGGCGGCGCTGCTGCACGAGACGGAGATGCCGAGCGAGGCGCTGCTCTATCTCTTCCTGCCGCCGCTGCTGTTCGCCGCCGGGCTTTCGATCGACCTTGGCCGGTTGATGGACGATATCTGGCCGGTGCTGGTGCTGGCGGTGGTCGCGGTGATCGCCTGCTGTCTGGCCGTGGGTTTCAGCCTGGCGCCGTTCATGTCGGCCGACGGCGTTTCGCTGATCGGCGGCGTGGAGGCGGAGGAACTGCTGCTGCTGGCGCTGTTGCTGGGGGCGGTGGTGGCCCCGACCGACACGGCGGCGATCC
>CAZBPO010000090.1:4914-10699 GCA_964493795.1 uncultured Flavobacteriaceae bacterium
CATCTTCCGCGACATCGGCGCGCCGCGCCGGCTTTCCACCATCGTCGAGGGCGAAAGCCTGTTCAACGACGCGGCGGCGATCGCGCTGGTCGTCGTGCTGATCGCGGCGCTGGCCGGGAACACCTCGGGCGGCATCGGCGGCGCGGGGCTGGAGCTGGTGACCCAGCTGGGCGGCGGCATCCTGTTCGGGATCGCGACGGGCCGCCTGACGGCCTTCGTCGTGCAGGCCTCGCGCGGCTTCGTCGTCGCGGAGACGACGCTGACCGTCATGCTGGCCTATCTGACCTTCGCCGTGGCGCAGATGCTGTTGGGCGTTTCGGGAATCATCGCGGTGGTCGCCGCCGCGATCACGTTCGGCGGCCGGGCGCGCACGCGGCTGACACCAGGGAGCTGGGACGCGCTGAAGGCGCTGTGGGGGCAGCTGGATTTCTGGGCGACGACGCTGATCTTCGTCTTCGCCGCGATGGCCGCGCCCGCCGTGCTGGGCACGCTGCGCTGGAGCGATCTGGCCGCGTTGGGCGCGGTCTATGTCGCGGCGCTGGGCGCGCGCGTGATCATCGTGTTCGGGGTGTTTCCGCTGCTGGTGCGGTTGAAGCTGTCGGGGCCGGTCAGCCGGTCATACCAGGCCGTGCTGGCGTGGGGCGGCGTGCGCGGAGCGCTGACCGTTGTGCTGGCGCTGTTCGTGACCGACAGCGCGGCCGTCGTGGCGACGGGCGAGGAGAACGCGCGGCTGATCCTTGTGCTGGCCTTCGGCTATGTGCTGCTGACGCTGTTCGTCAACGCGCCGACCCTGCGCCTGCTGATGCGCGCGCTGAGGCTGAACAAGCTGGACCGGCGCGAACGCATGGTGCGCGACCGCGTGATGACGCTGTCGCGGGCGCGGGTGGAGGAGGCGGTCGGCGACGTCGCGCGGGAGCTTGGATTGGAGCGCCCGGCGCAGGAAGCCCGGCCGCCGGCGCCGGATCGCCTGTCGCCCGCCGATCTGGTGCAGGTCGCGCTGATCGGGCTGGCCAACCGCGAGACCGAGCTGGTCATCGACGGGCTGGAGCGCGGCGTGATCGACCGGCGTATCGCGGAGACCATGCTGGCGCAGACCGCGACCCTGTCCGACGCGACGCGCACGCGGGGGCAGGAGGGCTATGCCGAGGCCTCGGCGCAGAACCATCTGCCGACACGCGGCTTCCGCTTCGCGTTGTGGCTGCACCATCGCTTCGGCGCGGCGGGCCCGATCGCCCGCGAGATCGCCCAGCGCTATGAGCTGATGCTGATGAAGGCGCGCCTGGCGGGGCAGCTGAAGGCGTTCGCGGCGGCCGAGCTGCCGCAGGTGGTCGGCCAGACGGCGACCGAGACGGTGCTGGGCCTGCTGGAGCGGCGCGCCAAGGCGATGACCGCGACGGTGGCGGCGATCGAGAAGCAATATCCGGCCTATGCCAGAAGCGTGCGCGCCTTGCTGGTGGAGCGGCTGGCGCTGTCGCTGGAAGAGGCGGAATACGCGGTGCAGCGCGGGCAGGGCCTGATCTCGGAAGAGATCTATGAAGATCTGGAGGCCGACAGGCTGGCGCGCGTGAAGGCGGTGCGGACGCGGCCGGTGCTTGATCTGGGGCTGGAGATCAAGCGGATGGTGAGCCGCGTTCCGCTGTTCGCCGGCCTGCCGGAAAGCGGCGTCGCCGCCGTCGCCGAGCTATTGCAGCCGGTGCTGTTCGTGCAGGGCGACAGGATCATCAGGAACGGCGCGGCCGGCGAGGCGATGTATTTCATCGTCTCGGGCGAGGTGGACGTGGTGGCGGCGCGCGGCACGGTGCGTCTGAACCCCGGCGCGTTCTTCGGCGAGGTGGCGCTGCTGACCAAACAGCCGCGCAACGCCGATGTCGTCGCCGCCAGCTATTGCGAATTGCTGATGCTGAAGAAGCGCGATCTCGACGCGCTGATGAGCGCCCAGCCGCTGCTGCGCGCCGAGATCGATGCCCGCGCGGCCGCCCGAGCGCGGGACGCGGAGAGCTAGGCGAGGTCGAGGACGCCGAGCTTCACCGGCACCTGTTCGAGCAGACGGGCGAGCTGGGCCTTCGCCTGCGCGTTCGACTTCTGCACGCGTTCGGCGAGGATGAGTTCGTTCTTCTGCGTGTGCTCGAAGCCGGTGAATTCGGTGATGCGCACCTTATAGCCGTGCGATTCCAGCAGGAGGGCGCGGATCGTGTTGGTGACATGCGCGCCGAAGCCCCGTCGCTGGATCGGATGCCGCCACAGCGCGTCCAGCGGTCCTTTGACCTCGCCCAGCATGGCGGCGGCCTCGGCCTGGCAGCAGGGAATGAGCGCGACGGCCCGCGCATCGTGCTTCAGCGCGAAGCGGATGGCGTCGTCGGTGGCGGTGTCGCAGGCGTGGAGCGCGGTGACGAGGGCGGGGCGGCGTCCGCCGAGCGCGGCGTCGGCGCGCGCGTCGAGGACCGGGGCGGCGGCGAAGGCGGCGCGCGCGAAGCCGGCCTCGCGCGCGATCGTGGCGGCGGCTTCGGCGAGCTCGGCCCGCAGCTCGATCGCCGCCAGCGAGCCCCGTCCGGCCGGGCCGAGGACGAGATCGTAGAGGATGAGGCCGAGATAGGATTTGCCCGCGCCCAGATCGGCCACGAGCGGGTCGTCTTCTTCCGCCAGCAGGCGTTCGAGCGTGGGTTTGAGAAGCTGAACGAGGTGGAGGACCTGCTTCAGCTTGCGCCGGGAATCCTGGTTGAGCCGGCCATCGGGCGTGAGGATGTGGAGCGCCTTGAGGAGATCGCGCGACGAGCCGGGCCAGAGGCGGGCGATCTCGTCGTCGGGAAGCGCGGCGGGCTTGCGCCGGCTCATCGGCCGATCTCGCGCCCGCCGCCGCAGGCGGTGAAGCCTGCCGAGAAGCCGCGCCGGTAAAGCTCGGGCTGGCCCGAGGTCATCGCGGCGCGCGCCTCGCGGCTGGAATGCGCCATGCCGCAGCCCGCTTCGTAGCCGGCCTTGAAGACGGGGTCGTCCATCGAGCCGCCGCTGGCGCAGGCGGCGAGGGCGAGGATGGCGGCGATCGCAAGGGCGTGTTTCATGCCGCAGATTCATCTCTAACTTGAGCGAAAAGCAATCGCGCGCGTTGGCTACGGTTTAAGCCGCCCTCGTCATGTTCGATGGCGAAAGACCGCCTCGCGGGGGCTGGTCAGCGTTACCGGAGGCCAGATGAATTCGTTCCAGCCATCGCCGCATCTGCGCGTGCTGGTGTTCGCCTCGCAAAAGGGCGGCTCCGGCAAGACGACTTTGGCGGGCCATGTGGCCGTCGAGGCCGAGCGCCAGGGCGCAGGGCCGGTGGCGCTGATCGACGCCGACCCGCAGGGCTCGCTGGCCAAATGGTGGAACGCCCGGCAGGCGCGCACCCCGGCCTTCATCCAGTCGCAGTTCTCGTCGCTGTACCAGGATATCGAATCGGCGCGCGAACAGGGCTTCCGCCTGGTCGTGATCGACACCCCGCCGGCCGTGACGCGGGCGATCAGCGAAGTGGTGGCGCATGCCGATCTGGTGGTGGTGCCCACCCGCCCCAGCCCGCACGATCTGCGCGCCGTGGGGCCGACGGTCGACATCATCGAGGGCCGCAAGAAGCAGATGATCTTCGCGCTGAACGCCGCGACGGCGCGCGCCAAGATCACCATGGAGGCGGCGATCGCGCTGTCGCAGCACGGCACGGTGGCGCCGGTGACGGTGCATAACCGCCTCGACTTCGCCGCCTCGATGATCGACGGCCGCACGGTGATGGAGATCGACCCGCTGGCCAAGTCGTCCGTCGAGATCGGCGACCTGTGGCGCTATCTGGCCGAACGTCTGGCGCGGCTGGAGCCGCCGGCGCAGTCGGGCGGATCGGATCAGCCGCGTTTCGGCCTGCGGCCCGTGACGACGTTCGGGCGGGCGGGGTCCGCTTTCGGACGGCGCGCGTTCGCTTAAGGCCAGGTTCGAGGGGACCAGATGTCATATCGTTTCGCCTCGCTTTCGTCGGGATTGCTGGCGCGCAAGGGCGCGGCCCAGCCGGCGATGACGAGCCATTCCGGCGGCAATCCGCGCTTTATCGACGAGGAGCCGCCGCCGCCCGCCGCGCCGGCCGCGCCCGTGGCGAAGCCGGTCGTGACGCCCGCCGCCTTTCCGCCCGCCGCCAAACTGGCGCGGGCCGGCTTTCTGTTCGAATCCGCGCCGCCGCCCTCTTCGGCCCCCCCCCGGTCCGAAGCGCCCAGGCCCACTCTTCCCCCTCGCGGGCCTGAGCCGGGCGGCGGTTGCGGTCAACCTGCGGCGGCCTGCGCCGTGGCGAACGCGTCGAACGGCGATCCGGCGCGGCGCTTCCATGTCTCGGTGCGGTTGAAGCAAAGCCACTTCGTGCGGCTGAAGATCGCCTCGGCGCAGCTGCGCCGGCCGAGCCAGGACATTATAGGCGATGCGCTGACCGCCTATTTCCGCACGCTGGATCCGAACGTGTTCGGCGATTGCGCCTGCGCCGCCGAATAGGCGGCCAGGCGCGGTCTGCGCTATTCATCCGTAAGCGGATGAAAATGAGCGCGGAAGAATCGGAAGCGCCGGATCGAATCGGTTTCGAAACGAGAAAATGATAGGAATCAACGCGTTAGCGTTGATTGGCCCTTGTCCGTCCGGGCAAATCACCCCATGGTTAACGACATGTGAAGAGCGCCGGGGAGCGCAGTCACACGGGGACCAGCGGGTGGGGGCGCCGCACGACATGAGCATTTCGGACACCGATCTTGAGGTCGATGCGATGCTGGGCGACCAGCGCGAGGTCTATGAATACTGGCAAAGGCTGCGCGGCATGGCGACGACGCCGTCGCGCCAGGATTTCCGCCCCGCCGAAATCGTGCGCCGCCTGCCGATGGTGAGCCTGGTGGAGTTGTCGTCCTGTTCGCGCCGTTTCCGTTTCCGTCTCGCCGGCACCGGCCTGCGCGACATGTACGGCGAAGAGATCACCGGGCGTTTCCTGACCGACATTCCCTTTGGCGAGCAGGCCGGGTTCTGGCGCGACGTCTATGAAGGCGTCGCCCGCACCGCCGCGCCGGCGCATGGTTATGCGCGGCTGGCCTGGCGCGACCGTCCGGCCATGATGCAGGCTTGGTTGCGGTTGCCGCTGGCCGGGCCGGACGGCCGTGTTTCGACGATCCTCGGCTATGACCGGTTCCTGCCGATCGAGCGCCTCGCGCCGCGGCAACGCACGCAGGAGCAGGCGCGCGAGCTGGCCTACGGCTGAGCCTGGCTTCAGAAGACAGGATGTAGGAATATTTGCGTATATCCGCTTGCGCCCAAGGAATAGGAATACTAGCTTAATTCCGGTGAGGTGGACCGGGAGAGTCGGATGGCGGCGAGCAGGCGGCGGATCGAGCGCGAAGCGCGGCGGGTGCTGCGGCATATGGACGAAGCGCAGCTTGAAGCGCGGGGCGGCGGTTTCGCATTGGCGCGCCGGGCGGGTGGCAAGGCGCGCCTGACGGTGGATGCTGAGGTGGTGACGGCGTTTGCGGCGGAAGGCTGGATCGCGCGCGGCCCCGACGGCCGTTTCGCCGTCACCGATCAGGGCCGGGCCTTTGCGGCGCGCGCCGACGCAGACGCCGCGCCGTTCCGTAGTCAGCATGGCGAGGTCGTCGATCTTGGCGGCGGCCTGAGGCGGGAACGGCAGGGCTCGGCGCTGGATGCGCTGGCGCGGCTGACCGGGGCCGGAGGGCAAGCCTATCTCAGCGCGACAGAGCGCGAGGCGGCGGCGCGTCTGGAAAGCGATTTCGAGCGCGCCCATTTCCGCCCG
>CAZBPO010000091.1:0-7675 GCA_964493795.1 uncultured Flavobacteriaceae bacterium
GTCGGCAAGACGGCGCGCGAGCTTGGCTACGCGCTCGACAACGGCATCTTCCAGATCAATGTCGAGGGCGAACCGGAACTCGAAGCGCTCAGCGCCATCGCCGCGTCCAAAGGCGTCGTCGCCGACATCGCGATCCGCGTGAACCCCGATGTCGACGCGCGCACGCACGCCAAGATCTCCACCGGCAAGGGCGAGAACAAATTCGGCGTGCCGATCGACCGCATGCCCGATCTCGCGACCCGCTGCGCCGCCCTCCCCGGCATTCGCCTCAACGGCGTCGCCGTCCATATCGGCAGCCAGATCACCGAGCTCGGCCCGCTCGAGGCCGCCTACGCGAAGGTGATGGAGATGACGCGGACGCTGCGCGCGGCCGGCCACGCCATCACGCGCGCCGATTTCGGCGGCGGCCTCGGCGTGCCTTACGTGATGAATGAGGCGCATCCGCCCAGTCCTGCCGAATACGGGGCCATGGTCGGCCGTATTTCCGCCGGAATGGACCTGAAACTTGTCTTCGAGCCCGGACGGCTGATCGTCGCCAATGCGGGCATACTGGTGGCTCAGGTGGTTTACGTGAAGCACGGCGCGGCCAGGGACTTTCTGGTTCTGGATGCGGGAATGAACGATCTGATCCGGCCGGCCATGTACGAGGCCCATCACGACCTGATCCCGGTCGTCGCCTCGGATCGGCCCGAACGAAGCTATGACGTCGTGGGTCCGGTCTGCGAAACCGGCGACACGTTCGCGCGAGGCCGCACGGTTCCCGCTTTCGAGGCGGGCGAGCTGGCCGCTATCCTGACGGCCGGCGCTTACGGCGCGGCACAGGCGAGCGAATACAACGCCCGCCCGCTGGTGCCCGAGGCGATGGTGAACGGCGGCGACTGGGCGATCGTCCGGCCGCGGCCAACTTACGAGGAGATGCTGGGGCGTGACCGCCTTCCCGACTGGCTCGGCTAAGGCCATGGGCCGCCAGATCGAACGCGCCGGGCGGCTGATCGCCGCCAGCCGCGCCGCGATCTGGTGGGAGCGCGCCTGGGCCGCCAGCTGGCGCGGCCTGACCGTGCTGGGCGTCGGCGCGGCGATCGCCCTCTTCGACATCTGGAGCAGCTTCCCGCCCGGACCGCGCATCCTGATGGTGTCGGCGCTGCTGCTCGCGGCCGCGACGTTTTTCTGGCTCGACTGGCGCGCCGTCCTGTTCCCTGATCGCGAAAGCGGCATCCGCCGCCTGGAGGACGAGAACGCCCTCTCGCATCGCCCGCTCTCGACCGCCGAGGACCAACTGGCGTCCGGAACGGGCGATCCGCTGACCGAGCGGCTGTGGCGCGCCCATGTCGACCGCCAGCTCGCCGCCTTCGGCGCGCTCGAGCCGGTCTGGCCCCGGCCCGGCGTGGCGGCGCGCGATCCCTACGCCCTGCGCGCGCTGGTCGCCCTCGGCATCGTCGCGGGCCTCGTCGCCGCCGGCCCGGACGCACCGCGCCGCCTCGCCGCCACGTTCGCCATCGACAACAGCCAGGCCGGCATCACCACCGACATCGCCTTCGACGCCTGGATCACGCCGCCGGCCTATACCGGCGGCGCGCCCATCATCATGGCGCAGGCCCGCGGAACGATTCCGCTCGACCCGACCCGCGTGCTCTCGGTGCCCGCCGGCTCGAAACTGACGCTGCGGATCGACGGCGCGACCGCCCCGCGCGTCGAGCGCCACAAGCTCGACAGCGGCGAAACCGGCGAGCTGACGCCCGATCCGGCCGCCCCCGCCGCGTCCTTCTCGGGCGAGGTCGAACTCGCCGTATCCGAGCGCATCCGCATCTTCGCCGACGGCCGCAAGATCGGCGACTGGGAGATCATCGCGCTGCCCGACGCGCCGCCCTCGATCGCCTTCGACGGAGACATCGAAGAGACGGCGCGGCTGTCCACCCGCATCCCCTTCACCGCCGGCGACGATTACGGCGTGGTGGCGGGCGAGGCCTGGATACGTCTCGCCCCGGAAGCCGTCGACGGCGACGATCCGACCGCCCAGGAAGGCGACGGCGAGATCGTGATGAACCTGCCCTTGACCGGCCGCGATCCCAAAAGCCTCAAGGCCGCCGCCTTCGAAGACCTCACCGCCCACCCCTGGGCCGGCCTTGAAGTCACCGTCCAGCTCAACGCCGTCGACGGGGCCGGGCAGACCGCCAGCAGCGAAGAACGCCGTTTCACCCTGCCCGAGCGGATGTTCCGCCATCCGCTCGCCCGCGCCATCATCGAACAGCGCCGCGAGCTGTCGCGCGGCCTCGGCGCGATCCCGCGCGTCGCGATGGCGCTGGAGGCCTTCACGCTCGCCCCCGAACGCTTCGACATGAAAGGCGCGGTCTATCTCGGCCTCCGTTCGGCCTATTGGCGGCTGATGCACGCCCGGGTGCGCGCCGATATCTCCGGCGTGCAGCAGCTTCTCTGGGACATCGCCCTGTCGCTTGAGGACGGCGGCGTCTCGCTCGCCGCGGAAAATGTCCGCCGCCTGCAGAAAGAGCTTCAAAAGGCCCTCGCCGAGGGCGCATCGGAAGAAGAGATCGCGCGCCTGACCGAACAGCTGCGCCAGGCGATGCGCGAGATGATGGAGGCCATGGCCCGCCACGCACCCGGCGACATGATCCCGCTGGTCGACGGCGAAGTCATCGAGGCCGACGACATCGAGGCGATGCTCAACCGCATCGAGGAAATGGCCCGTCTCGGCGCGACAGAGGCGGCGCAGGAACTGCTCGCCCAGCTTCAGGACATGATGGAGGGCATGAGCGGCCCGATGGCCGAGCCCTCCGAGGAAGAGCGCCGCCTCGCCCAGCAGCTCGCCGAGCTGAACGAGATCGTCAAGGAACAGGAAAAGCTCCGCGACCGGACGTTCCGCGAAGACCAGAAGACCGAGCAGGAGCGCGCCGAGTCGCGCGCCGCAGGCGAAGACGAACAAGCCGCCGGCGAGCAGGGCGATCTTGAGCAACGGCTCGATACAGTCGACAAGAAGCTCCAGGAAGAAGGCGCCGAAGGCCCCAAAGAGATGGCGGAGGCCGGCGAGGCCATGGGCAAGGCCGAGCAGGCGCTGCGCGAGGGCGATACCGGCGAGGCGCTGGTCCACCAGGAAGATGCGCTCGAGAAGCTGAGATCGGCGCAGGAGCAGACCCGTCAGGCCCTCGCCGCCGAGCAGAAGAAGAATGGCGGCATGCGGATCGGCCGCGCCTCAGGGCGGCGCAATCCCGGCACCGACCCCGCCGGGCGGCCCGAGGCCAACGGCCCCATCGACAATGGTTCGGTCAAGATTCCGACCGAACGCGAAAGCCAGCGCGCCCGCGAAATCCTGGATGAACTGCGCAAGCGCTCGGGCGAAACCAACCGCACCCAGCCCGAACTCGACTATCTGGAACGCCTGCTCCGCCGCTTCTGACGAAGATCGGCGGCGCTAGCGGATCACGCCGACATAAGGCAGGTGCCGCAGCGCCCCGCCCGCATCCATGCCGTAACCCGCCACGAAGACATCCTCGGCCGTGAATCCGATATAATCCGGCGTCACGACCGACGCCCGGCGCGCCGGCTTGTCGACCAGCACCACGCTCGCCGCCCGCGCCGCGCCCTGTTCGCCCAGATGGGCGAGCGCCGCTTCCAGCGTACGCCCGACATCGCATACGCCGTCGATCAGCAAGGCCGCGCGCCCGTCGATCCGTTTGTCCAGCGGCATCGCCAAGACCGGCGCGCTCTCCGCCGTTCGCGAGACGCCATACGAACGCAGCCTCAGCGCCATCACCTCCAGCGCCACGTTGCGCCGCCACAATGCGCGGATGAGGTCGGCCGCGAACACCATCGCGCCCGTCATCACCGGAACCGCGACAATGTCATGGCCCAGATCGGCGGCGATCGCTTCGGCAAGCGCATCGACCCTGTCGGCGATTTCGGCCGCGCTGAAGAGAACTTCCGGCGCGCTCACCTAGGTGCCGTCCATGAAGTGCGCATGCACCTGATAGGTATCGGCCGGCGGCTGGGCCAGTTCCTGCCGGAACTCGTACCGCTCGCCCGGCTTCAATGAGGCCACTCCGACGTCGAAGGTCCACGAATGCAGCTCCGCCCGCTCCTTGCTCAGCAAGGTCGCGCGGATCTGCGGCACGTGCCGTTCCCGATCGGTCGCGTTGGCGATCGAGCCGGTGACGACCAGCGTGGTCGCGCCGTCGCCGGCGGCGCTCATCGCCTGCGCCTCAATGGCGAGATCGAGCCCGGTCACGTCGACCGGCAGGCCGAGGGCGGCATAGGCCGGGCCTGCCCCCGGCACATAGGCGACGACGGTATCGCGGAACACATAAAGGCCGGCGGCCACCAGAGCGACGCAGGCCGCCGCGAGCCCGATCGTCGCCAGCCGGCCCGAGCGGCGGGGCGGAATGTCGCTGCCCGCCCAGATCATCTCCGCCGGCGCATCCTCGGGCGTCGGAACGACCGTCGGCGGCGCGATGGTATCGGACGGTGCGGCCTCCGCACGCGGCTCGGCGCGCGCGGCGGCCGCGATCGCAGGAATGGGACGCGCTTCATCCGACGGCGAGGCGTGCCAGATATGCGCGCAACGCGCGCATTTCACCTTCCGCCCGCCGGGCGGAAAAGCGGCGGCGTTCACTTCAAAGCGCGTTTCGCAGGATGGGCAGGCGATGATCATGAATAGCGCGGCCGCTCGCGTATTTGATTTGTGTGACATAGGCTCCGATTCGAGACAAGGCGCGGCCTTGCCCACGTCCGCTTTGGGGCCTAACGGACGGCAGGATGATCCGTTTCGACAATGTCGGCATGCGCTACGGCGCAGGCCCTGAGATTCTGCGCGACGTCAGTTTTGAACTGCCGGAGGGCAGCCTCACTTTCCTGACCGGCCCTTCGGGCGCCGGGAAGACGACGCTGCTCAAGCTCGTCTCGCTCGCGCAGCGGCCCACGCGGGGCGCCATCACCCTGTTCGGCCGCGACCTGATGACCGCGCCGCGCGCCGAACTGCCCGCCCTCAGACGCCGCATCGGGGTGGTCTTTCAGGACTTCCGCCTGCTCGATCACCTCACCGCCTACGAGAACGTCGCGCTACCGCTGCGCATTCTGGGCAAACCCGAACGGCTCTGGCGCTCCGATGTGGAGGAGATCGTCAACTGGGTGGGGCTGGGCGAGCGTATGCACGCCCGCCCGCCCACGCTATCGGGCGGCGAGAAACAGCGCGTCGCCATCGCCCGCGCGGTGGTCTCGCGGCCGCCGGTATTGATCGCCGATGAACCGACCGGCAGCGTCGATCCCGATATGGGCGCGCGGCTGATGCGGCTGTTCGTCGAGCTCAACCGGCTGGGAACCTCGGTGCTGATCGCGACCCATGATCGCGGCCTCATCCCCAGCGCCGACGCACGCGACCTGCGCCTCTTCGCCGGGCGCATCAACCAGGCGGCGGGCGCACGATGGACGTGAACCCCGAAGCACGGCCGGCCCGGCCCACGCCGCTGTTTCCGCGCCGGGGCGGCGGCGAAGGCGCCCTGTTCGGCGTGATGGCGATCATGAGCTTCCTCGCCTGCCTGACGCTTGCTCTTGCGCTCGGCGCGGCACGGCTGGCCGAGGCATGGGAGCGCGGCCTGTCGGGTCAGGCCACCGTGCAGATCGTCGAAATCGAGGCTATTGCGATGGAAGCCCAGATCGACGGGGCGATGCACGTTCTCGCCACGACGCCCGGCATCGCCGCGTCAAGACTTCTGACCGCCGCCGAAAGCGCTGAACTGCTGCGCCCATGGCTTGGCGAGGTCGATCTCGCCGCGGTTCCGGTTCCGGTCGTCATCGCCGTGACGCTCGACCCGGCCGAACGTCTGGACGCCGCCAGACTGCGCGACGAGTTGTCCGTCGCCGCGCCGGGCGCCAGCTTCGACGATCACAGCCGTTGGAACGAAGGGCTCACCGCCGCCTCGGCGACCATCGGATGGGGGGCCTACGCCATACTCGCGCTGATCGCCCTGGCTGCGGCCGCCTCGGTGGTTTTCGCCGTCCGCGCCGCCCTCAACGCCCACCGCGACGTGGTCGATGTCTTGCACCGCTCCGGCGCGAAGCCCGGCTTCATCGCCGGTCAGGTTCAGGGACGGTTTCTGCTGCTCGGCGGCCAGGCCGGCGTCGCCGGCCTGGCGGGAGCGGCCCTGTTCGTCTTTGCGATCTCCCTCATCGGCAGCGCCGAGATGCTGTTCCTGCCCGCGCTGGCCCCTTCATGGTCCGATGCGGCGTGGTTCGCGCTGGTTCCCCTGGCCGCCGCGCTCATCGCGATGCTGACCGCGCGGCTGGAGGTCGCCCGCTTCCTGAAGCTTGCGTGACGGTCGAGGATTCCCTTCAGGGCCGGCTGGTGCGATACTTGGCCCGTGACTGAAACGCCGCCCAATCCTCCTCGCCGCCGCAGGCGGCGCTGGCCAGGACATCTTGTCAGGCTGTCGATCATCGCGATCGCAGCCTTCGCGGGCGGCTTTGCAGCCTTCGTCACGACCCTGCCCATGCCGCCGCGGGAAGCGCCGCTGGCCGACGGCATCGTCGTGCTGACGGGCGGCGACGACCGCATCAGCACCGCGCTCGCCCTTCTTGAATCCGGCCACGGCTCACGCCTGTTGATCTCTGGCCTGCACGAGGCGACAAGCCGCGCCGCTCTGCGCCGGACCCACCCCAACTCCGATACCGCCTTCGATTGCTGCGTGGATCTTGGCTGGTATGCCCAGAATACGCCCGGCAATGCGGCAGAAGCCGCCCAATGGGCCAAGGCCAAGGGCTTTCGCAGCGTGATCGTGGTGACGGCCTCGTATCACATGCCCCGCGCCCTGCTAGAGCTGGGCGCCCAGATGGAGGGAGTCGCGCTGATCCCCTATCCGGTGATGCCTTCGGCGCTGACCAGGAAGGGCGCATGGCGCGATCCGACGACCATCAAGCTGATGGCCAGCGAATACGCGAAATACGTGGCCGCCCAGGCGCGGATCGGCGGCGGCCGGCTGCTCGCCATGTCGGGTCTCTGACGCCTCATGGTCGCTCTGCGCTCGATCATCTTCCAGTTCTACTTCGCGCTGGCTTCGGTCGTGATGAATGTCGGCTGGTTGCCGGCCCTGCTTGGCCCGCGCCGCTGGGCGGTGACGGGGATCGAGTTGTGGAGCCGCAGCGTGATGTGGGGGCTGAAAGCGATCTGCGGCCTCTCCTTCGAGGTGCGCGGACGCGAACATCTTCCCGCGACGCCGTTCATCCTCGCCGGAAAGCATCAGGCGATGTGGGATACGGTGGCCGTGCCGCTGCTGGTGAAGGACCCCGCGCTGGTGCTCAAGCGCGAACTCCTGCTGGTGCCGTTCTACGGCTGGTATGCGCGCAAGGCGAAGATGATCGCGCTGGACCGGGGCGCGCACGCCTCGGCGCTACGTTCGCTGCTTCGTCAGGCCAGAGACCGCATCGCCGCAGGACGCCCCATCGCGATCTTTCCTGAAGGCACGCGAAAAAAGCCGGGCGCGGCCCCGGACTACAAGCCGGGCGTCGCTGCGATCTATACGCAGCTCGACGTGCCCTGCGTGCCCTTCGCGTTGAATTCCGGCCACTTCTGGAAAGGCTGGAGGCGTTACCCCGGCGTGATCGTGCTGGAGTTCCTGCCGCCGATCGAGCCGGGCCTCAAGCGCGCCGCCTTCATGTCCGAGCTCGAAACCCG
>CAZBPO010000091.1:7685-10272 GCA_964493795.1 uncultured Flavobacteriaceae bacterium
GAGACGGCCACCGCAGCGCTGGGGGCCGAGGCGGACGGCCGATGACCCGCGCTCCGCTCGCGCTCGCCAATGCCGAGGCGCGGCGCATCTTCCTGCACGCGCACGGGTTGGCGCATGACCCTGCCCGGCCGCCGCATGACACGATGAGCGAGATCGAGCGGCTTGGTTTCGTCCAGCTCGATTCCATCCAGACCGTCGCGCGCGCCCATCACCACATTCTCGCCAGCCGGGACGACGCCTACCGGCCCGACGAACTGGCGCGGCTGCACCACGACACGCGCCAGCTGTTCGAGCACTGGACGCACGACGCCGCGATCATTCCGGCGTGTTTCTACCCGCACTGGCGCGCCCGCTTCGCGCGGACCCGAAAGCGGCTGAACGACAAGAACTGGTGGGCCGAGCGGCTGGGATCTAAGCGTATCCTCAAACGCGTGCTCGACCGCATCGCGGCCGAAGGGCCACTCTCGGCGCGCGCCTTCGAAGACCCGGGAACCACGGGCGAGATGTGGGGATGGAGCCGTTCCAAAACCGCCCTGGAAGCGCTCTGGCATACGGGCGCGCTCGCCATCGCGCGGCGCGACGGGTTCGAGAAAATCTACGATCTGGCGGAACGAGTGATCCCCGACGCACAGCGCGGGATCGCCCACCCCAAGGCGGAAACCGTCGATTGGGCCTGCCGCGGCGCGCTGCAGCGGCTCGGCTTCGCGACGCCCCGTGAGATCGCGAATTTCTGGGCGCTGATCCCCTTCGACGACGTCCAGCGCTGGGTTGCGCGCAACCGCCGCAAGCTGGTGGACATCCGCATCGAAGACGCGGCGGGCGGGCATAGCACGGCCCTCGCGCTGCCCGACATCGAGACCCTGCGCGATCACGCGCCCGCGCCGCCTGACATCATGCGTGCGCTCAGCCCCTTCGATCCGGCCATACGTGACCGCAAGCGGCTGAAACGTCTGTTCGGCTTCGACTATACGATCGAAATCTTCGTGCCCGAGGCCAAGCGCAAGTTCGGCTACTATGTCTATCCGCTGCTCGACCGCGACCGGTTCTTCGGCCGTGTCGATGCCAAGGCCGACCGCCCTGCAAATGCCTTGAACATCCGTCAGATATGGCGGGAAACCGGCGTCCGCGCCGATGCGGCGTTCCGAGCCCGGCAGAGCGCCGCGCTCGCCGGCCTCGCGCGCATCGGACAGGTCAAATCCGTGAGAAACGGCGCATGAAACGCTATTTCGTCCTGATCGGGCTCATCCTGGCGCTCATGGGCGCCTATGTCGTCTATTGGTTCTACGCGCTCGACCTGGCCAAGAAGGGCTTCGCCGATGCCGTCGCCGCCGAACGGGCGCGCGGCAATACGCTCACCTTCGCCAGCGAGGAATGGGGCGGGTTTCCGATCCGCATCGGCGTCGATCTCACAGACGTCAGATGGCGGGCGGGCGGCATGGCCTTCGAAGCCGGCAAGCTGCGTTTCGAGGCGATGCCCTGGCGTCCGACGCATGTGCTGATGCGGGCGGAAGGCCAGGCCCGTCTTGCATGGCGAGACGACCTCAGCCCGGCGAATACCGTCCTGCGCCCCAGATTGGTCCTCGCCAGCATCCGCTTCACGCTCGACGGCGCGTTCCGCGGCGCCGATCTGGAGCTGCGCGAAGCCGGCGTTACGGGGGCGCGTGAGGACGGTTCGGACTATATGTTCTACGCTGCCCGCCTCCAGGCCGACGCACGCTTCGTCGATGCTTCGGTGCGCGGCCGCGAGACCTTCGACATCGCCTTTTCCGCCGACCGCATCGACCTGCCGCCAGACCCCGCGCCGCGCCTCGGCACGCGTCTTTCGACGATCCGCTTTTCGGCCCGGCTGACCGATCTTCCGCCCTTGTCGCGAGGCTGGAGAGCCCCCGATCGCGAAACGCTCGTCAACTATCTCGGCGAAAGCGGCGCTTCGGCCGAAATCGCGCGGCTCGATCTTGAGTGGGGCCAGGTCAGCGCGAAGGGTACGGGCCGGCTGGGGCTGGACGCCGCCAACCGCTTCGCCGGCCAGCTTGATTTCCGGGTGGTTGGCATACGCCAGCTGATCGACGCGCTCAGCGCCAACGATGTCCTCGACCCCGCCGGCGGCGCGCTGCCCGACGTTCCGGGCGGCACGCCCATCGCCCTCGTATTCAAGGACGGTCTGGTGACGTTCGGACCGTTCGCGCTGACCGGCCTTGCGCCGCTGGATTGAGCCTAGCCGGCTTTGTCACGGCCGAAATTGGGCGCAGCTGACTCCTGACCGGCCTCGATGATCGACCGGCGGATGGCCCGGGTGCGGTCGAAAAGCGTGTAAAGCGAATCGCCGTCCCCCCAGCGGATCGCGCGCTGGAGCGCCGTCAGATCCTCGGTGAAACGCTGAAGCATCTCCAGCACCGCTTCGCGGTTGTTCAGAAAGACGTCGCGCCACATGGTCGGGTCGGATGCGGCGATGCGCGTGAAGTCGCGAAAGCCGCCCGCCGAGTATTTGATGACCTCGCTCTGGGTCACGTCCTCCAGATCGGCGGCGGTGCCGACGATATTGTAGGCGATGAGGTGCGGCAGGTGGCTGGTGATCGCCAGCACCATG
>CAZBPO010000091.1:10282-10669 GCA_964493795.1 uncultured Flavobacteriaceae bacterium
CGGAATTTTCGGTGCCGGCGATCGGGTGCCCCGGCACGAAATGGACGCCTTCCGGAACGTAGGGTCCGATATCGCGGACCACCGCCATCTTCACCGAGCCGACATCGGTCAGGATCGCGCCCGGTTTGAGCGCGGACGAGATCGCCGCGGCCGCCGAACCGAGCGCGCCGATCGGCAGGCACAGGATCACGATGTCGGCGTCGGCCGCAGCGGCGGCCATGTCGTCGTGCAGGCTGTCGCAGAAGCCGAGCCTGGCCGCCGCAGCCCGGCTTTCGCCGGATCGCGAATAGCCGGCGATATGGCTGACGCAGCCGGCGCGGCGGGCCGCATGCGCGATGGATGACCCGATCAGGCCGATGCCGATCAGCGCGATCCGCCCGAAAGAAG
>CAZBPO010000092.1:0-10555 GCA_964493795.1 uncultured Flavobacteriaceae bacterium
GCGAGGAAGGCGTCGAGCACCTCGTCGGGCGGGGCGCTGCGGTCGTGGCGGGGGAAGTAGGCGCGGTTGCCCCAGTTCTGTCCGGCCCGGAAGAAGAAGACCTGAATGCAGGTCTCGCCATGCGCGCCATGAATGGCGAAGACGTCGGCGTCGTCGATGGTCTGCGGGTTGATGCCCTGGGTCTGCTGGATGTTGGCGAGCGCGCGGATGCGATCGCGCAGGCGGGCGGCGGTTTCGAAATCGAGCGCCGCAGCGGCGTCTTCCATACGGCGGCCGAGATCCTCTGCGACCGCGCGGCTGCGCCCGGTCAGGAAGATCTCGGCCTCGGCCACCAGCGCCGCGTAGCCCGGCGCGTCGATTCGGTCGGCGCAGGGGCCGGAGCAGCGCTTGATCTGAAACAGCAGGCAGGGCCGGGTGCGGCTTTCGAACACGCTGTCGGTGCACGAGCGCAGGAGAAAGGCGCGCTGGAGCGTGTTGAGCGTGCGCCCGACCGCGCCGGCCGACGCGAAGGGGCCGAAATAGTCGCCCTTGCGGGTGCGCGCGCCGCGATGCTTGACGATCTGGGGAAAGGCGTGGTCGCGGGTGATCAGGATGTTGGGGAACGATTTGTCGTCCCGCATCAGCACGTTGTAGCGCGGCCGGAAGCGTTTGATCAGATTGGCTTCCAGCAGCAACGCCTCGGTTTCCGAGGCGGTCTGGACGAAGGCCATATCGGCCGTGCCCAGGATCATCCGCGCGATGCGGTTGGTGTGGCCCTGACCCTTGGTATAGGCGCTGACACGCTTTTTCAGGTCACGCGCCTTGCCGACGTAGATGACCTCGCCGCTCTTATCGAGCATGCGATAGACGCCCGGCGCGTTGGGTAGGGTGCGGACCTTTTCCGCGATCAGTTCGGGACCGGTCGGACCGCCGTTTTCCGGGGTGGCGTCAGCGTCGGTCATCGCGCGTCAAAAACTGTGGATAAGTCTGTGGTTGAGATTTCCGCCGTGGCGCGTGTCTTTTTCGCCTCAGCGGGACGACAATAGCATGAAGCCTGGATGAACAGTCTATCCCATTGAAAATATTTGCAGAAATTGCGCCGATCACGGCGATTTTAGGAAAAGAAGTGATTTTCCGCGCGATTCCGGCAACGAATTCAACGCCTTTCGTGCTGTGAAAGAAATCTCCGCGGGCGGACGATCAGCGGCCCGAAAGCCGCTCGATTTCGACCCCTACGCTTGCGGCGTCGGGAATGATTTTCAGCTTCTCGATCCGTACACGGACGGCGCGGACACGGTCGTCCTGCAGCGCGAAGGCGGCGATGCGTTCGGCCAGCGTCTCAACCAGCCGCAGATGGCCTTCGGCCACGATCGCCCTGATGCCGTTCACCACATGCTCGTAATCGACGACGTTCTCCGGCCGGTCGCCGATCGGGGCGGCGTCTTCGGTGACGGTGAAGTCGATATTGACGCGGATGGGCTGGGGCTGGCCTTCCTCGTGGCGATGGACGCCGATATGGGCGTCAAGCTGAAGGTCGCGCACGAAGACATGGCGGATGGCGTTCGCGGCCGAGGCGATGTGCAGCTGCTGGGCGGCGGGGTTGCGGGTCACGCCAGCCTCCTTGCATGACGGCGCATCCCGTTCAAGATCGCCCCAAGGGAGAATCCAGATGAAGAGTTCGGAGGCGACGCCGCTGATGACGCCACTATGGGACGCGGCGCGGAACTATCAGCGCGTGATCCTGCGCGATGTGGTGACGGAGGTGCGCCTTGGCCTGCATCCGTGGGAGCGCCATCCCGAGCGGCCGCAGCGTGTGATCGTGAATATCGAGCTGTTCGCGCATCAGGACGGCCCGTTCGGCGGGCGGGAAAGCATCGTCGACTACGATTCGCTCCGTGACGAGCTGAAGACATGGCGCGACCGCGACCATGTGGAGCTGATCGAAACCTTGCTGGAGGAGCTGGTGGCGTTGTGCTTTCGGGACGCCCGGGTCGAGGCCTGCCGGGTGTCGATCGTGAAGCCCGACATCTTCAACGAGGCCGGCGGGGCGGGCGTGGAAGTTTACCGGGTGCGCGGATGAGCCGGGCTCCCTCGCCGAGCCGGGAAGGTTTCGCCCTTGTCACTGGCGCGGGGCGGCGGCTGGGCGCGGCTTTCGCGGCGGCGCTGGCCGCCGACGGATGGTTCGTGCGGCTGCACTACAACGCCTCGGCAGGGCCGGCGGAGGAACTGGCGAACGCGATCCGCCGCAAAGGCGGACGCTGCGATCTGGTGCAGGCGGAACTGACGGCGGCGGCTGCGGCGGAGCGGGTTTTCGCGGCCGAAGGCGAGGCGCGGTTCTGCTCGCTGCTTGTGAACTCGGCCTCGATCTTCGATTTCGACAGGCCGGAAAGCGCAACCGCCGAGGCCCTGGCCGCGAACTATGCGGTGAACGCCGCCGCGCCGGTATTGCTGACGCAGAAGCTGGCGTCCCAGTTGCCCGAGGGCGCGCGTGGGCTGGTCGTGAACCTGCTGGACCAGAAGCTGCGGCACCTGAACCCGGATTTCTTCGCCTACACGCTGTCGAAGGCGGCGCTGGACGCGGCGACCACGATGACGGCGCAGGCTTTCGCGCCGCGCGTGCGGGTGAACGCCATCGCGCCGGGCATCACGCTGCCGAGCGCCGACCAGAGCGAGGCGGAATTCGAGGCGGCGCAGGCCATGTCGCCGCTGGGATATGGCGCGACGCCCAGCGATCTGGTGCGGGCGCTGCGCTTTCTGATCGAGGCCGAGGCGACGACAGGGCAGACGGTCTTCGTCGATGGCGGGCAGAGCCTGAGGGCCGAGCCGCGCGACGTGATGTACACGGTGCGCGGCGCATAAGGCCTCGAGCGCGCCTTATCCGCCGGTTTCCGCCAGCGCCCAGGCGAGATAGGGCGCGTTGGCGCTCTCGATGGGGAGAACCAGGAAACACGGCGTCGTGTAGGGGTGCAGCGGCCGGGCGGCTTCGATCACCCGATCGGCCAGCGCCCGCCGCGTCTTTATGAACATCGGAATTTCGCGCTGGTTCTCGATTCCGCCGCCCCAGCGATAGACCGACCTCATCGGCGCCATGATGTTGCAGCAGGCTGCGAGCCGCGAGTCGATGAGGGCGCGGGCCATCGACGAGGCGACGGCCTCGTCGGGCAGCGTGGTATAGACGAAGCAGAGCGTTTCGGTTGCGGTCATGACGATGTCAGGAGGATGGGCCAGGGTGAGCGGAGAGTTTAACGCATGAACGCGCATCCGGTGTCGTCATGACAGATAAACCGACCGGCCGCCCGCCCCGTGGCGCGCTGGCGCGCTGGCCGGCCAAGGGGTCGGGCCTGGGCCTTAAAAGCATCCTGAAGGAATCGGCCGGGCGGGCGGTGACGGTGGCCCGGCCGCCGGCCTTTCCGCCCCGGGAAAGCGTTACGCCCGGCGCAGGGCAGGGCGTTCTGGTGATACCCGGCTTTCTGACCGGGGATTCCACGACCGTGCGGCTGCGGACCTTTCTGTGGCGCAGCGGGTATCACGCCGAGGGCTGGCAGAGCGGCATCAATCTGGGCCCGCGCTCGAAGCCGATCGAGCGGTTGAAGCGGCGGGTCGAGAAGCTGGCGGATCTGACCGGGGGCAAGGTGGTGCTGACCGGGATCAGCCTTGGCGGGGTGTTCGCCCGGGAGGTGGCCAAGATGATGCCGGAGCGCGTGGCGGCGGTGGCGACCTTGTGTTCGCCGGTGCGCCTGCCGGTGCCGACGCCGCTGGCGCCTTTCGTTTCGGCGCTTCAGCGGACCTTCGACAAAGGATTGGTGGAGGGCGCGCTGGGCGAGCCCGTGATGCCGCCGCAGCCGTTGCTGGCGGTCTATTCGCGCGACGACGGCGTGGTCGACTGGCGCACCTGCGTGCCGCCGGAGAGGGCGAACGTGACCGCGCTGGAGCTGCCCGGCGCGAAACATATGACGATCGGGTCGAACCCTACCGCCCAGGCGGCGCTGGCGGCGTTTCTGACCCGCGTCTTTCCGCCCGCGGCAACGGACGATTTGCCGCCGCGATGAGATGACGCAGATCATGCGCCGCGCGGCGTCGTAGTGTTCGGACGCGCAGGGGTGAAGCGGGAGGGCTTGATGCGCTTCTCGATGTCGAAAGCGGCTGTCTATGGCGTGGTGATGTTCGTCGCGCTGGCGATCGGTTTCACGATTTCCGGCGGCTGGACGCCGGGCATCGTATTCGTGGCGGCGGCGATTGGCGGGCTGATCGGGGCCGTCACGTTCGGATATATGATGCGCGAGGTGTCGGTCGACGTCGCCGGCGCGACGCCGGCTAGCGTCGAGGCGGCGATCCGCAGCTCGTGGGCGCTCAGGAGCTTCCGCGCCAGCGATGCGGGCGGCGGCGTGGTGCGCTATGCGCGCGGCGCGAGCGTGTTTGGCGACGTGTTCACGGTGACGACGACCGCCACCGGCGTGACGCTGACCGGCGCGGCCAACATCATGAACGTAGTGAAACGGAGGACGGCCGGGCGCTGACCCGCCGTCGCAGGGACGACAGGACGATGAACGGTATCGAGGGCTGGGACGAGATCGAGGCGTGGTGGCGCTATGCCTCGGACGGCGAAAAGGGCGCGGTGTTCGCGGCGCTTTTCCTGTTCGGCATCGTGACGGCGCTGATCGCGAACGGGAAGGGGCGAAATCCGATCGGGTGGTTCGTCTTCGGCGCGATCCTACCGCTGATCGGCATGATCGTGGCGCTGGCCGTTCCCAGCCTGCGCGCCAAGCCGGCGGCCGCCGCCGCGCCGCCCCAGACGGTCTATGTGCAGCAGCCTGTCTATGCGCCGCCGCCCGCCGCGCCGGCCGAGCGCCCGGCGTCGATCACCGATGAAATCCACGAGGCCAAGGCTCTGCTCGACGCCGGCACGATCACGCAGGCCGAGTTCGAGACCATCAAGGCCAGAATCCTGCGCCGTTAGAGGATGTTCGACGCCGGGGCGCATGAAGCACGGCTGAGACGCGACGGCTACACCGTGATCGAGGACTTCCTCGACGGGGCCGCGCTGGATGCGGTGCGCGCGGGGCTGTCGCCGTATCTTGGACGTCATTCCGGACGCAACGGGTTCGAAGGGTTCAGAACCGAGCGCGTCTATACGCTGGTGGCGCGTGGGACTATCTTCGAGGCCGCAACGGCCGATGCGCGCATTCTGGCCCTGCTCGACCGCTTTCTGCTGCCCGGCTATCTGCTGACCGCCAGCCAGGCGATCTCGATCGCGCCCGGCGAGACGGCGCAGCCGCTGCATTTCGACGACGGATTTTATCGGATGGCGCGGCCGCGCCCGGCGATCAGCCTGTCGATGATCTGCGCCGTCGACGCGTTCACGCCCGAGAACGGCGCGACGGAGATCATTCCCGGCAGCCATGTCTGGAGCAGCGAGCAGGTCGCCGCGTTGACGGGCGAGGACGGGGTGGGCGGCGCGCCCGGTGCGGCGGCAGAAGCGTTGCTGACGCCGGTCGTGATGCCGGCCGGGGCGGCCGTGGTGTTTCAGGGCACGCTGCTGCATCGGGGCGGCGCGAACCGCAGCGGCGGGCCGCGCCTCGCCTTCACCAATCAGTATTGCGAGCCGTGGGCGCGCACGCAGGAGAATTTCTATCTCGGCGTGCCGCGCGAACAGGTCGCGGCGATGACGCCGGAGCTGAAATCGCTGCTCGGCTATAATATCTGGCCGCCCTTTATGGGGCAGGTCACGGCCTCGCACCCGCTCAAGAGCCTCGAGCCGGGATGGACGCCGCCCGTGGTGGCGCAGCGGCCGGGCGGCGACTCTTAATCCGTGACGGGCTGCGACGGGTCGGACGGTTTGAAGTCGAGCGCCACGCCGTTCATGCAATAGCGCAGCCCGGTGGGACGCGGTCCGTCGGGGAAGACGTGGCCGAGATGCGCGTCGCAGCCGGCGCACTGAACCTCGATGCGGCGCATGCCGTGGGAAATGTCCTCGACCAGCTTGACCGCAGCGCGGTCGAGCACGTCGAAGAAAGACGGCCAGCCGGACCCGCTTTCGTATTTGGTCGCGCTGTCGAACAGATCGTTGCCGCAGGCGACGCAGACGAAAAGCCCGGGACGCTTTTCGTTCAGCCATGGCCCGGTGAAGGCGCGCTCTGTGCCGCCGCAGCGGGTGACGGCATAGGCTTCGGGCGAGAGCTCGGCCTTCCATTCGGCGTCGGTCTTTTCGATGCGACCAGAGGTTTCGGACTTGGTTTCGGACATGGCGGACGCTCCCGTGGCTATGTTCGCCATATAGGTGCCGGCGGGTGCGATTTGAACCGCATCTCACAATTGCGAGTCACTCGCAATTGTGTAAGCTCGCGCGACACGGAGGCGCGATATGGCGGACGGATCGGGTGGCAAGCCGGGGTTGCTGACAGCGGCGGCGTTGAAGCTGCTGACGCGGCAGGGGCGTGTGGGGGCGGTCGAAGCGCTGACGCCGCATTTCCGCATGGTGCATCTGGTCGGTCCGGCGTTGAAAGGCGTGTCCTGGAGCGCGGGCCATAAGCTGCAGATGCGGATGAGCGGTCTGACCTTCCGCACCTTCACGCCGATCGAGTGGAACGCGGAAGAAGGAACGACGCGCTTTCTCGCCTATCTCCACGGCGACAGCCCGGCGGCGCGCTGGCTGGCCGCGCTGAAGACCGGTGATGAGGTTTTGTTCCACGGCCCCCGCCGCTCGCTGGTGCTGGACGGGGTGGGGGCGGGTGCGCTGTTCGTCGGCGACGAGACGGCGATCGGGCCTGCGGCCTCGATCGCGCCGCGGGGCGCGCGTCTGGTTTTCGAAGCGAGCGATGCAGGCGAAACCCGCGCGGTGCTGGAGCGGCTGAGCATAGGCGGCGCACAGGTGGTGGAGCGTCTACCGGGCGATATGCATCACGCCGCGCTGGAGCAGATGCTGGAGCAGCCCGATCTGGCGGTGCTGGCCGGCAAGGCGCAGACGGTGCAGTTCCTGGTGCGGGCGCTGCGGGCGCGGAGCCTCACCTCGGCCCGGCTGCGGACCAAGGCCTATTGGGCGCCGGGCAAGACGGGTCTGGACTGATCCGCGTCAGCCGGCGGCGAGGGGCGCGCTTCCGGTGCGGATGCCGGCGCGCACCGCGAGGGCGATGCGGGCCCAGATCAGGCGCTCGCCCGTCTCGCCGGTTGCGGCAAAGTGGCGGCACCAGACCAGGGCCTCGGCCTTTGCGCGGTCGCCATAGCGGCGGATGAGAGTGACGGCGGTTCGGCGGATATACGGATCGGACAAAACGCGAGAACGCCCGCTGCCCCAAACGCGGTCCCATGCTGTTGCGGAGGCGGGGGTTCTAGCCAGCCCCTCAGGTTCCGTCAGGTGAATTCGGCGTCAGGGTGGAACCCCGCCGTTTCCCGGTGATTTGGCGAGCGTTTCGTGTGACGGTGCGGCGCTTATCCCCTCAACAGGGGACAGACTGCGGCGCTGGGAACGCCGAATATCGGGCGACGGGGGAAATTGGATCATGGCACTCAGCATCAGAATCGTGAGCGGCGCAGAGGCCGGTCGCGAGATCGAAATCGGCGACGATCTGGACGAGGTGAAGTTCGGCCGGGCGAGCGACGCGGAAGTCGGCTTTCCGGCCGAACTGGACATCGTCAGCCGCGATCACTTCCGGCTGCGCCGCGAGCTGGGCGTCTATAAATTCGTGATCTCGCGCGAGAAGCCGGTCTTCGCGAACGGCCGGCCGATCCTGGACGGCGAGGAGCTGGACAGGGTGATGGAGGTGCAGCTTTCGGGCCCGGACGGGCCGCGGCTGCGCATCGAGCGGCATGCGGGCGCGGACGGCAACCTGCCCAAGACCAAGGTTCTGAAGGGCGGGCAGGATATCGGCGATTTCGCGCAGGCGACGCGGACCGGCAGCCGCAGGCTGGCGACAGGGCTTGGCGTCGGCGCGGTGCTGCTGGCGCTGGTGGCCGGCGGTTATTTCCTGCTGCGCGGCGATCTGGCCGCAACCCAGGACCAGCTCGCTTTGGTGAAGACCGAGCTGCCGGCCATCAAGGCCGACGCCGCCGCCGCCAACCAGGCGGCCGCATCGCGCATGGACACCGCCGCGATCATCTCCAAGGCGCATGACAGCGTCTATCACGTGCAGGTCCTGCTGCCCGACGGCGTCAGGTTCGAGGGCGGCACGGCCTCGGTCGTGCTGCTGCCGGACGGAACCAAGGCGCTGGCCACCAACGCGCATGTCGCCGACATCATGAACGACGTGACGAAAGACCCGTTGATGCGCGGCGGCAAGGTTCTGGTCGTTCAGCCCCGCGGACCTGACTATCAGGTGCACGAGGTGCTGTCGGTGACGAAGCACCCCGGCTATGACGTTTTCGAGGCGTGGGCGGAGCGCGCCTACAAGAACTTCGCCGCGCTGGCCGGCGGCAAGTTCACGCCGCTGCCGGCCTATGACGTCGCGATCCTGAACGTCAGCGAGCCGGAGAAGCTGGGCGCGCCGCTGACCTATGCGTCGCGCGAGACGATGCTGGCGCTGAAGCAGGGCGAGCCGCTGATGACGCTGGGCTATGCCTCGGAAGGCCTGGCGGGCACCGACATCACGCGCCCCGAGCCGACCGCGCAGTATGGCGTCATCACCGCGCTGACGACGTTCTATCTCTATCGCAGCGACACCAAGGACAACCAGCTGGTCCAGCATTCCGCGCCCGGCGCGGGCGGCGCATCGGGCTCGCCCATGTTCAACGCCAAGGGCGAGGTGGTCGCGTTCTACAACGCCGGCAACAACGCCGCCGTGATGACCGAGGATGGCGCGCGCGTGCCCAGCGCGGCGCAGGTGAACTACGCCATCCGCGCCGATCTGCTGCTCGATCTGGTCGAAGGCAAGGCCGAAGCCCTGATGCCGCAATATCAGGCGGAGATGGCGGCCGAGGAAAAGCGTCTGGAGCGGACGCCCGACCAGATCGTCACCGAGATCACGGGCATGTTCGGCCGCGCGCTGGGCGATCCCGACGCGCCGCAGACCCTGAAGGACGCCGAGGTGGTGATGGACCAGGGCTGGCCGGGCGGGCCGACCAATGGCCGCGTCGCCTCGGTGGAGGCGAGCCTGCCGGACGTCGCCTATTACGTGGTGCTCGCGATCTCACTGGATCGCCGGCCGATCCAGGCTCTGCTGGTGAACGCGGAAGGCGAAGTTCTGTCCGGCGGCGCGGACTTCGCCCATGTCTCGGTCTTCATGCACGAGGTCTGGGAGCCGAACGAGGCGAAGCTGAAGATCGGCGTGTTCGACCTGAGTTCGACCGGCGATGCGGCGGTGGAGCCGGGCAAGGTGCGGCTGGTGATCCTGAAGGGCGTGCCCAAGCCGGAGGAGGAGCCGTCGTAGAGGCGGCTCTTATGCGGAGAGGCCGAAGCGCCGGCGGTAGTCGGCCGGCGAGAGGCCGGTGATGCGGTGGAACAGCTTGCGGAAGGCCGAGGGGTCGCCATAGCCGACCTCGAAGCCGATCCGTTCGACCGCGCGGCCGGTGGTCTCTAGCGCCGCGCGGGCGCGGGCGATGCGAACCTGTTGGGCGTATTCGGTGGGGCGCAGGCCGGTCGCCTTGCGGAAGCGGCGCAGGAAGGTGCGCTCTTCCAGCCCCGCGCGCCCCGCGAGGGCGGGCACGCCGTGATCCTTCGCGCCGGTTTTCTGAAGCCAGGTCTGCACCTTGAGGATCGCCTCGTCGCCGTGATCGAGCCGGGGCGTGAAGTGGCTGTAGGGCCGCTGGGCGCGGCCCGGCGGATCGACCAGCAGGAAGCGCGCCGTGTCGAGCATCACCGAGGGGCCGAGCAGGTGCTCGACCAGCGTGAGGCCGAGATCGGTCCAGGCGAGGATGCCGCCGGCCGTGATGATGTCGCCTTCGTCGATCACCATGCGGCCGGTATCGACGCGGATGCCGGGAAAGCGGCGGGCGAATTCGTCGGCGAAGGCCCAGTGGGTGGTCGCCTCGCGCCCGTCGAGCAGGCCGGCCTCGGCCAGCACGAAGGCCCCGGCGCAGACCGAGCATACGGCGGCCCCCGCGCCGTGACGTTCGGCCACCCAGGCGGCGATCTCGGTCATTGGCTGCATCGCGGCGGGCATGACCAGGCTGGGCGGCAGGATGAGGTGGGTGGGCGCGTGCGCGCCGGCGGCCGGGTGGCTGTCATAGACAGGCGCGATCGCGCTGTCGGCGTCGCACCGCCAGTGGCTGACGCGGATGGCCGGGCCGCCCGGCCCCGCGATATCGTGGGCGATGCGGAAGACATCGGTGAGGCCGTGGATCGCCGAGAGCTGGCAGTCGGGATAGATCACCAGGCCGATCTCGGCCGCGATGGCGCGCGGTTTGGCCATATGTCGGTTTCGCCCCGCTGATTGTCGGTTCCACCACGGGGCAGCGTGCGCCGGGAACTCTAGCTTGTCTATCGAAACGGAGGGCGTCGGGCCGCTCCGGCCAAGCGAGGACAGCATCATGAGCAGCGGGTTCATCACCACCAATGACGGCGTGCAGATCTTCTACAAGGACTGGGGGCCGAAGGATGCGCAGGCGATCGTGTTCCTTCACGGCTGGCCGCTGAGCGCCGATGACT
>CAZBPO010000093.1:0-464 GCA_964493795.1 uncultured Flavobacteriaceae bacterium
CGGCGAATCCGGCTCCGGCAAATCGACGCTGGCCCTCGCCGCCATGGGCCTGCTGCCTCAGGGCGCGAAGCTCGGGGGATCGATCCTGCTTGACGACGGCAAGGGACCGGCCCTCGACCTCGTCAAACTGAAACCGTCAGACCCGGCCTTTCGGGCGGTGCGCGGCGGCCGCATCGGCCTCGTCTTCCAGGAACCGCTCTCGGCGTTCTCGCCCGTCCACACGGTCGGCAGCCAGATCGCAGAAGCAGCGCGCGCGCACGACAACGTCTCGAAGTCCGCCGCCCGCGCCGCAGCCATAGAGATGCTGCGCCTCACCGGGTTTCCCGACCCCGCGCGCGGCTTCGACGCCTATCCCTTCGAGCTCTCGGGCGGCCTGCGCCAACGCGCCATGATCGCCGCCGCGCTCGCCGCCCGCCCGCCGGTCCTGATCGCCGACGAACCGACCACGGCGCTCGACGTCACCA
>CAZBPO010000093.1:474-10467 GCA_964493795.1 uncultured Flavobacteriaceae bacterium
CCAGGCCCAGGTTCTCGCCCTGCTTCAGAGGCTGAAAGACGATCTCGGCCTCTCGATTCTCTTCATCACGCACGATCTCGGTCTTGTCGCGGCGCTGGCCGACGATCTCGTCGTTCTCTATCGCGGCCGGGTGATGGAGCGCGGCCCCGCCGACGCGGTCTTTGCCGAAAGCCGGCACCCCTATTTCCAGGCGCTCAAGGGCGCCAATCCCAGCCTTCACCACCGCAGCGACCGGCTGGCCGTGATCGGCGGCGAGGCCGACGCGGCGGCGGCCACCGCCTATGCCGCCCGCTCGACCCGCCGACGTGAGCGGGCCGCGCCCGGCGCGCCCCTGATCGAAGCGATCGAGGTCAGCAAGACGTTCGGCGCGCGGCGCGGCGGACAACCCGCCACCGCGCTCGACCGCGTCTCGCTCTCGATCGGCCACGGCGAAAGCGTCGGGCTGGTGGGCGAGTCGGGTTCCGGCAAATCGACCCTCGCGCGGATGCTGATGCGCGCCGACCGGCCCGACAGCGGGCGCATCCTGTTCCACGCCAAGGGCGCGACACATGACCTCAAGACCATCGCCGGGTCTGCGCTGTCGCGCTTTCGCAGACGGGTCGCCTACGTCTTTCAGGACCCTTACGCCGCGCTCAACCCGCGCATGAGCATCCGCGAAACGCTCACCGAACCGTTCGCCATCCATCGCCTCGCCACCCGCAAGGGTCGCGAGATACGGGCCCGCGAACTGCTTGATCTCGTCGGGCTGCCGCAGAGCGCCCTCGACCGCTTCCCGCCGGCTTTCTCCGGCGGCCAGCGCCAGCGCATCGCCATCGCCCGCGCGCTGGCGCTGAGGCCCGAACTGATCATTCTCGACGAGCCCACCTCGGCGCTCGACGTCTCCGTCCAGGCTCAGATTCTCAATCTTCTGGACGACCTGAAGAAACAGCTCGGCTTCGCCTATCTTTTCATCAGCCACGACCTCGCCGTCGTCGAGCACGTCGCCGATCGCGTCGCGGTGATGCGCCGGGGCCGGATCGTCGAGGAAGCGCCCGCCGCGACGCTGTTCGAACGCGCCGTGCATCCCTATACGCGCGCGCTGATCGCCGCCGCGCCGGAAGCCGATCGCGAACGCCGTCTCGACCTCGCCGCCGTCGCCGCCCGCGCGGCGGGCGACATGGGCGTCGACGGAGCGCCCCTTGTCGAAATCGCGCCCGGCCACCGCGCCGCCATCGGAGATCGCGATGCGCATGCTGCTTAAGGCCGTTCTCGCCCTCGCCCTCGTCGCGCCCGCCGCAGCGGCGACGCCGACGCCGCTCGACCCACCGTCGCTCGCCGCCGAAGTCGCCTCGGGCGCTCTGTCGCCGGCCGCTGAGCGTATCCCCGAGGAGCCGCTGGTCGGCGGCTTCGAAACGCTCGGCCGCACCACCGGGAAAAGCGGCGGACGGCTGCGCACCCTGCTGCCACGCGACAAGGATGTCCGCCTGCTCAACGTATGGGGTTACGCCCGGCTCGTCGGCTATGACGAAAACCTTCAGCTCAAGCCCGACATCCTCAGATCCGTCGACGTGCAGGACGGGCGCATCTTCACGCTGCATCTGCGCAAGGGCCATAAATGGTCCGACGGCGCGCCCTTCACCTCCGAGGACTTCCGCTATTACTGGGAAGACATCGCGAACAATCCCGAGCTGACCCCCGCCGGCGTGCCCGAGGAACTGACCCTCGAAGGCGCCCCTCCTGTCGTCACCATCGTCGATGCGCTGACCGTCCGCTACGAATGGTCGAGCCCAAATCCGCGCTTCCTCGCGATGCTCGCCCAGGCGCGCGAACCCTATATCTACCGCCCCGCGCATTACCTGCGGCGCTTCCATGTGAAGTACGGCGACGAGGCCGACATCGCCGCGCTGGTGGCGGCCGCCAAGGTCAAGGGCTGGGCCGCGCTGCATAACCGGCGCGACTCGATGTACGATAACGACAATCCCGAAATCCCCAGCCTTCAGCCCTTCCTGATCGAGCCGGGCGGCGGACCGATCTTCCGCTTCCGCCGCAACCCTTATTTCCACAGGGTCGATCCCTGGGGCATGCAGCTGCCCTATCTCGACGGCGTCGATGCAACCATCGTCGAGCCCGGCCTGATCTCGGCCAAGACGGCGGCGGGCGACGCCGATCTCCAATTCCGCGGCCTCGCTTTCGCCGACGCCGGCGCACTCAAGGCGGCCGAGCGCGGCGGCGGCTTCGGCGTTCGGCTCTATCCCGTCACAAAGGGCGCGCAGGTCGCGCTCTATCCCAACCTGACCACCAGCGACCCGGTCTGGCGCGCCGTCATGCGCGACGTGCGCTTCCGCCGCGCCCTGTCGGCGGCGATCGACCGCGACGACATCAACCGCTCGCTGTTCTTCGGCCTGGCGACGCCGGGCAACAACACCGCGCTCAAGGAAAGCTCGCTTTACGACGCCAGCCGCACCGCGCGCGGCGCGGTGTTCGACATCGCCAAAGCCAATGCGCTGCTCGACGAGATGGGACTGACGGCGCGCGACGGGCGCGGCATCCGCCTTCTGCCCGACGGGCGCGCCCTGCAGATCGTCGTCGAGACCTCCGGTGAAAGCGGCGAGGAAGCAGCGATCCTGGAACTCATCGCGCCGACCTGGCGCAAGGCCGGCATCGGGATGATCATGCGCCCCTATGAGCGCAGCGTGCTCAGGAACCGCGCCTATTCCGGGGAAAGCCACATGACCGTGTGGTCAGGCTTCGAGAACGGCGTGCCGACGGCCGGAGCCAGCCCCGACGAACTCGCGCCGGTTCATCAGGAATTCCTCGCCTGGCCGCGCTGGGGACAATACGTCGCCACCCGCGGCGCCTCGGGCGAAGCCGCCGATACACCCGAAGCGGAACGCCTGCTTCAGCTCAACCGCGATTGGATCGCCGCGACCGACGACGAGGCGCGCACCGCGATCTGGCGTGAAATGCTCGACATCCATGCCGATCAGCAGTTCTCGATCGGCATCGTCTCGGGCGTGCTTCAACCCGTGACCGTCTCGAACGCCCTGCGCAACGTGCCCGAGAAAGGCATCTTCGGCTGGGACCCCGGCGCACAGTTCGGCATGTACCGTCTCGACGCGCTCTGGCTGGACAGGTGATGCGCTGATGCTGCGCTACGCATTCTGGCGCGTCCTGGCCATGATCCCCGCCCTGCTGGCGGCGAGCCTGCTGATCTTCGCGGCCGTCGAACTGCCGCCGGGCGACTATCTGTCCAACGAGCTTCAGGAGCTTCTTTCGCAGGGCGAGGGCGCAGGGGCCGCCCGCATCGCGTTCCTGCGCGCCGAGTTCAGCTTCGATGCGCCCTTTCTGGAGCGCTACGCGATCTGGGTGGGGCTGATGCCCGGCCCGCACGGTTTCGACGGACTGTTGCAGGGCAATTGGGGCTGGTCTTTTCTCTACAGCCGCCCGGTCGATGAGGTGCTGGGCGACCGGATCGGCCTGACCGCCCTGCTGAACGTCGCCACGGTCTTTCTCGTCTATCTGATCGCCTTCCCGGTAGGCCTGCTGGCCGCCCGCCGGCCCGGCGGGCTGTTCGACACCAGCGCCACGACGCTCTCCTATCTCGGCCTCGCGATCCCCAGCTTCCTGCTCGCGCTCGTCCTTCTGGTCACCGGCCAGGCCTGGTTCGGGCTTTCCATCGGCGGCCTGATGGACCCACGCTTCGAGGGCCAGCCCATGTCGGCCGAGAAATTCGCCTCGATCGCCGCGCATCTGGTCATTCCCGCCCTCGTCATAGCGCTCGGCTCGGCCGGCATCATGATCCGCCGACTGCGCGCCAACCTGCTCGACGAAGTGAACCGGCCCTATGTCGCCGCCGCCCGGGCCCGGGGCGTGGGCGAAGCGCGGCTGATGACGCGCTATCCGCTGCGTCTGGCCTTCGCGCCGTTCGTCGCCGACATCGGCAACCTGCTGCCCAGCCTCGTCTCCGGTTCGGTGATCGTCTCGGTGGTGCTCAACCTCCAGACCGTCGGCCCCGTCCTGCTGGCCGCGCTGCGCGCGCAGGACACCTTCCTTGCCGCCTTCATCCTCACCTTCACCGCCGCCCTCACATTCGTCGGCATGCTGGTCTCCGACCTCATTCTCGCCTGGCTCGACCCCCGCGTCCGGCTTGGGCAGGCGGCGAAGTCATGAGCGGGGCCCGCCCGATGCGCGACGGCGATCCGCCGCATGTGGTGGACGACGCGCCCTTTCCGCCACCGGCCGCTCCATCCGCGCAGGCCGACGAGGCGACGCCCCTGCGCCAGTTCTGGCGACGCTTCCGCCAGCGCCGCCTCGCCTGGTTCGCCTTCTGGTTCCTGGCGTTCCTCTATCTCGTCGTCCTGCCGTTCGCCGAGTTCATCGCGCCCTACAGCCGCGACCAGCGTTTCCCCGACGCGATCAGTCACCCGCCCCAGCTCGTGCGGATCTGGAGCGAAGACGGACTGCGTGCGCCGTTCGCCTATCCCACGACGATGACCGTCGATCTTGAGGCGTTCCGGCGCGTCTATGACGAGGATCGCAGCCAGACCGCGACGCTGCGCTGGTTCTGCGCCGGCGAGTCCTATCACCTGCTCGGCCTGATCGAGACGCGCACCCGCCTCTTCTGCGCCGCCGAGGGCCAGGCGCTGTTCCTCTTTGGCACCGACACGGTGGGCCGCGACGTCTTCAGCCGCGTCGTCTTCGGCGCACGTATCTCGCTCACCGTCGGCCTTGTGGGCGTCGCCATCAGCTTCCTGCTCGGCGTCATCTTCGGCGGCCTCGCCGGCTATCTCGGCGGCGCGGTCGACTGGTTGATCCTGCGCCTCATCGAACTGCTTCGTGCGCTGCCCGAGCTGCCGCTCTGGCTGGCGCTTTCCGCCGCCATCCCGGCGACCTGGCCGCCGATCCTGGTGTTCTTCGGGCTCGTCGTCATTCTCGGCCTGCTCGACTGGCCGGGCCTGGCGCTCGGCGTGCGGGCCAAGGTGATGCAGCTGCGCGAGGAAGACTACGCGGCGGCGGCCGTGCTGATGGGCGCCAAACCGCGGCGGGTCGTGTTCCGCCATCTGCTGCCGAATTTCTCCAGCCATTTGATCGCCAGCGTCACGCTGGCCATTCCCGCGATGCTCCTCGGCGAGACTGCGCTGTCGTTCCTCGGCTTGGGCATTCGCGACCCGCAGGTCAGTTGGGGCTCGCTGCTCAACGCAGCGCAAAGTTACGCCGCGCTGTCGGTGACGCCGTGGCTGCTGTTGCCGGTGGTTCCCGTGGTCTTAACCGTGCTGGCGTTCAACTTCCTCGGCGACGGCCTGCGCGACGCAGCCGATCCCTATCGCGCACAAGCCTAGGCGGCTTCACGCCACTGTGACTCCGATCACGGACTGAAATCCCTCATCACACTAGGTATATGCGCACGAAACGCCGCAGGGGCGCGGCGGGGGCCTGATCAATGAACGACATGACCGCGCCGAAAGGCATCGAGAAGACGCTTGGCGTCGGCAAAAAGAAGATGTCCGGCCGCAAGAAGGCGCTGATCTGGCTCGGCGCGTCTTTGGGCGCGCTGGTCCTTTTCATCATGATGTTCTCCGGCGGCGGCGGCGGCCCCGTCGGGTTCCGCTCGGAAGCCGTCAAGCGCGGTCCGCTATCTGTAAAGGTCACCGCCACCGGCACGTTGCAACCGGTCGATCAGGTCGATGTCGGCGCCGAAGTCTCGGGCCGCGTCGTCGAGGTCAAGGTCGACTTCAACGACACCGTGAAGGCGAACGATATCCTCGCCCAGATCGACACCACCCAGCTTGAGGCCCGCCGCGTCCAGACCGAGGCCCAGCTGGCCGCCGCCAAGGCCGGCGTGCGCGAGGCCGAGGCCGGTCTGGCCGACGCCCAGCGCCGCCTGTCGCGCATCCGCGACCTGGCGAAGGGCCGCAACGTCTCGCAGCAGGATCTCGACACCGCCCAGTCCACCTATGACCGCGCCGTAGCGGCGCTCGAAGTGGCCAAAGCGCAGGTCGCCATCCAGGAAGCCAATCTCCAGGTCGCGATGAGCGACATCGAGAAGGCGGTCGTTCGCTCGCCGATCGACGGCGTCGTCCTCTACCGCAATATCGAAGCCGGCCAGACGGTCGCCGCGTCGTTCCAGACGCCGGTTCTCTTCACCCTCGCCTCCGACATCACCGGCCTCAAGCTGCTGGCCGATATCGACGAGGCCGATGTCGGCCAGGTGAACGAAGAGCAGACCGCCACCTTCACGGTCGACGCCTTCCCCAACCGCACCTTCGACGCGCGCATCCGCTCGCTCCGCAACGCGCCCAAAAAGTCGGAAACCGGCGGCGTTTCGGCGCAGGGCGTGGTCGTCTATCAGGCCGAACTCACCGTCAACAACGAGAGCGCGCTGCTCAAGCCGGGCATGACCGCCACGGCCGAAATCACCGTGAAGACGGTCGAGTCGGCGCTTCTGGTTCCCAACGCCGCGCTGCGCTTCGTGCCGCAATCCGTCGCGATGCGCGAGGCCATGGCCCAGAATCAGGGCGGCGCGCCCAAGACCGACGAGCCGCGCGATCCCGCCGCCGCCCGCGTCTTCGTGCGCGACGCGACCGGCCAGCCGGCCGAGCGGAAGATCAAGATCGGCGTCACCGACGGCGCGTTCACCGAAATCACCGAAGGCGAGCTGAACGAAGGCGACGAAGTCCTCACCGACGTGCTTCGCGCCGGCTCGGGCGCCGGCGGCTGATCCCGGCGATGAGCGATCAAAGCGATCACAAGGGGCCCGTCCTCGCCTTTCGCGACGTCGCCAAGGTCTATGGCGAGGGCGACACCGAAGTCCGCGCCCTGAACGGCGTCGATTTCGAGATCTGGCCGGGCGAGTTCGTCGCCGTGATGGGCGCGTCGGGTTCGGGCAAGTCGACCACGCTGAACATTCTTGGCTGCCTCGACGTGCCCTCCTCCGGCACCTACGACTTCATGGGCGTGCCGGTCGAAACGCTCGACCGGCGGCAGCGCGCGCTTCTGCGGCAGAATTATCTCGGCTTCGTGTTTCAGGGCTTCAACCTGCTCAAGCGCACCACCGCCCAGGAGAATGTCGAGCTGCCGCTGGTCTATCGCGGCACGCCGGCGCGCGAGCGGCACCGCCTCGCGCAGGAGGCGTTGACGCTGGTCGGTCTCGGCGACCGCATGGACCACACCTCCTCCGAACTCTCCGGCGGCCAGCAGCAGCGCGTGGCGATCGCCCGCGCGCTGGTTTCCAGCCCGGCCGTCATGCTAGCCGACGAGCCGACCGGCAATCTCGACAGCCAGCGCACGCACGAGATCATGCGCCTGTTCCGCGACCTCAACGAGCGGCGCGGCATCACCATCATCCTCGTCACGCACGAAGACGACGTGGCCGCCTATACCAAGCGCCATATCCGCTTCAAGGACGGCAAGATCGCCTATGACGGCCCGCCGACCACCAAGGCCGAACTCGAGGCGATGCAGCTATGATCTTCTCGGCCCTGCGCCTGGCGCTGCGGGAGCTCTGGGCCAACAAGATGCGCACGTTCCTGACGTGCCTGGGCATGATCATCGGCGTCAGCGCCGTGGTCGCGCTGGTCACCATCGGGGCCGGCGTCTCGTCCTCGATCAATCGTGAGTTCGCCTCGATCGGGCAGAACCTCGTCTGGGTGTGGCCCGGCGCAGACGGCCAGCGCGGCCCGCCGCGCGAGGCCAAGAAATTCACCTGGCGCGACCTCGATCTGGTGCGCCGCACGGTGCCGCAGGTGGTCAAGATCGCACCCTCGGTCGGCGGCGGCCACACCGTGAAATACGGCAATCTCGACATCCGCACGACGATCCTCGGCTCGACGCCTGACTATTTCGACATCCGGCTCTGGACGATCGACGAAGGCCGCTTCTTCTCGGAATCGGAATCAGATTCCGGCCGCATGGTCTGCGTCATGGGAAAGACCGTGCGTGAGAAGCTGTTCGGATCGCTCAGCCCCATCGGCGCACGCGTGCGCGTCGATGGCGTCTCGTGCGAAGTGATCGGCCTGCTCAAGCCCAAGGGCGCCACGACCTTCGGCGACGACGAGGACGATCGCCTCATCATCCCTCTGCGCGCCTATCAGCGCCGCCTCACCGGCGACGACTGGATCAATACGCTTCAGCTCATGGCCGGATCTAAGGCCGACGTCGCGCCGATGATGGAGAACGCGCGGGCGGTGATTCGCAAGCTGCGCAACGTGCCCGACGGCCGGCCCGACGACTTCACGATGCAGGACGTCTCGTCGTTCGGCGAAGAGACCTCGCAGGTTCTGGGGGTCGTCACGCTGTTCGTCTCGGCCGTCGCCTTCATCTCGCTGATCGTCGGCGGCATCGGCATCATGAACATCATGCTGGTCAGCGTGACCGAGCGAACGCGCGAGATCGGCATTCGCCTGGCCATCGGCGCGCAGGAGCGCGACGTGCTGACCCAGTTCCTGATCGAGGCTATGGCGCTCGCCGTGCTCGGCGGTCTGGTCGGCGTCCTGCTGGGTCTCGGCATCGCCTTCATGGTGACCAGCGGCCTCGGCTGGGCCTTCCTGCCCTCGATGCCGCTGATCATCGGCGCGACGGTCTTCTCCGCCCTTATCGGCGTCGGTTTCGGGTTCTTTCCGGCGCGCCGCGCGGCGCAGATGAACCCAATCGACGCGTTGCGGTTCGAGTGACGCCATGAACTGGACGACGATCCGCCTCGCTCTTCGGGAACTGCGCGCCAACAAGCTGCGCACCTTCCTTACGTGTCTGGGCATGATCATCGGCGTCGGCTCGGTGATCGCGCTGGTCACCATCGGCGCCGGCGTGACCGCGCAGATCACCCAGACCCTCGAAGGCCTCGGCAATAATCTGGTCTTCGCCTTTCCCGGCGGCCCGGACGCCGGCGGGCGCGGCAACGACACCCCCTTCGACCGTCAGGACGTCGACGGGCTGCGCAACTCGGTGCCGGGCCTGATCGACATCACGCCGTCGGCCCAGACCGGCGCGTCAGTCACCTATGCCGGCCTTACGGCCGATACCCGCGTCGAAGGCGGCGAAGCGTCGATGTTCCGGATCGGATTGTGGGAGTTCGCCGAAGGGCGCGGCTTCACCACGGCCGAAGAAGGCCGCTCGCTCTGCGTCATCGGCAAGACAGTGCGCGACAAGCTGTTCGCCGGCGACAACGCCATCGGCAAACGCATCCGCATCGGCCGCGTGCCCTGCGACGTGATCGGCGTGCTGAAGCCCAAGGGAACGTCGTTCATCACGGGCGATCAGGACGACACCGTGATGATGCCGCTCAAGGCGTTCCAGCGCCGCATTCAGGGCTCGACCGCCATCTTCAACATTCAGGTGTCGGCCGCCACGCGGGCCGACGTGCCGCGGGTGATGGAAGGCGTGCGCGCCTCTCTGCGCCAGACGCGCGGCGTCGGCCTCGACACCGGCGATAATTTCTCGGTCCGCGATCTTCAGGGCTTCGTGCAGGAAGCGCAGAACGTCTTCGGCTTCATCACCCTGTTCGTCGCGGCCGTCGCCTTCATCTCGCTGATCGTCGGCGGCATCGGCATCATGAACATCATGCTGGTCAGCGTGACGGAACGAACGCGCGAGATTGGCATCCGCCTGGCCATCGGCGCGCAGGAGCGCGACGTGCTGATGCAGTTCCTCACCGAAGCGGCGATCCTCTCGACGCTGGGCGGACTGGTCGGCATCGTCTTCGGCCTCGGCATCGCCATTCTGGGCGTCAGCGCGATGAGCGCACCCTTCCTGCCCTCGATCGGCGTCATCATCGGGGCGACGCTGTTCTCGGCCGCCTTCGGCCTCTCCTTCGGCTTCTTCCCGGCCCGCCGCGCCGCCAAGATGAACCCCATCGACGCCCTGCGCTACGAATAGCTGAGTGTCTGGGCTGGCCGCACGCGCAGTGCGCCAGGCCCCGCCCCGCACTGTCATGGTCCGCGAAGGCGAGCCATCCACGACTTGGGCCTAGGGCGAATCCACATTCATTGCATCCAGATCATGGAAGCGGCGATGTGGATG
>CAZBPO010000094.1:0-10407 GCA_964493795.1 uncultured Flavobacteriaceae bacterium
ACCACCGGGTTCGCCTGCAAAGGCTCAAGCACGCCGCCGATGCCCGCGCCGCCCGAAATATGGACGCGCGCGCCGATCTGGGCGCACGAGCCCACCGTCGCCCAGGTATCGACCATGGTGTTCTCGCCGACATAGGCGCCGACATTGACAAAGCTGGGCATCAGCACCGCGCCCCGGGCGACGAAGGCCGAGCGCCGCACGACGCAGCCCGGCACGGCGCGGAAGCCGGCGGCGCGGAAGTCGCCCTCCTGCCAGCCCTCGAACTTGGACGGCACCTTGTCCCACCAGTTCGCGTTCAGCCCCGGCGCGCCGGCGATCAATTCCATGTCGTTGAGGCGGAACGAGAGAAGCACGGCTTTCTTCAGCCACTGATGCACCAGCCACTCGCCGTTCAGCTTTTCGGCGACGCGGAAAGCCCCGCTGTCGAGACCGGTCAGCGCCGCGTCGACGGCTTCGCGCACCGCGCCGCCGGTCTTGCCGGAGATGTTCTCGCGGTCATCCCAGGCGGCTTCGATCTGCTGGGCGAGGCTGGCGGCCGTCATGGCGCGTCTCCGATATCGAGGGAATGCAGGAAATGGGAAAGGGCGTCGGCGGTGTGATGGACATGCGTGTCGATATCGGCCGGCACGCCCGCATTGGCGTGGCTCCATGCCGCATCGTTGGCGATCCATACCGTCGTCATGCCCAGCGCGGCGGCCGGGACCAGATTGCGCTTGAGGTCCTCGAACATCGCGGCGCGCCGCCCCTCGACGCCGTAGTGCCTCAGCGTCTTCTCGTAGGCCGAGATATGCGGCTTGGGCTGATACTCGGCCGAAACGATGTCGAAGATGGCGTCGAACTGATCGAGGATGCCAAGCCGCGCCGCGACGTTCTCGGCATGACGGGCGCTGGCGTTGGTGAAGATCGCCTTGCGGCCCGGCAGACGCTTCAGCGCGGCGATCAGGTCGGCGTCAGGCGCCAGCTCGCTGACGTCGATGTCGTGGACATGATGCAGGAAGCGGGCGGGATCGAGGCTGTGCCGCGTCATCAGACCCGACAGGGTGGTGCCGTAGTCGCGGTAAAGCTCTTTCTGGTAGGCGTGAGCCGCCTCTTCCGCGAGGTCGAACTCATCCATCAAAAAGCGCCGCATATTGCGGTCGATCTGGGGGAAAACCCCGGAATTCGCGTCGTAAAGCGTGTTGTCGAGGTCGAACAACCACGTGTCGATGTGCCGGAAATCCGCCATAAGCGGGCGGATACCAGACTTAAACCGGCTTTAACAGCGTCGCGGCTAGGATCGGGCGATGTTGAAGACGCTGATCAACCGCCTGCGCGGCCGTCCGGCCCTGCCGGACAAGCTGTCCTATGAGGCCGCGCGCACGGCTTTGGAGGCGCAGTCCGACGCCCTGCGTCTCGATCTGGCGGGCCGCAAGGGCGTCGAGCCCGAGATCCTCTATTTTCTTGCGGAAGAAGGCGATGCGCCCACGCGCCGCCGGGTCGCCGCCAATTCGTCGACTCCCGCCAAGGCCAACCGCCTGCTGGCCGACGATTCGGACGAAGAAGTCCGCGCGGCGCTCGCCCGCAAAATCGGGCGACTGATCCCCCATCTCAAGAGCGAGCAGAGCGAACGGGTCCGCGACCTCACTCTGGAAACGCTGCGGCGGCTGGCCGAGGATCAGGTGCCGCGGGTGCGCGCCATCGTCGCCAACGAGATCAAGGCCTCGCGCGCCGCGCCCGCCGATCTCGTCCGGCGTCTGGCGCGCGACCCGGAACTCAGCGTCGCCGGACCGCTGCTGGAATATTCCCCCCTGCTCTCCGACGCCGATCTGCTGGAGATCGTGAATCTGGCGCGCGTGTCGGAGCTGATCTCGGCGATCGCGCGCCGCCGCAATCTCAGCGTCGCGGTGTGCGACGCGGTCATCGCGTCGATGGATATTCCCGCGACGGTCGCGCTGCTCGACAATCAGGCGGCCAACATCTCGCGCGCCGCGCTGGAGGCGCTGGTCGACAAGGCGGCCGCCGTCGAGGCCTGGCACGCCCCGCTGGTGCGGCGTCCCAATCTGTCATCGCGCGTCGTCCGGCGGATCGCCGGATTCGTTTCCTCGGCCCTCATCGAACGCCTCGCCGGGCGGCCTGGGCTCGAACCTAATCTCGCAGCCGAGTTGAAACTGAAGGCGCGGCGGGCGATCAACGAAGGGGCGCTGGAAGAGCCGCCCGGCAACGCTGCGGAAACCGTGCGCCGGGCCGCCGCCGCCGGGACGCTGGACGACCACTTCGTGGCCGCTGCGGCGGAGTTGGGCCAGCGCGAGGTGGTGCTGCAGGCGCTCAGCCATCTGGCGCAGGCCGATATGAGCGCCGTGCAGCGCCTGATCGATTCACGCAACGCCCGCGCGGTCACGGCGCTGGTCTGGCGCGCCGGGCTTCAGATGCGCACGGCGGTCGCCATTCAGACGTCGATGCTGAAACTGGCCGATATCCTGCCGGCGCGCGGCGGCACCGAGTTTCCGCTGGCGCCTGAAGACATGGCGCTCAATCTGGGTCTTTTCGGCCTCGCGGCCAGAGCCTCTTGATCGAGGTGACCGGGCTGCCCGATGCGGCGATGCGCTCGGCAGCCGCCGCGAGAGGTTCGCTGGCGACCGTCATGTGATGCGCGTTGGCGTGCAGCAACCGCACGGCGTCGCGCATGACGCCGACATGTCCCTTCCAGAACACCAGGTCGCCACGTCTCAACCCCTGAAGGCCTGGCGTGATGGCGACGGGTTCTCCCAGCGTCCGCTCCTGCATGTCGGTATCGCGCAACGCGCCAATGCCGGCGAGCGCGAGCGCGGCCTGCACCAAACCCGAGCAATCGACGCCGAGCGGCGTGCGGCCGCCCCACAGATACGGAACGCCGATGAACCGTTCGGCGACGTCGACGAAATCCGCCGCCGTGGCCGCCAGCGGCGCGAGATGGCGCGCATAGACGAAGCCGCCGCCCGTGAGTTCACCGAACGCGCCAGCGCCGGCCGCCACCCGGGCGTTGAGCGGGATCGTGTCGAGCACCGGCGATTTCAGATCAGGACGCGCATAGACGAACGTCGATGACGCCGTGACGCGCCAGCGCGGCGGCGCGGCGGGCGCGATCAGATCGTCCGCAGCGATATAGCCGACATAGGCGTCGAACGCCGCCTGCCCCCAGGCGAACCCGTCTTTCACATCATAGACCGTGAATGTCTCGCCGAAGAGAAGTTCGGTCTCGACCGGCGCGTCGGCCGCAGGCCGCCGGCGAATCCATGTCTTGCCCTTGCGGCCCGCCATCGCGCGGCCCTCGGCATAGGCGGGGGCATCGACGACCCCACGCAGATGGGCCGCCGCCAGATCGGCGCGGGCCGGCGTCAGGCGTGGATCGTGACTCACGACGTCTCCAGCGCGCCCGCGGCGTCGGCGACACGGTCGCCGAAATCGCTGAGGAAGACCGATCCCTTCACGGTGCGCTGCACCAGCACGTTGCGGCGGTCTTCCTCGTCGCGGCGGCGCTTGAGCAGGCCAAGACGGCCGAGCGTGTCGAGCGCGCGGGTGATGGCCGGCTTGGTCACCTTCAGCGTTCGGGCCAGACCACGGACCGTGTGCGGCGGCGGCACGAGATAGACATGCAGCAGAATCGCGAGTTGGCGCTGCGTCAGGTCGGGCGTGTCGGCGCGTACGCCTTCCATCGTCACGTCGCGCCACAGCGCGAGTGCAGTCATCGGTTTGATCTCAAGCGGCATCGCTGGCCCACCCCATGCCCGGCGGCCAGACTGTGGCGGCGGCGCGTTCAGGGATCAAGACGTTTTCGATCCGAAACGGTTGGACACAAGGCGGTAGAGCGCCCGGATGCAGTGCGCTTCGGCTCCCGCTGGCTTGCCGGGACGCGGCTTGTCGGTCCACGCGGCGATGTCGAAATGCGCGAAGCTCTTCGTCTCCGTCACGAAGCGATTGAGAAAGAGCGCGGCCGTGATCGAGCCGGCATAGGCGCTGTCGGCCGAATTGGTGATGTCGGCGACCTTGCCGTCGATCCAGCTCTCGTAGTTCTTCCACAAAGGCAGCCGCCACATCGCGTCCTGCTCGCTGACGGCGAGCGCCGCGAGGTCGGCCGCCAGCGTCTCGTCATGGGTATAGACCGGCGGCAGTTCGAACCCCGTCGCCACGCGCGCGGCCCCGGTCAGGGTCGCCATGCAGACGAGGAGCGCCGGGCTTTCCGTGTCGGCTTCGGCGAGCGCATCGGCGAGGACGAGGCGGCCTTCTGCGTCGGTATTGCCGATTTCGACGGTCAGGCCTTTGCGGCTGGTCAGCACGTCGCCGGGACGGTAGGCGTCGCCCGAGATCGCGTTTTCGACCGCCGGGACGAGGACACGCAGCCTGACCGGCAGCCTGGCGTCCATGATCATGTGGGCGAGGCCCAGCACAGCCGCCGCGCCGCCCATGTCTTTCTTCATCATCGCCATGCCAGCGGCGGATTTGATGTCGAGACCGCCGCTGTCGAAGCAAACGCCCTTGCCGACCAGCGTCACCCTGGGCGCGTCGGCGGCGCCCCAGACGATGTCGATCAGACGCGGCGCCCGCACCGAGGCCCGGCCCACGGCATGGATCATCGGGTAGTTCGCCTCCAGCAACGCGTCGCCGGCGGTCACCTTGATCTCGCCACCATGCGTCTCGGCAAGGCGGCGCGCGGCGGCCTCCAGCTCGGCCGGTCCCATGACATTGGCCGGCGCGTTGACGAGATCGCGCGCGAAACAAACCCCGCCTGCGAGACGCGCCGCCTCGGCATAGGACGTCTCGCCGACGAGAAGACGCGCCGCCGGCCGCGCCTTGGAGGGTTTGAACGTCGTATAGGCGTAGGCCCCCAGCGCGAACCCGAGCGCCGCCAAGCCTTCCGAGACCCCCGGATCACCCGCGAGCCGATAGTCGCCCGCAGGAAGCTTCTCGGCGGCGGCCCCGAAAATCAGCAGATCGTCATTGCCGCCAAGCCCGAGCACGGCGCCCGACAGGCCCGCCTCGCCCGGAAGCAGGAGGATGCGGCCGGCCTGACCCTTGAAGTCCTGCGCCGCCGCCCACGCGACGATGTTTTTTTCCTGTGCGAACGCACCGAAATCCGCCGCGGCGACGGCGTAAAGCGGCGTTGCGGGGGCGCCGTCGTCGCGAGCGATGGAAGCGAGCGGATAAAATGACATAGGGGCCGGCGAAAGTGGATGTGAGACAAACTGGACGCTGGGCGCGCCACGCGCCGGACATTACGGTCCCGCCGCATCCCGAATCAAACGCTCAAAGCCATCAGGGAGACCGCGCCATGAAGCTCACCCTCGCCGTCGGCACCAAGAACTGGTCGTCATGGTCGCTCAGGGGCTGGCTGCCGGTGCGGCTCTCCGGCCTGCCCTTCGACGAACACTATGTGCGGCTGCGGCACGACGAGACCGAGGAAGAGGTCAAGAAGGTCTCGCCGTCCGGCCTGGTGCCGCTGCTGACGGTGGAAGACGGCGATCAACGCTTCCAAGTCTGGGACAGCCTGGCGATCGCGGAGTTCATGGCGGAAATCGCGCCTGCGGCGCGTCTGTGGCCCGAGAACCGGATCGAACGCGCCCAGGCCCGCGCCGTCGCCGCCGAGATGCATTCCGGTTTCGCCGCGCTGCGTCAGCAGTTTCCCATGGACTTCGCGCGCCACGTACCGGGCGCAACGCCGACGCCCGAAACCGCAAGGGCGATCGCGCGGATCGTCGCTGTCTGGGAAGATCGCCTCAAGGCGTCGGGCGGACCGTTCCTGTTCGGCAAGCATTTCGGCAACGCCGACGTGTTCTATGCGCCGGTGGTTTCACGCTTCCATTCCTACGACGTCCGGCTGACAGGCGCTGCGAAGGCCTATGCCGACGCGGTCTGGCATCACCCCTTGATGCGCGAATGGCTCAAGGCCTCGGCCGAGGAAGTCGAGAAAGGCTGGGCCTGAGGCAAGCTCAGTTCGGCTGGTTCACTTCGTCATAGAAGCGCTCGGCGCCGGGATGCAGGGCCACCGGCAGGCCGTCTCGCGCCGTCTCAAGGCGGATGAGCCTGCCCTTGGGATGCCCGGAATCGAGCAGGCCGCGATTGCCGGGGTTAAACAGCGCACGGACGATGTCATAGACCAGTTCGTCGGGAACCTGCGCGTTCACCAGCCAGATCGCGCGCACTTCCAGCGTCGGCACGTCCGGCACGTTCTCGTAGGTTCCTTCGGGGATCGCCGCCTTGGTCAGATAAGGGGCGTCGGTCACGAGCTTGTCGATCTCCTTCCCCTCGACGGGAAGCAGGCGGATCCGCCCCTGCGCGGCCAGCTCCTCGACCACCCCCAGCGGCGCGCCGCCGACGAAGAAGAAGGCGTCGAGCTCGCCGTTCTGCATCATCTCCAGAGACCGCTCGGCGTTCTCGAACGAAAACTTGACGCGCTTTTCGCCCAGCTTGAAGGCCGAGAGGATGAGTCGCGCCGTGGCGTTGGTGCCCGAGCCCGCTGCGTCGATCGACACGCGCTTGCCCCTGAGGTCCTTGATGGCCTCGATGGAGGAATCGGCGAACACGACGATGTGGACGGTTTCAGGAAACAGCGCGGCGATCGCGCGCAGATTCTCGGCCTTTTCGGCGCCCTTGAAGACGCCGGCCCCGGCGGCGGCGGCAGCGGCGATATCGGCCTGGGCCAGGCCTGACGTCACGCGTCCTTCGTTGATGGCACGGACATTGGCGATCGACCCTTCCGAGGCGCGCGCCGCAGCGATGAGCCCAAGCGGGCCGCAACGCCCCTCTTCCTCGCAGCGCGCGACGCCGGCCGGGTGGCTGATGAGCGAGGCCAGCATCTGGCCGATGGGAAAATAGGTGCCGGAACTCGATCCCGTCGCGATCTGAAAGGCGATCCGCTCCGGCGCATCGCCAGGAGGCGCCGTCATGCCCATAGCGCCCAGGGCGGCGATCACGAGGCTGACGATTTTAACGGTTCGGAAGCGCATGAAGCAGGCCGGAAAGCTGGATTGCGACACACTATAGGCCGCAAGAAAGCGGCGGCAAAACGGCTATCTCCACCTTTCGACAGGTAAAGCGTCTTAAGGCTTTGTTGACGGCTGTTAACCAAAGATGCGCGCCACGCCCAAGCCACGAGGATCCGCGATGACATCAGCGCCGAAGCGCCATCTGCGTCTTGCCGCCATGCTCATGGCCGGTTCGATGCTCAGCGCCTGCGCGACGGACGGAGCCGTCACCCAGACAGCCTCCGATACGCCGAGCGCAGAGGAGCTGCAGACCCGGGCCATAGCCGACCTCCGCAGCCGCCCCATCCCGGACGAACCGATGAGCCGCGCGACCTATTGGGCGCAGCGCACGGAACTTGAGCCCGACGATGTGCAGGTGGCGGTCCAGTTCGCCAAGGCGCTGCGCGGGATCGGTTCGAACCTCCGCGCGGTCGAGTTCCTCGAAGAACGGCTGGTCGCCAAGCCGAACGACCCGCACCTCACCGCCGAGTACGGAAAGGCGCTGATTTCGATCGGCAAAGCCGACAGGGCTCTGCCGGTTCTGGCGCAGGCGCACCAGATGCTGCCCGAGGACTGGACGATTCTGGTCGCCATGGGCGTCGCCTACGACCAGCTGCGCGATTACCCGAATGCCCGCCGTTCCTACGAGATGGCTTTGACGCTGTCGCCGAACAACCCGTCCATTCTGAACAATCTCGGGCTGTCCTATCTCATGGCCGGCGACAAGCAGAACGCCGCGCGCTATCTGCACGCCGCCGCGTCGGCGCCCGGCGCAGACGCGCGCGTGCGTGCGAACTTGGCGCTGGTCGCCGATCAGCCCGCCGCGCCGACAGCCAAGGCCGAGCCTGCGCCGGCCACGCCCCCGCCGGCCGCCGCCGAGCCGCCCCGGCCGACACCCAAGCCTGTTGCCGAGAGCGACCCCGAAGCCACGGGCGCGCCCCGCACCATGGTGACGGAAGCCGGCAATCCGGGCCTGCGCGGCACCAACTGAAATTTGGAAGCGCGGCTGGCCGCGTTCGCCGGGTGACCGGCGAACGCAGGCTCACATCTTCATGATCTTCATGATCGCCGGCCCGAGGATCACGACGAAGAGCGGCGGCAGGAAGAACAGGATCATCGGCACGGTCAGCTTAGCCGGCAGCGACGCCGCCTTCTGTTCGGCCGCCTGCATGCGCAGTTCGCGGTTTTCCAGCGCCATGACGCGCAGCGCCGTCGCCAGCGGCGTACCGTATTTCTCGGCCTGGTTCAGCGCCGTACAGACCGCCTTCACGCCGGGGTGACCGCACCGCTTGGCCAGATTGTCATAGGCCTGACGGCGATCCGGCAGGTAGGACAGCTCGGCGGTCAGGAGCGTGAGTTCTTCGGCCAGCTCGACCGACTGCCCCCCGATTTCGCCTGCGACCCGGCCGAACGCCGCTTCGATCGACATGCCCGACTCGACGCAGATCAGCAGGAGATCGAGCGAGTCAGGAAAGCCCCGCATGATCGATTCCTGGCGCTTCTGCGCCACGTTCTTCACGAAGATGTCCGGCACGTAGAAACCGAACGCGCCCGCGCCGATCACGATCGCGAACTTGCTGAGCGAGGGCAGCTTGTGATCGGAGAGAACGAAGAGATACAGCGCCGCAAGGCCCAGGAGCACGAACGGCATGGCGAAGCGGAAGAACAGGAAGGCATAGATCGGCCCCTGCCCGCGATAGCCGGCCGCGCTCAGCTTGTCTCGTATGCCAGGCGTTTCGAGCAGGTTCGCCAGCTTGAGCTGGTCGACGAGCCGCTTCATGAAGTCGATCTGCTGTCCACGCAGATTGGCCTTCTTGTTCAGTTCGTCCATCTGCCGCCGGCGCAGGACCTCGCGCTGGTCGGCGACCGCCTTGAGACGTCCGGCCAGCCGGTCCTTCTGCAGCAAGGGAACGGCGAAGGTGATCACCGTCGCGAACACGGCGACGCCGGCCAATACCGAACCCATGAACTGCGGGTCGAAGAGACGGTCTATCCAACTCATCGCGTCCCCCGTCCTAAATCTTGAAGTCGATCATCTTCTTCATCACCAGCACGCCCAGGAACATCCACGCAGCGCATCCTGCCAGCATGATGTTGCCCATGCGCTCGGAGAACAGCGGCTCCAGATAGTTCGGGGAGAACAGGCTGACGAGCAGCATAACCGCCAACGGCAGCGAGCCGATGATGCCCGCAGACGCCTTCGCTTCCGATGACAGGGCCTTGATCTTGCCCTGAAGGCGTTTGCGGTCTCGCAGCACGAGCGAAAGATTGCCGAGCGCTTCGGAGAGATTGCCGCCGGACCGCTGCTGAATGGTCAACACGATCTGGAAGAAGTTGACCTCCGCCAGCGGCATGCGCTCAAGAAACCGCTTGAGGCAGTCTTCCAGCGACAGGCCAACGCGCTGATTTTCGACGAGCAGACGGAACTCTGCGCCTACGGGGTCGGGAGATTCCTGCCCGATCATCCGCAAGCAATCATTCAACGGCAGACCGGATTTCACGCCGCGCACGATGACGTCGATCGCGTTGGCGAACTCGACGAGAAACCCTTTCTGGCGGCGTTTCCGCAGAAACCCAAGGATCCAGCGCGGAAGGCCCAGACCCGCAGCGAAAGCCGCGCCGGCGCCGGCCAGCGGCGTCCCGGTCTTGGCGAAGACGAAGAAGCCTACGACGCCGCCAAGAATGGCCGAGAACAGCCAGAACCGCGCGATGGGCAGATCGAGGCCGGCCTGTTCGATAAGCTGCTTGGTGGTCGGACGCGCCTTGGCCTGCGCCGCCTTGCGCTCAAGTTCCTTCAGCGTTTCGGAGACCTGCTTGCGGCGGCGATCTGCCGGGTCCGCCGCACTGGCCGCGCCGCCTCGGCGCACCGGAGAACGCGCCGACACCGCCGTAACCCGCTTGGCGACCGTTCGCTCCGCCGAGGAACCGCCCGCGAAGACGAAAAGCCCCGCCAGAAGCGCCACAGCGCCCAGCAACGCGATGATAAGCGTGTTGCCTTCCATGGTTCAGCCCGCGTTGGCTTCGTCGAGGGCGATCGCGAGGTCCCGCTCGAGATTGAAGTAACGAGCACGCTCCCAGAAGGCGGGACGCGAGATGCCGGTCGATTTGTGAACGCCCTTGATACGCCCGGCTTCGTCTTCGCCCGTGATCTCGTAAACGAAGAGGTCCTGCGTCACGATGACCTCGCCTTCCATGCCGAGAACTTCGGTGATGTGCGTGATGCGGCGCGAGCCGTCGCGAAGACGCGCGGCCTGCACGATCACATCGACGGCGGCGACGATCATTTCGCGGATCGTCTTGGAGGGCAGCGCGTAGCCGCCCATCGTGATCATCGATTCCAGACGGCTGAGCGCCTCGCGCGGGCTGTTCGCGTGAAGCGTGCCCATCGAACCGTCATGGCCCGTGTTCATCGCCTGCAACAGGTCGAACG
>CAZBPO010000095.1:0-5449 GCA_964493795.1 uncultured Flavobacteriaceae bacterium
CCAGCTTGCGCCACACCTGCCCGGCATAGGGCAGCACCTTGGGCGCGATCTCCAGCAGCGCGGCGATAAGCGCCGGCGCGTCCACCTCGCTCTGGCCGAAGCCCCGGCGCAGCGCGTTGTGATGCTGAAGCAGGTTTTCGACACGGCTTTTCAGGAATTCGGGGTCCGCCAGATCGATCAGGCGGATCGCCCGGCGGCCCACCTTGTCCTCATAGGCCGGGCCGATGCCCCGCTTGGTGGTGCCGATCTTGGTGCCCGAATTCGAGGTCTCGCGGAAACTGTCCAGCTCGCTGTGAATCGGCAGGATCAGCGGCGCGTTGTCGGCGACGATCAGGCTGTCCGGCGTGATCTCCACGCCCTGCCCGCGCAGCTGCTCGATCTCCTTGGCCAGGTGCCAGGGATCGACCACCACGCCATTGCCGATCACCGACAATTTGCCCGGCCGCACGATGCCCGAAGGCAGCAGGCTCAGCTTGTAAACCTTGCCGTCGATCACCAGCGTGTGGCCGGCATTGTGGCCGCCCTGGAAACGCACCACCACGTCGGCGCGCTTCGACAGCCAGTCCACGATCTTGCCCTTGCCCTCGTCGCCCCACTGGGCGCCGATCACCGCGACATTGGCCATCAACCCACCTGCCCTTCGCTCAAACGAAAACCCCCGCCGGGAACGGTCCCGGCGGGGGCTTGTTCCGACGCCTTATAGCGATGGCATGGCGCAGAGACCAGCCGCGATTGCTCGCTTGTCGTCATGGTGAGGCGCATCGCGCAGCGATGCCTCGAACCACGCACGACCGCCTAAAGCGGCATCAGCACCGGTGTACGGGGTGATCGAATTCTAGAGACGGGATTTGCCGGGACATCGCGGGCTGTGGCGGGACGAAACGCGCGGAAACGCGGGGAAAAATTGGCGCGCGACCATCATCGCGCTGGCGGCGGCGATGTCTAGAAAAATGGTGAATTTAGACAGCCAGGCGCGCCAGCCGGTCCCATGAGGGTCCAAAACGGGGCGCGCGCTCAATCGCCCTTAAAGGGGCGCTGAGGCGTCATTAGAGGCGCATTTCCGGGGCGCGCCGCGCGCCGCCGCCCGGCAAGTTGTCGTGGGCAACAAGCAAAGGTGGGGTCGGCAACAGGGAAATACGCTTCCCAGTTCGCGCGGAACTGGGAAGGCGGCCAAAACATCAATTACATCATAAGGTTAGGCCGAGTCAGCGCCGGTGCCGACATGGCTGGCGCGCCACAGAACTCGGAAGCGAAAAGCGCGCTGCCGAGCTCTTGATTATCAACAAGAGGTGTCACCTGGCGCAGTACACATCTAGATATGTACTGCGCCAAGTGACACAGCGGGCCGGTCAGGAGCGTCGCAGCGCCGCGATCTGGGCCAGTCGTTTGCGTGAGATTTTCTCGTGGCGCTTATGCTCGGGCGGCGTTTCCCAGCGCCGCACGCCATCCGCCCGGACGGGCGGGTCGAGGCGCTGGCCCAGCTCGCCCTGAGACAGGCCGAGCTGCATCCGGGTCCGTCGCACCACCTCATGCGGCTCGTCACCCTCTGGCATGATACGCGCGTCTCTCTTCCTCGCCTGCGGGGCCTCGATATTCATGTCGCGGTAGCCCTCACCATCGGCCTGCCGGCCATGCAGCAGCGGGGCGCGGCGGCCAAGGTCGAGCGCCAGGCGGTAGCTGGCGGCCGGGGGCTTGCCGTCCATCTGGATATCGGCCTCGCGCTCCAGAATGCCCTCGGCGCACAGGCGGCGGAGGATGTGTTTGACGGTTTGGCGCGGGAGGCCCAACCGCTCGGCGGTATCGGTGATCATGATGCCGGTCTTGCGCCGGCGGATCAGCGTCCAGACGGTGTCCAGGACGCGGTTAGGCCGCGCCCTGGTGCGGAGAAAGGGGGCTCTCACCCGAAATACCCTTCGCCGGCTCCCGGCGCCGGCGTCCCGTGCTTGTCGCACCCTGGGCCGAAGATCAGCGGCAACATCTGCCCGCAGCGCTCTGGATCACCGGCATGCTTTTCGCGCAGGGCCTCGAGGACGGCGAGGCCAGCGGCAGCCGCCGCCTCGAACGTCGAATGGAAGCGCTTGTGACGTGGGGTGCGCACGGGCGAGCGGTTGGAAAACGAAAGCTCAAACTTTCCGGCCATGGGATTTTCCTCATCAATCGGCGGGGGCGAACCCCCTGGGCGTCATTGCCCTACCCCCTATATGCGCTTCAATGAGGCCCGGATCAAGGGGCGGGATCGGGAAATCCCATGGGGCTGCCGGCGGCGCATAGGAGCCGCATCGCCTGGGCGATCTCCGGACGGTCCATGCCGCGCTGAGATGCCGCGCCCGAGGGCCTGACATAGCGCATGCTGCGATGATCGTAGGCGATGGCGTCGGGGTATGCGGCCTCATAGGCGCGCAGATCCTGTGTCGCCTTGGAGACCGAGACGCCGAACATCTGCGCGAGGTCGTCGCGCTGCACCCATCCGCGCCGCGTCAGCAGCCAATCGATGTAGTCCAGTCGCCGCTCTACGGCCCAGGCCGCCATGGTGAGGTTCCCGTCGATTTCAGTGGGGCCGGCGCGGAGCCGGATGCGAGGTGGCCGCGCGGCCACAAGGTCAGAGCACTCTCTTTAATGAGGCCCGCCCCTGACAGGACTACTCGGGACGGGAAGCGGCGGGCCTGAGCCGCCGGAGATCGCAAGCGATCGAGTCGGATGCTGGCCGGTGATGGAGGCGCGGTCAAGGGCTCTGCGAATCAAGGACTCGACTCCTATTCAGACATATGTTCCTATTTCGTTCTCACTCAGAAAGGAGAATGGTTATGGGGTATGCGGTGGAGATCGAGGCCGAGGGCGCGGATCGCGGCGGGATCGAGGATGAGTTCGGCGACGCGGTGACCGTGCGCAACGTGCTGGGCGAATGGGTGGTGGCCGGGACCAGGGCGGCCGGCGCAGTGCGCCTCAAAGGGCCGGAGGGTTTCAGTGCGCGGTTCTGCCCCACCGCCGATTACGACTATGACGTCGCCAGCCAGGAGATGGCGGTGCACGACGCGCAGCACGAGCGGATTTTCCACGACTTTCGCTGGGCGCGCCGCGAGCCGCCGGCCGCGACGTTGAAGCAGCTGGTGGAGCGGATGCAGCGGACGGTGACGGCGGTGGTGGCCGGCCGCTGATGCGGCCGGAGATCCTGCAGATCATCGAGCGGCTTTACGACGCGCTGGAGGCGAGCCCGGCCGATCGGGTGAGCCTGGCGCGCCGCGATGTGGAGCGCCTGGCGAGCTGGGCCCGCGCGGCCGAGATGCGCGAGATCAACGCCTGCACCAAAGGGATGCAGGAGGCGATGTCAATCATGGTGCGCGAAATCCCCGATCGACCGAACCGCGACCAGGCGATGTATGAGTGCTGCCGCACGCAGTGCCTGCGCCTGGTGCGCATCGTCGGCGATCGTCAGCGCAGCTGGACGCGCGACAGCGCCGGGCGCTATCGCGAGGCCCGGCTTAGAGAAGATGATAGACGTTGGCGCCGAACGCGATGACGGCGAGCAGGATAAAGAACGCCACCAGAATGCGATCCAGCACCCTCACCTTAGGAGGCCGGTGACGGCGGCTTGTAGGGGATAATCGCCGCCGGAGGTGTTTTTGCGTCTTTCCAGAAGGCGCTGCAGAATCCGATGAAGTCTTCGCTGACGTCGTCGGTACCCGGAAACGTCTTGCACATTGGCCAATCGGCGCGCTGACCGAGCATGTAGTCGAGGCGCGCCCACAGGATCTCATACTGGGCCGGATAGCGTGGGCGGCCTTGCATGTGTGTCGAGACGTAACCGCCCGTGCTGATGCTGTTGCTCGTAGCGTCAGCAACCACCTTGACGCCGCCCTCGCTGCTGGCCCACCGAACAGACCACGTCTCCACCCCAGTGACAGCAGCAATCACCAAATACTGCATGAAGTTTCGTTCGGCGACCAGCTCGCTTGGCATAATTCTAAGCGCGTACTCGCCCGGTCGGCTGAAGTTAAAGGTCGTCTGTAGCGCGGCCTCAAACGCGGCGTTTGAAACGCCATCGTAGTAGCGTTCTTGATGCGGACGCCAATCGGTGATGGCGGGCGGAGGCGTTACGCAGCCCGCCAGAAAAACAGCGAGAAAAATGAACCCAACGCGCATCATCGCCCCCCACTCTCTACATAGACCGCGCTGCCCAACGGACACGGCCCTCTATTGTTACTGTATAAAGCTCGTCGGGGGGAATGACTTCTTCCGGGTAAAGTGAATTGTCGCTTTTCAGGACAAGGCTACCGTCACGTTGCCAGTACGCTCGCTTGACCACGACCATGCCCGCAATAGTCACGACATAGATTCCGGCGGTCTCGACTGTCGTAATGGCGCGATTGACGAGGATTAGGTCGCCATCGTTGATGGTCGGGTGCATCGAGTCTCCCGAGGCTGTCATCAGCACAGCGTGCTGCGGCTCGACGTTGAGCCGCCGGAGCCAATCACGGGTGAAGGCGATGCGGTCGGACGAGCGACCGTCATAAGCATCAACCGCACGACCGTGGCCCGCGCTCGCCTTCAGGTCGACTCGTTGGACAAGAACGACGTCGGCCGTGAAAATCTCGCGCGGCTCGCTCCGCACTCCAGTTAGCATCTCACGCAGATCGAGGCCCAGGCCATCGGCGATGCGCTGCGCGTCATCTGCGCGCGGGATCCGGCCCTTCAGATAGGCGTCGAACGTTTGTTTGCTGAACCCCAGCTTTCGAGCAATCGCGGCCACCGGCGCGTCGCCAATTCGAGCCCTTAGACGGCTCGAGAAGTCTTCGGACAATTCTTCTTGACCGGATGTCCTTGTTTGTGGACTCTTGACCTCATTAGAGGACGATTCGAGGCGACGTTTCGGCATGGCTCAGCCTTCTGGCCCCCTGCACTCCGAAGAGATCAAGGCGCAGCTGCGCATCAAGTTCGGGTCGCTGACGGCGTTCGAGCGTCGCCGTCGCCTGCCGGACGGGTCCGTGCGGGACTGCCTCCGCAACGGGCGGCCCGAGGTCGAGAAGGTCATCGCCAAAGAGCTTGGGTACACGCCGGAACGCCTTTGGCCGGGGCGGTTCGTCCGCCGAGGCCGCAATCTGAGGTCCACAATTGTGGACTCCGATAGCATGAGTCCGCGCGCCGCCGCCCGTCAAAACGCCGGGGCGGTTTAGACATGACGGCGGGATCGCCCGCGCCGCAGGTGCGGCGCATCGCGCTGGCGGAGATCAAGGTGGCCGACCGGCTGCGGCCGGTGGACGCGGACTGGGCGCAGGCGCTGGCCGGCTCGATCGCCCGTGACGGGCTGATCAACCCGATCGACGTGTGCGCGGAGGGCAAAGGCTATCGCCTGGCAGACACCGTAGAGGTGAGACTTGTCGAAAACGCACCTCTTGCGGGCGCGATGCGATTCGAGATGTTGAGTGAGCCAAAGCCGTTGCCCGCATCGCGG
>CAZBPO010000095.1:5459-10356 GCA_964493795.1 uncultured Flavobacteriaceae bacterium
TGCGTTTAACACCAGCTTGTACCGCTCCGTAATCGCCGCCGCAGCCTGGCGGGGCGCACCGGCTGCGGGCGTATGAGTTGCTGGGGCGGGCCGAGATCGAGGTTTTCGTGCGCGATCACGCGGCCCTCAACCGCCGCGCGCGGGAGATCGCCGAGAACGTTATGCGGCGCGAGCTGGACCCGTTGGACCGGGCCGCGCACATCACCGAGTTGTACGAGGTGGAGCTGCAGCGCGCGGGCGTGACGCTGGGCGAGCACCGGTCGAAAGTCGGCGGCCTCGCCAACGCCGCCCGCGTGAAAGCAGAGGCTGAGGGAGCGGAGGACAAGTTGTCCGCCGCTCTCAACCTGCAGGAGCGGGTGGCCGCGAAAGTCGGGTTCGACGCTCGCACGCTTAGGCGCGATATCGCCCTGCATCGGGGTTTGAAGCCGGCCGTGCGCGAGCAGCTGCGCGGTCACAAGATCGCGCAGGCCGCGAGCCAGCTGCTGGCGATCGCCAGGCTGAGCGATGCGCAGCAGGCCGAGGCGGCGGCGGTGATCGTGGCGGGCGAGGCGTCGAACGCGGCCTATGCCGTGCGGGTGATCAGCGGCGGCCGTGAGCCGCCCAAGCACGAGAAGAAATCGCACACGATCATCGCGACGTTCAGCGCGCTGGATGCGCGCTGGAAGGGCGAGACGCTGCGGATGCTGGCCCAGCTGAAGCTGCCGGCCGGCTTCAAGATCAGCACGCCGGAGGACGGAGCATGACGGCCGACAACGCCCGCGACGCCTATATCGCCGGCCAGACGCAGATGCGCGTCCATCTGGCGCGATCACGCTGTGAGCGCACCGTCACGCTGCCCGTGCACCTGGCCGAAGCGCTGGCCCTGGCGCTGGCGCGCCATGCCGGCGTGAAGCTGGCCGAGGGCGCGACGCCCGCGACGGAGCGGCCCGGCTCGATGGTGGGTATCTACTGATGGCCCGCGCGACGATCGCTTACAGCGGGATGGAGCGGGCCTGGTATGTGTGGCCGGGCGGCGGCCAGCCGTCGCTGCGCTATACCGACGCCGCGTCGGCCGAGGCCGCGCGCGCGGCGCTGGATGCGGGCCGCCCGGTGGCCGCCAAAGCGGCGGCGAAGCCGAGCGATCCGAGCGATTTCCTGCCGTCGCGCAGCACGCCCCGCGAGCTGTACGATCTGGCGCTGGCCGCCAGCACTTCCGCCAGCCCGAGGCCCGAGCGGCCGATGCCGAAAACGCCCGGCCGCGCCAAGGCGCTGGCCGCCGCGCGGCCGCCCAAGAGCAGCAAGACACGCAAGCCGATCGATATTCCGGCCGCGCGCCGCGTCTATGCGGAGACGGGCTCGCTGATGAAGACGGCCGCGCGCTTTGGCGTGGGCTTTGAAACCCTGCGCCGGCAATTTCGGCGGGCGGGCGTGAAGATCAATCCGGCGGTCAAGCCGCAGCGGTGCGCGCGATGAGGCGCTCCAGCGGAAACAGCCGGTGCGTCGGGTGCGGCTGCACCGACACGCGCGCATGCGTGCGGCCGGGATATGAGCCTTGCCGGTGGCTGAAGGTCGATCGTGATCTCGGCTTCGGCGTGTGTTCTTCGTGCAGCGACAAGGTGGCGATGTTCGACCGTCAGGCGGTCGTCGCCCGTGCGCAGCGGGGCGCGCGATGAAGCGCCGCCGCTTCCCCGCCGATGACCGGCAGCTGAGCCTCTTTGAGGACGCCAAGCAGCTGTATCCGGTGCAGACGCCGAGCGGCGCGGTCACGGCGCTGGATTTCCGGCCGCGCATCGCACAGGCGGTGACGACGGCGCTGAAGGATTGCGGCAAGACGCGCGGGATCGTCGCCGCCGAGATGTCGGCGCTGCTCGGCGAGCCCGTCTCAGAGCACATGCTCAACGCCTGGGCGAGCCCGGCGCGAGACGGGCACGACATCAGCGTCACGCGCCTGCGCGCCCTCGTGCTGGCGACCGGCCAGACATGGCTGCTCAACATCGCCACGGAGGGGTTGGGCGTCACGCTGCTGGCCGGCGCAGACGCGCTCTATGCGCAGGACGGCCTCATCACCAAGCAGATCGCGGAGCTGCAGGCGCGCCAGAAGCAGCTGCGCCGGGCGACGCCGGTGGTGCCGGCGTCGGCGACGCTGAAGCGGGGGCGCTCATGAGTCGCGCGTGGATGACGGCCGCCGAGATCGCCGCCGCCGGCCTGCCGGGACTTCCAGCGACGGCGCGCGGCGTTCGGATGCTGGCCGAGCGCGAAGGCTGGGCGGCGGCGCGCAATGCGCGCGGCGACGCGCTGGCGCGTCCGCGCCAGGGGCGCGGCGGCGGGCTGGAGTTTCACGTGACCTTGCTGCCGGCGGTTTCGAGGGCGGCGCTGGAGCCGGCCAAGGCGATCCTGAGGGCCGCGCCGACGCGCGAGGACGCGTGGGCCGCTTTCGACGCGCTGCCCGCCAAGAAAAAAGATGAGGCGCGCCGCCGCCTGAGCGTGCTGCAGGCCGTCGAGACGCACGCGGCGACGACGTCCCGCACCGGCGCTGTCGCGCTGGCTGCGGCGGCGTCAGGCGATGCGGTCTCGACGATCTACACCTGGCTGAAACTCGTCGCCGGCCTCGATCGCGCGGATCGGTTGCCAGCGCTCGCGCCGCGCCATGGCGGCGGGCAGGCGCGCATCGAGATCGACGACACGCTGCAGGCGGCCTTCGCATCGGATTGGCTGCGCCCGGAACAGCCCTCCTATGAGAGCTGCTATCGCCGTGCGGCATCCGTTGCCAAGGCGCGGGGCCTCGCCATGCCGCCGCTGGACGCGATGCGCCGCCGGCTGGAGCGCGAGGTGTCGGCCAGCACCATCATCCGCTGGCGCAACGGCGACGACGCGCTGAAGGCCGCCTATCCGCACCAGAACCGCGACCGCAGCGCGTTCCGCGCCTGTCAGGCGTTCGTCGCCGACACGCATATCTGGGACGTGATGGTGACGTGGGAGGACGGCACGGTAGGCCGCCCGGCCATGACGGCCGTGCAGGACCTCTACAGCAACAAGATGGTCGGCTGGCGCATCGGCCGCAGCGAAAGCGCCGAGATGGTGCAGCTGGCATTCGGCGACGCGTTCCGCGCCTTCGGGATCTGCGACGAGGTGTGGCTGGACAATGGCCGCGCCTTCGCCAGCAAGTCGGTGACGGGCGGCGCGCCGAACCGCTTCCGCTTCAAGGTGAAGCCGGGCGACCCCATCGGCATGCTGACCCAGCTGGGCGTCAGGGTGCACTGGACCACGCCCTATAGCGGCCAGTCCAAGCCCATCGAACGCGCGTTCAGGGACTTCGCGGTAGACATCGCCAAGCACCCGGCCTTCTCCGGCGCTTACACCGGCCCGAACACGGCCTCAAAGCCCGCCAATTATGGCGCGGCCACAGTGGACATCGCCGCGTTCCGCCGCGTCGTCGACGCCGAGATCGCCCAATGGAATGCGCGCGAAGGCCGTCGCACAGACGTGGCGCAGGGCCGCAGTTTCGACGCCGCCTTCGACGCGTCGATGGCCGATCCCCAGAACGTCGTGCGCCGGGCGACGCCCGAGCAGCTGCGCCTCTGCCTGCTGGCCGTGGAGGCCGTGACGCCCGACCGACGCGACGGGTCGATCCAGCTGGGCGGCAATCGCTACTGGGCCGATGCGCTGGTGGCGCATCGCCAGGGCAAGGTGATGGTCCGCTTCGATCCGATGGACCTCTATGGCGAGGTCTATGCCTACGCGCCGGATGGTCGCTTCATCGCGGCGGCCGGGTGCATCGAGCAGTCCGGCTTCGCCGACGCCGAAGCGGCGCGCCGTCACAGCCGCGCGCGCAAGGCCGTGATCAAGGGGCAGAAGCATCTGGCGGCGCTTGAGCGCCAGTTCACCGCGGCCCAGCTGGCGGCCATGCAGATCGAGGCCGGCGAGGACGCGCCGGCCCCATCGACACCCTCGCCGAAAGTGATCCGGCCTGTCTTCCCGCGCCGTGGCGGCGTCGCCGTCGCGCTGGCCGACGAAGCGGCCATCGAAACCCTGAGCTTCAACGATCGCCTGCGCCGCGCCGAAAAGGCGCGGGCCGATCGCCTGGAGGGTCAGCTGCGGCTGGCTGAATGACGAAGGCCCGGCGCTGGAACGCCGGGCCCTCGGGACTGAAACGCAACTGATGATGAGAGGTGTCTAGCATGAGCATGACAGAAGCCAAAATGGCCTTCGAGGACGCCGACGCGGCCAATGTGGCGGCGCGCGCGAAAGCGATGATGGCGGCCGAGGGTCTGACGGTGCGCCAGCTGGCGAGCCGGATCGGCATTCCCGAAGGCACGCTGGGGCTGTTTCTGAACGGCAAGTATGAGGGCCGGCTGGAACGGATCACGGTCGCGCTGCAGAAATGGATGGCGGAGACGGCCGACCGCGCCGAAGCCGCGCGCGAGCTGGTCGCACCGCCCGCGTTTCAGCCGACCAAGACGGCCGAGGACGTTCTGCGTGCGCTCGACTATGCGCAGCTGAGCGGAAAGATGGTGCTGGTCGCGCTGAGGCCCGGCTGCGGCAAGACATCGGCCTGCGAACATCACCGCAGCCTGCGCAACCGCGTCTATCTCTCGACCATGCGCCCGAGCTCGTCAGGGATCGCCAGCAGCCTGGCGGCGATCCTGGCGTCGATGGGCGAGCCGGAAGCGCGCGGCACGCCGGCCGCGCTGTCGTCGCGGGTGACGGCCAAGGTGCGCGAGCCCGGCGCGCTGATCATCCTGGACGAGGCGACCAACCTGTCGCTGACGGCGATCGAAGAGCTGCGGGCCATTCAGGATCAGACGCGTTGCGGCCTCGCCCTGGTGGGCGACGAGCGCATGCACCAGATGTTCGACGCGGTGCAGTTCGCCCAGCTGCGCCGGCGCATCGGGCGGCGGGTCGCGGCCGTGCGGTCGCT
>CAZBPO010000096.1:0-357 GCA_964493795.1 uncultured Flavobacteriaceae bacterium
AGACCATCAGCGGCTGGGCGATCCCGACCGCCACCGATATCGCCTTCGCGCTCGGCCTGCTCTCGCTGCTGGGCAGCCGGGTGCCGCTATCGCTCAAGGTCTTCCTGACCGCGCTGGCCATCATCGATGATCTCGGCGCAGTCATCATCATCGCGGCGTTCTATACGAGCGGGCTTTCATTCGCCTATCTGGCCGGGGCGATCGGCGTGCTGGCGGTTCTGATAGCGCTGAATCGCGCCGGCGTGCTGAAGCTGTGGATCTATCTGCTGTTGGGTGCGGGTCTGTGGTTCCTCGTGCTTAAATCCGGCGTGCACGCGACCGTCGCCGGCGTGGCGCTGGCGCTGACCATTCCGCTAC
>CAZBPO010000096.1:367-4686 GCA_964493795.1 uncultured Flavobacteriaceae bacterium
CTCGCCGCTGCACAGGCTGGAGGCCGCACTGCACGGCGTCGTCGCCTTTTTCATCGTGCCGCTGTTCGGCTTCGCCAATGCCGGCGTCTCGTTCGCGGGGATTTCGCCCTCGGCCTTCGCCGATCCGCTGACGCTGGGCGTCGCGGGCGGGTTGCTGCTCGGCAAGCTTGTGGGGGTCTTCGGCTTCGCGACGCTGGCGATCCGGGTTGGACTGGCCGAGCGGCCGGTCCACGCCACGCAGGTGCAGATGATCGGCATCGCCCTGCTATGCGGCGTCGGCTTCACGATGAGCCTGTTCGTCAGCCTGCTGGCCTTCCCCGGCGACCTCGCCCTTCAGGACGAGGCCAAGCTGGGCATTCTGACCGGCTCGATCACGGCCGGCCTGCTGGGCTTTCTGGTGCTGCGGCTGGCGAAGCGGCATCCGGCCGCGATCGGCCCGAACTGACCGCAGGCCCTACAGATACCAGTCGTGCTCGTGCGCCGGGATGACCGACACGAAACGCTTGTACTCGGTGCGCTTGGCCTCGGCGTAAACATCGACATAGCCGCCCAGCGCCGCCCGCAGGATGCGCCCGTCCTGCAACGCGTCCAGCGCGCGCAGCAGCTCGAACGGCACGCTGGGATCGGCGAAGTCCGATGCGTTGCCCTCGTGCGGCGGGCCGGGATCGATGGCGTTGTCGATGCCGTGCTTCATGCCGGTCAGGATGGCGGCGAGCACCAGATAGGGGTTGGCGTCGGCCCCCGAAACGCGGTGCTCGATCCGCGTGGCGTCGTCGCCGCCGGCCGGCACGCGCAGGCCGGTCGAGCGGTTGTTGATGCCCCAACGGCGATTGACCGGCACGAACAGGTTCGGCGTGAAGCGGCGATAGGCGTTGGCGTTCGGCGCGAAGAAAGCCATCGCCTCATGCATCGAGGCCGCCAGCCCGCCGATGGCGTGGCGCAGCAGCGGCGTGAGGCCGGGCCGCGCGGCGAAGGCGTTCGAGCCGTCCTTCATCAGGCTGACATGCACATGCATGCCGCTGCCCGCCATGCCGGCATAGGGCTTGGCCATGAAGGTCGCCTCCATGCCCTGCGCGCGCGCCACATGCTTTATGAGCGGGCGCAGCAGCGCGGCGTGGTCGGCGGCCAGGATCGGATCGCCGACATGGCTGAGATTGATCTCGAACTGTCCGGGCGCGTATTCCGCCACCGCCGTCGTGGCGGGCAGCTTCTGGCGCACGCATTCCTCGGCGACGGCGTCGAGGAACGTCTGATACCGGTCGAGATCGTAGATGCCGTAAACCGAGATCGCCTTTTCGCGCACGCCGGTCGTCGGGCAGATCGGCGGCTGGGGGGCGCCAGCGGCGGTGCGCTGGGGATCGGTCAGGAAGAATTCGAGTTCGAAAGCGACGACAGGCTGCAGCCCCGTGGCGGCGAACTGCTCCACCGCCAGCGCCAGCACGTTGCGCGGCTCGACATCGCTGGCCTCGCCCTCGGGCCCGTTCAGCGTCATCAGCACCTGGGCCCGCTTGTGGGGCGGCGGCCCCAGCGTGACCAGCGTTCCGGGAAGGGGAAAAGCCGTGCCGTCAGGGTCGCCGTCGCCGAAACCGCGGCCCAGCGGGTCGGTCATCTCGCCCCGCGCGTCCAGCATGAAAATGTCTTCCGGCATCTGCAGGCCGGAGGTGAAGAGGCTGCGCGCCTCCTTGATCGGCACGCGCTTTCCGCGAAGCGTGCCCGCCAGATCGACGAAAACCGCGTCGATGATGGATATATCGGGATGGTCAGAGAGAAATGCGTCGAATTCCGCGGCGCTGGCGCCCGGTTCGCTGATCTTGTCCGGCATGATGCCCTTCTGGTCGGCTTTCCGGGCAGCTTAGGCCGCCGGACGGCGGGGCGGCAACTCGCCCCCAAAATCCGGGCCGTTTCGCTGCGCGATTGACGCGGTAGCGCAATCCAGCCACTTTTTCCGTGTCTGGTGCGACCAAGCATGCGGCACCACCCCAGAACCGGAGGCGTCATGTCATCCCTTAAGTCCGTAGTTTTCGCCAGCGCGGTAAGCATCGCCGCGCTTCTCGCCCCGGCTTCCGCCCAGCAGGGCGAAGTCACCCTGTTCACCTTCGAGACGCTGGCCAACGATCCGCTGCTGACCGAATACGTCGCCAAGTACAACGCCAAGCCGAATACGGCCGTCTTCGCCGACGAGGACGAGGCGTTCGCCAAGATGCGCGCCGGTTATGCCCCGGACGTGATGGGCCCGTGCTCGTATGAGTTCGGCCGCTGGCAGGAAGCCGATCTGCTCCAGCCGATCGACGTGACCAAGCTGAAATACTGGCCGGTCATCGCCCCGACGCTGAAGAAGATTCCCGGCGCGATGATCGACGAGACCCATGCCTGGTTCGTGCCCCAGTACTGGGCGCAGACCTCGATCACCTATCGCAAGGATCTGGCGCCTGAATACGCCGCCGAGGAAAGCTGGAAGATCCTGTTCGACACCAAGTATCAGGGCAAGGTCGCGGCGCTGGAAGGCGTGGACGACACGGTCACGCTGGTCGCCAAGTCGATGGGGATCGACCCCTATGCGATGACCGACGAGCAGTGGACCCAAGTGCAGGACAAGCTGCGCGAGTTGGTGGCCAACGCGGGCATCATCACCACCGACCAGTCGACCATCGCCCAGGGCCTCACCTCGGGCGACCTCGTCGCCGCGATCACCTGGTCGGACAGCTGGGCGACGCTGAAGAACGAGGGCGCCGATGTCGGCTTCATGAATCCGGCCGATACCGGCCGCTTCACCTATGTCTGCGGCTTCGTGATCCACAAGAACGCGAAGAACCTGGAGAAGGCCTATACGCTGATCGACAGTGGCCTGACGGAAGAGGCGGCGCGCTATCTGGTCGAGGAATACTCGAACGGCTCGGCGAACGTCGAAGCGATGGACAAGCTGAGCGACGAAGAGCTCGAGGGCGCCGGCCTGCCGCGCGATGTCGAGAAGTTCCTGTCGACCGGCACCTTCCAGGTCCGTCTGCCGAACAAGGACGCGATCATCAAGGCCTGGGCCGACATCCGCGCCGGCCTGTAAGAACGCCTGACCTGAACGTGAAAGAGCCCCGGTTTTCGCCGGGGCTCTTTTCTTTGCGCGGTCGCTTCAGGGCGTGGGGGGCGGCGGCCCATCCGACCCTTCGGGCGGGGGCGGCATCTCGTCCGGCGGCGGCAGGTCGCCGGGCGGCGGCGGGCCTTCGCCGCGCATCTCGCGGCCGCGGCCGCGGCCGTCGCGCTCGCGACCCGGCGGCCGCTTGCGCAGCTCACGCGCCTTTTCACGGACAAGCTGACGTTCGGCGGGTGACAGCGCCGAGGCGATCTCGACCATCACATCCGCTGTCGCGGTCGCGATGGCCCCATCGGCCTCGCGCATCGACAGCAACGCCGCCTTCAACGCGGCCGTGTCGAGCGGCTCGGTGTCGAGGGCCAGGCGCACCGCCTCGCGGGCGTTTCGGCTGGCCTCGAAGAGCGGCCGGAACTCGCCTGCGTGGGCTTCGCGGATCGCCCGGACCTTGGCCGCGCTCTCGGCCGGCAGCACACGCTCGACCTGGCGCGGCAGCCAGCCGCCCATCGCGCCGCCGCCGAACGCCTCGCGCGCCTCATGAACGCGCCATGCGCCCAGCGCCAGCACGGTGATCAGCACGACGTTCAGGAACAGCGACGTATAAAGCGGCCAGCGACGCGCCTTCGGGGCCGTTACGGCATTCACCTCGCTCACAGCACATCCTCCTCTGACAGCGCCTCGCCGCCGCCGAGCGGCGTCAGCGCGTCATCATCGGCCGCATGCGTCTCGCCGGAGACGATCGCGGCGGTTTCAGTCAGGCCCAGCCGCTCGGCAGCCGCGCTCTGCACGCCGACGCCGACCGCCAGCGCCAGCGCAAAGCCCATGGCCGGCTTCCAGGCCCCCATGCCGGGGAACATTTCGCGCCACAGCGACGGGCGCGGCCGGCGGGCCAGCACACGGGCGACCAGCGCCGGACCGGGCGCATGCGTCGGGGCGGCGTCGAACAGCGCATCCAGCGCCTCGGCCTCGGCCGCCATCGCCGCGGCGCGCGGATCGCGCGCGGCCAAGGCCTGCGCCGCCAGCCGCTCGCCTTCGGGCCAGCGCAGCGGGTCGCCGCCATAGGCGTCAAGAATGTCCGCGAGCCGTTCGATGTTCATCCCAGTCTCCGTCATGCCCGCGCCACCCGCTCCGCCGTCGCCCCCGCTCCGGCCAGATGACGCAACTTCTCCTTCAGCGCGCGGCGACCGCGCGACAGCAGCGATTCCAGCGCCTCGAGCAGTTCCTGAAGCCCGAGGCG
>CAZBPO010000096.1:4696-10340 GCA_964493795.1 uncultured Flavobacteriaceae bacterium
GCGTTTGCAGCGCCGCGTCGACGGCGCGCGAAAGCTGCGTCTGGCCCAGGGCCTGCTCGGGATCCGGTCCGGGATCGACGCGCTCGTCGGCCTCGTCCAGCGGCAGCGCCTTCTTCTTGCGCAGGCGGTCGTAGCAGGCGTTGATCGCGACCCGGTGCAACCAGGTCTCGAACTTCGCCGCGCCGGGCTTCCAGCGCTTCGCCTGCGTCCAGACTTTCAGGAATACGTCCTGGGCCACGTCCTCCGCCTCGGCGGAATCGCCCAGCATCCGGCGAGCGAGCGCGGTCATGCGCGGCAAATGCCGCGCGACCAGCCGCGATGCGGCTTCTGCGTCGCCCTGGCCCGTCAAAGCGACGAGGCCGGCGTCGGGATCCTCCACCATGTGTCCTACTACTCGCGCCTGGCCACGGCTTTGCGTGGCTGTCACTGCTCCCTTTAACGGAAGGCCGATGTCAATCCGTCGCAGAAGACGTGACGGCCGGGCCGCAGAGAGCGCGAATAGTGGCTGTGAGGACACAGGAAATCGAGCGAAACCGGGCACAGCCGCCCGCTTCCGCCGGGAAGAACCCCGACGCCGGAACTCGCGGCGCACGCCGCCGCCCGGGCCAGATGCCCGGCCGGCGGCCGCGTCATTGGGATGGCTTGGAGGCTTTAGGCCTCGTGGATCACGCCGCGCTTGATCTCTTCGACGACCACGCGCTTGGGCTTGAACGCCGCCTTCAGAACCGGGATCGCCAGTTCGGGCTGCGCGTCGCCGCACATGAACACGTCAAAGGCCGCGAAGCCCTTCTCCGGCCAGGTGTGGCAGGAGATGTGGCTCTCGCTCAGCACAGCCACGCCCGAGATGCCGCCATTGGGCTCGAACACGTGCGTGTGGATGTGCAGCAGCGTCGCCCCGGCCGCCTTGATGGCGTCGAGGAAGGCCTGACGGATCCGCGCCTCATCGTCGAGGCCCGTGGCTTCCCACAGGTCGATGGTGATGTGCTGACCGGCATATTTCACGCCGTTCTTGGTGATCCAGTAGTCCTTGGGCTGTTCTCCCTGCTCGGCATCATTCGCCGAAACAAGAACCGGGACGGTCCTCGCCGGGGTCTGTACGGAAACCGCCAGTGCCTCGTTGATCGCCGCCACCTTTTTCGCAAGACGGGCCATCGGACCCTCCCTTCAAAAAGCAGCGTTATCGAACAAGTGGAGTGATACGCACTCCGGTGATTCCTCGTGGGCGAACCCCGTTTGGAGAGGCGCGGATATATGGATAGGGGTCCCCCCACGCAAGGGTTTTCTGCGCCGTTAACAAAAAAACTGCGCGACTGCGGCGTGACGGACTCACGACGTCTGTTTCATGTCGGAAACATGACGGTGGTCCGCATACGGAAAGCAGCCGCGCGAAAGGGTTTGGCGCGAAGGGCCGCCGCTCCTATAAGCCGCAAAGACACTCAACTTCAGGAGCATCGCCATGGCCGAGACCTTCACCGAAACCCTGCACGCCGGTTACGCCCAGACCATGACGCTGAAGGGCAAGATGCTCGTCGACGAGCAATCGCCCTTCCAGAACGTGAAGTTCTTCGACACCGAGCGGAACGGCCGCGTGCTGGTGCTCGACGGCAACGTCCAGACGACGACGCGCGATCACGCCGCCTATAGCGAGATGCTGACCCATCTGCCGATCTTCGAGCACGGCAAGGTCAAGACCGTGCTGATCGTCGGCGGCGGCGACCTGGCCATCGCGGCCGAGGCGCTGAAGCACAAGGGCGTCACCAAGGTGGTGCTGGCCGAGATCGACCCCGTCGTGATCGAGAAGTCGCGCGAGCTGTTCGCGGACATCAACAAGAAGGCGTTCAAGGACAAGCGCATGGATATTCAGGTGGTCGACGCGTTCGACTATCTGGCGCGTCCGGAATCGAAAGCCGCCTTCGATCTCATCATCGCCGACCGCCCCGACCCGATCGGCCCCGGCGCGATCCTGTTCGCCGACGATTTCTACAAGCGCATCCGCGCCGCGCTGCGCCCCGGCGGCTTCGCCGTGTTCCAGACCGGCGTGCCGTTCTTCCAGCCCGAGGAACTGACCGACACGCTCAAGCAGCTCGGCCGTCTGTTCAAGGCTGCGGGCGCTTATCTGACCGTGGTGCCAACCTATATCGGCGGCTTCATGGCGCTGACCTGGGTGTCGGCCGACGGCGCGGTGCTGGGCGACGCGAAAAAGGCGAAGAAGATCGAGAAGGCCTTCGCCGCAGCGGGCGTGAAGACCGACTACTACACCCCCGCCATCCACCAGGCCTCGTTTGCCCTGCCCGCCTGGATCGCCAAACTGACGCCGAAGAAGCGGAAGTAGGACTAGATCCGGACGCGCTCGGCAAGGAAATCCAGGAAGACCCGGACCCGGGCCGGCAGATGCCCGCCCTGGCCGACATAAACAGCATGGATCGCCTCCGTGTCGCCGGGGTTGAGGTGTTTCAGCACCTCAACCAGACGACCGGCCTGAATGTCGGCCGCGACGTGGAACCGCCCAAGTCGGGCGATTCCCAACCCGGCTATCGCCATTCGCCGCATCGTCTCGCCATCGCTCCCGAGCGCAGAGGCTCGCGGCGTCCATGACACGACCCGGCCTTCTTTCGCGACGAACGGCCAGCTTCTGACCTGGCGATGAAAATTGAAGGCGAGGCAGTCATGCGCCGCTAGGTCTTCCAGACGCCTGGGCGCGCCGCGCCGCGCGATATATTCCGGCGACGCGACGGTAAGGATGCGGCTTTCGCCGAGCTTGCGCGCCATGAGCCGGGACTCTTTCATCGGCCCTACCCGGATCGCGACGTCGGCCCTCTCGGCGACAAGATCGACCACCATATCGGTGAGAACGAGATCCACTACGATCTCAGGATAGAGCGCGCGAAATTCCGGCAGTATCGGAATCAGATTCTGATGGCCGAACGGCAGGTTGGAGTTGATCCGCAACCGGCCGCGCGGGCTCGCTCCGGCCGTAGCCTCGCGTTCAGCTTCGTCGATCTCGCCTAGAATTCGCCGCGTGCGCTCCAGGAACGCCGCGCCTTCCGGCGTCAGCTGAACCCGGCGCGTGGACCGCGCCAGCAGGCGAGCGCCCAGCCGCGCCTCAAGACGCGCAATCAGCTTGCTGACGCCCGACGGGGTCATGCCAAGAACGCGGGCTGCGGCCGAGAAGCCGCCCGCATCAACGGTACGGGCGAAGACTTCCATCTCTCCGGAGCGGTTCGTATCGGCCGGCATATTTTTGATCTCTAGTCACAAATAATGTTCTTTGAGGAAACCTAGTCGCTGCGGTGCAGGATGTCCAAATTCCGGCCCACCCGATTTCGGACCGGACAGCCAATATGCCTCTCGCCCTTCTCGCCCTCGCCGCCGGCGCTTTCGGCATCGGCGTCACCGAGTTCGTCATTATGGGACTGCTCATCGAGGTCGGCGGCGATCTCGGGGTTTCGATCCCGGCCGCCGGCCTGCTGATATCGGGCTATGCGCTCGGCGTTGTCGTCGGCGCGCCCCTGATGACCGCTTTCACTTCCAGGTGGCCGCGCAAGGTCACCCTGCTGGCGCTCATGGCCATCTTCACGCTCGGCAATCTCGCCTGCGCGCTGGCCCCCGACTACGGCACGCTGATGGCGGCCCGTATCGTGACGGCCTTCGCGCACGGAACTTTCTTCGGCGTCGGCTCGGTTGTCGCGACAACGCTCGTCGCCCCTGACCGCAAGGCGTCAGCGATAGCGGTCATGTTTACCGGCCTCACGATCGCGAACATCCTCGGCGTGCCGCTCGGCACGTGGCTGGGGCAGAGTTTCGGCTGGCGTTCGACCTTCTACGTCGTCACGGGAATTGGATTGGCGGCTCTGGCGATCATCGCCGCGCTTGTGCCGGGCGACCGCAGCGCGCCGGAGCGGACGCGTTTCCGTGACGACCTGAAAGTGCTGTCGCGCCCTGCGGTGTTGCTCGGCCTCGCCACCACCGTCCTGTCCTGGGTCGGCGTGTTCGCCGCCTTCACCTATATCGCGCCGCTTCTGACAAAGATCGCAGGCTTCGATGAAGCATGGGTCTCGCCGATCCTGCTGGTCTTCGGCGCCGGGCTCGTGGCAGGCAACATTCTGGGCGGCCGTCTCGCCGACCGCCGATTGATGCCGGCGGTGCTGGCGACGCTGGCGGGGCTGACCGCGGCGCTCCTGGTCATGGCGCTCGCGATCCATAGTCGAACCGGCGCCGTCGCGGCGATCTTCCTGCTCGGTCTTGCCGGCTTCGCGACTGTCCCGCCGTTGCAGATGTGGGTTCTGGAGAAGGCCCACGGAGCGGGCCAGAGCCTTGCCTCGAGCTTCAACATCGCCGCCTTCAATCTCGGCAACGCGATCGGCGCATGGCTGGGCGGCGCGGTGATCGCCGGCGGCCTGGGTCTCGCCGCTTTGCCCTGGATCGCGACGATCGCGCCGCTCGCCGCTTTAGGTCTTGCGTACACCGCCCGCCGGATGGAGATGCGGACGGACGTCGGCGCGCCCGCCGCCTGCCCTCAGATATAGACCTCTGCGATCCGTCCGACTTCCGCCAGGATCGTGGCGTTTTCTTTCATCGTGCGGCCCTTGCGGTCGTAGTAGACCGAGACGATCACCGGCGCGCGGCCGGGGGGCCAGGCGATGGCGACGTCGTTGGTGGGGCCGTCACGGCCGGTGCCGGTCTTGTGACCGATCGCCCAGTCGTTCGGCAGGCCGCGGCGCAGGCGATCCGGCCCGGTCGAGGTCGCCTTGAGCCAGTCGATCAGCAGCGCCTTCGAGCCCGGCGTCAGCACCTCGCCCAACGTCAGCGTCTGCAGCGTCGCCGCCATCGCGGCCGGCGTGGAGGTGTCGCGCAGATCGCCGTCCGCGACATTCTGGTTGTTCATCTCCGGCTCCCAGCGGTCGAGACGGCTCACCTCGTCGCCGATGCTGCGCAGCCAGGCCGTCAGCGCCTCAGGCCCGCCAAGCGCGCGCATCAGGATATTTCCGGCCGGGTTGTCGCTGGTCGAGACCGTCGCATGGCAGAGCTCGCCCACCGTCATCGTGCCGCCCACATGTTTTTCCGTGACCGGGGCGTGATGCGTCATGTCGTCGGCCGTCACCGCCAGCGCGCGGTCCAGCCGTTCAGCCCCCGCATCCACGCGGGCCAGCACCATGCCGGCGAGCAGCAGCTTGAACGTCGAGCACAACGCGAAACGTTCGTCCTGACGCCAGCCGAAGCCCTTGCCCGTCGCCGTATCGACGGCCGCAACGCCCAGCCGCCCGCCTTCGCGCTGCTCCAGCTGCTTCAGCGCCGAAATCGCATCGCCGGCCGGCGGCGTGGCGGCGAACCCCTGCCGCGTCGCCAGAAACCCGGCCGCCAGAACAGGCGCAAAGCCCAGAAGCGACTGTCGGCGGGTCAGACCGGCGCGCAGAACACCATAAGTTTTCTTTATGTCTGTCATTGAGGTTTTCTCAGGAAGGATCAGCCTGAATAAAGGATGCAGCGTACTTACCCACGCCGCAAACGATGATATCTAGGGCCCGCCCCTGAGATTTCCTCATCGCCATGAGCCGTCCCTCACTGCCCCTGAACGCCCTTCGCGCCTTTGAGGCGTCGGCCCGCCATCGCTCGTTCACGCGTGCGGCCGAGGAGCTGTGCGTCA
>CAZBPO010000097.1:0-10318 GCA_964493795.1 uncultured Flavobacteriaceae bacterium
CAGCAGGCGGAACTGAATGCCCGCTGCGTCCGCGACGCGCCCCATCAGCCCGTCCAGCGCGTCGATCTCGCGGACCAGATGCCCCTTTCCAAGCCCACCAATGGCCGGATTGCAGGACATCTCGCCGATGGTCGCGCGCTTATGCGTCACCAAGCCGACGCGGGCACCGGAGCGCGCGGCCGCAGCTGCAGCCTCCGCGCCGGCATGCCCGCCGCCTATGACGATCACATCGAATCCCATGACCGGGCAAAGGACTCGCGGCGCGTGTGAAGTCAAGAATTTCAAGGACAACGCGAGCGTTTCACGTGAAACAGCGCCGGCGCGTTTCACGTGAATCACTTACCGACGCAGAAACTCGAAAAAATCCGGTCGAGCACCTGCTCGACATCAAACCGGCCGACGATCTGCGCCAGCGCCTGCAGGGCGTACCGCACGTCCTCCGCCGCCAGATCGACACTCGCGTCCGTCTCGCACGCCCGCAGGACCGCCGCATGCGCCGCCTCAAGGTTTTCGCGATGCCGAAGCCGGGTCACCAGCGCCGAGCCCCCCGCAGCGGCGGCGCGCACGCGCGACGTCAGTTCGCCGACAAGCCGGTCGAGGCCTGAGCCGATCAGGGCCGAGCCCGCAAACACCGTGAGGTCGCCTTCCGGAGCGGGCTCGGCTTCTGCGATGTCGGCCTTGTTCGCGAACAGAATGTCCCCGGCCCGAACCAGATCATCCGTTTCGAGTCCGACTCGACTCTTCAGGTCCCCTACGAAAATCCGCAGGTCGCTCGCCTCGGCACGGGCCCGCGCGCGCCTTACCCCTTCCCGCTCGACAGGGTCATCCGACTCGCGCTGTCCCGCCGTATCGGCCACGACGACCACGTACCCGCCCAGATCGAGCCGCACCTCGACGATGTCCCGCGTCGTTCCCGGGATATCCGAGACGATCGCGGCTTCACGTCCCGCCAGTGCGTTAAGAAGCGTCGATTTTCCCACATTTGGTGGTCCAACGATCGCGACCCTCAACCCATCGCGTATGATCTCACCGCCACGCGCGTTCTCAAGATGCCGGGCCATCTCGTCTGCGACAGCGCCCAGCCGTTCCGGAACCGAATCCGTCACCCCGTCGGGAATGTCGTCTTCATCGACGAAATCTATACCGGCCTCCAGCAGCGCCAGAGCATCCAGCAACCGCGCCTGCCAGTCCCCGATCACCACGCTCCAGGCGCCACCCATCTGCGCCAAGGCTTGCACCCTTTGCGCCTCGCTGTCCGCCGCGATCAGATCCGCGAGCCCCTCCGCTGCGGTCAGATCGATCTTGCCGTTCGTAAAGGCCCGGCGGGTAAATTCGCCTGGCGCGGCGAGCCGCAGGCCTTGCCCGGCAAGCGCCGCAAAAAGCCGCTCGAGGATCGCGGGGCCCCCATGCACCTGCAACTCCACCACGTCCTCGCCCGTAAAGCTGGCGGGGCCGGGAAAGTAGAGCGCAAGCCCGTCATCGATCGGCGTTCCGTCGACAGGATCGGCGATCCGCGCGCGATGGGCCGCACGGGGACGCGGCGCAAGCCCGGCAACGAGCGCCTGCAGCGCCGACAGCGCGCGCCCGCCGCTTATCCGGACGACGGCCACCCCCGCGCGCCCACCGGCGCTGGCCAACGCATAAATCGTATCCGAATCGATCAGCGGATTGCCCTATTCCTTGGGCGTCGCCTTGCGCCGGCCCGTCGCCATCCCGGCGATGTTCCCGAACAGCTTCTGCACCTGATCGAGACCCTGCGGCGCCAGCGAGAACCACTGCCGGACCAGCGCCTCGGGCTCAAGCCGGGCGATATTCTTCTGAACCCGCTCCTGCACGTCTTTCAAGATTGCCTGCTGCATCGGTTCCAGATCCGGCAGGCCGAGAAAGGTCCGTGCCTCTTCTGGCGTAATGTCGATATCGACTGTGATCTTCATGAAGCCTCCACGGGCGCGAAGCGCTTGCGCTGGCCCATTCTGGACTCGCAACGGCAAACATGCGAGTCACCCGGCCCTTCCGGCGGCCAACGCCAACCGCCTGCCCGGACGCCGCAACCGGCCCTAGACGGACCTAGTTTTCCATGACCGAACCAGCCGCCCGCAACCTGCTTGCCGACGAGACCAGCCCGTATCTTCTGCTGCACAAGGATGATCCCGTGCATTGGCGGCCCTGGGGTCAGGCGGCGCTGGACGAAGCCAAGGCGACGGGCAAGCCCATCTTCCTCTCGTCGGGCTACACCGCCTGCCACTGGTGTCACGTGATGCACAAGGAGTCGTTCACCGACCCGGCCATCGCCGAGCTGATGAACGCCAACTTCGTGAACGTGAAGCTCGACCGCGAAGAGCGCCCCGACATCGACCAGATCTATCAGACCTCGCTCCAGGCCATGGGCCAGCAGGGCGGCTGGCCGCTGACCGTGTTCCTCAACTCGGAAGGCAAGGCCTTCACCGGCTCGACCTACCACCCCATCGAAGACGGGCTCGGCCGCATCGGCTGGCGCAAGCGTCTGAACGACGTCATCGATGCCTGGACCAACCGTCGCGCGGATGTCGACGGCGCGGTCAACGGAGTCAGCGAGTCGCTCAATCGCGTCTGGAACACCGATCAGCCCACAGGCATCGACACCAATATCTTCGAACCCCTGTCGCGCCGGCTGACGCAGCGTTTCGATCTGTTCTTCGGCGGCATGGAAGGCCAGCCGAAATTTCCCCAAACGCCGATGCTGAACTTCATCTGGCGCGCCTTCATGCGCTCTGGCGCGCCGCAGTTCTCCAACGCGGTCGTGGTCAGCCTCGACAATATGAGCCAGGGCGGAATCTACGATCACCTCGGCGGCGGCTTCGCCCGCTACTCGGTGGATGAACGCTGGCTGGTGCCGCATTTCGAGAAAATGCTCTACGACAACGCCCTGCTGATCGAGACGATGACGGTCGTCTGGCAGCTGGTGCGTTCGCCGCTCTACGCCGCCCGTATCGATGAAACCGTCGATTGGGTGCTGCGCGAAATGGTGACCGACGACGGTGCCTTCGCAGCCTCGCTCGATTCCGACACCGACGGCGAAGAGGGCAAATTCTACGTCTGGTCGGAAGCCGAGATCGACGAAGTCCTCGGGCCGAATGACGCTCCGTTCTTCAAGCAGGTCTATGGCGTAAACCCGCAGGACACCTGGAACGGCAAACACATCCTGCACCGCCTCGGCGCGATGGGATTCCTCCGCCCCGATCAGGAAGCGGTCCTCACCCGCTGCCGCCGCATGCTGCTGATGGCGCGCGCCAAGCGCGAGCGGCCCCAGCGCGACGACAAGGCCATGCCCGACTGGAACGGCATGATGATCGCCGCCCTGGCCGAAGCCGGCGCCGTGTTCAAGAAACCGGAATGGCACTTCGCCGCCATCCGGGCGTTCTGGGCGATCGCCGAGAAAGCCGGCGAAGGCGACAAGCTCTACCAGGTCTGGTGCGGGGGCCGGCGGAGCGCGGCGGAAGCGACCGCCGAAAGCTACGGCCATATGGCGCGCGCCGCGATGAAGCTGTTCGAGTTCACCTCGGACACGCGCTATATCGACAAGGCGCGCATCTGGCTCGAGCGGCTGGAAAGCCATTTCCGCGATCATGAGCGGGGCGGCTACTATCTCTCCAGCTCGGAAGCGACCGACGCCATCATCCGCGTCCGCACCGGCCTCGACCTGTCGCTGCCGAACTACAACGCCGTGATCGGCGAAACCTTGTGGCGGCTGTCCTACCTCACCGGCGACGACACCTATCGCAAGCGCACCAATGATACGTTCGGGGCCTTCGGCGCCGAAATCCAGCGCCAGCCGCTCAACGCCGTCGCCTTGCTGAACGCGCTTGAGTTCGCGCTGGCGACGGTCCACGTCGTCGTCATCGGCGACGAGCGCAACGCCGACACCCAGCAGCTGGTCCGCGCGACGCTCGACCGCTCTGTGCCGTGCCGCATCCTGACCGTGATGAAGCCGTCGCAGAAGCTGAACAAGGATCATCCCGCCTTCGGCAAGACGCAGAAAGACGGCAAGGCGACCGCCTATGTCTGCATCGGCCCCAACTGCTCCGATCCGGTGACGGACCCCGCGCAGCTGGCCAACGGCCTGGTGCCGCCGGTCGTGATGCAGCAGATCAACGCCGCCCAGGCGCGCGCGCAACAGCAGGCGCAGATGGTCGCCGCGAACCAGTCGCGCGCGTCCACGGCGGGGCCGCGCTAAAGAAAAGGAGCGATCCATGGGCGAGAAGATCGAGATCAAAACCGATGACGGCGCGTTCAGCGCCTATCTGGCCAAACCGGCGTCCGGCGCAGGCCCGGGGGTCGTCGTGATCCAGGAGATCTTCGGCGTCAACGCCAATGTCCGCGCCATCGCCGATGAGCTGGCGGCCGCCGGATATGTCGCGCTGGCCCCCGATCTCTTCTGGCGCATCGAGCCCGGCGTCGACATCACCGACAAGAGCGAAGCCGAGTGGGCCAAGGCGTTCGACCTGTTCGGCAAGTTCAACGTCGATCTCGGCGTCGCCGACATCGCCGCCGCGATCAAGACGCTCCGCGCCATTCCCGGCGTCGGCAAGGTCGGCGCGGTCGGGCACTGTCTGGGCGGCCTCCTCGCCTATCTCGCTGCGGCGCGCACCGACGTCGATGTCTCGGTTTCGTATTACGGCGTCAATATCGCCAGCCTTCTGGGCGAAGCCTCGAAGATTTCGAAACCGATTCTTCTGCACGTCGCCGAAAAGGACCAGTTCGTCCCGGCCGACGCCCAGAAGCAGGTGACCGACGCGCTGGGCCCGAACCCCAACGCGACGGTCCTGACCTATGCCGGCCAGGACCATGCCTTCGCCCGCATCGGCGGCGCGCATTACGACGCCGGCTCGGCCCTGGCGGCCAACGCCGCGACCAGCGCCTTCTTCGCGGCATATCTGAAATAATCCGTAGGCGGACAATATGACCAAGGCCATCCGGTTCTCCCACACAGGCGGGCCGGATGTGCTGCGGCTTGAGACGGTCGAGCTGGCGCAGCCCGGCGCGGGTGAAATCCGCCTGAGGCAGACCGCCATCGCGGTCAACTTCATCGACACCTATCACCGTTCAGGGCTCTATCCCGTCAAGCTGCCTTCCGGCCTCGGCCTTGAGGCGGTGGGCGTCGTCGACGCCGTCGGCGAGGGCGTCACCGACTTCGCTCCGGGAGACCGGGCCGGCTATTGCACCGGCCCGATCGGCGCCTATGCCGAGGCGCATAATCTTCCTGCCGGACGCGCGGTGAAGATTCCCGATGCGATCTCCGACGACGTCGCCGCCTCGATCCTGATGAAGGGCATGACGTCGGAATATCTGCTGCGCCGCACCTGGCAGGTGAAGCCCGGCGAGACGATCCTGTTCCATGCCGCCGCCGGCGGCGTCGGCCAGATTGCATGCCAATGGGCGAAGCGCCTCGGCGCGACCGTCATCGGCACGGTCGGCTCCGACGCCAAGGCCGATCTCGCCCGAAGCTTCGGATGCGACCATGTGATCGTCACATCGCGCGAAGACATCGCCGGACGGGTGATGGAGATCACCGGCGGCGAGGGCGTGCCGGTCTCCTATGACGGCGTGGGCAAGGACACCTTCGAGGCTTCCATCGCCAGCCTCAAGCCGCGCGGTCTTCTGGTCAGCTTCGGCAACGCATCGGGCGCGGTGCCGCCCTTCTCGCCGGCTTTGCTGTCGCCGAAATCGCTCTATCTCACCCGCCCCGGCCTCTTCGCCTATGTCGGCACGACGTCCGAGCTGCGCGACAGCGCCGCCGCCCTTTTCGACGTCGTCCTGTCAGGCGAGGTCAAGATCGCCGCGCCCGCCCTCTACGCGCTGGCCGACGCCGCAAAGGCGCATGAAGACCTTCAGGCCCGGCGCACGACAGGCAGCATCGTCCTGAAGCCCTGACCCTATTCGGCCGCGATCGGCTCGGGCTTGCGCAGATAGATCGAATTCTTCGGGCGCGCGAAGACCCGGCCGATCATCGGCTCGAAAGCGGCAAGCGGCATCGACTCGTAGGCCGGGTCGAAAGAATTCTGGTCGAACAAATGGCAGAACTGCGCGCAGGCCTCGAAATGCGGGTGGCCGCGATACTGCTCGCGCAGATCGCGATCGATCCCGAGATAGTGGAAAAAGTAATAGCCCTGGAAGATCGCGTGCTTCTCGGCGATCCAGTGGGTCTTTTCGCTGACAAAGGGCCGCATGATCGCCGCCGCGATGTCGGCATGGTTCGACGGCCCCAGCGTGTCGCCGATGTCATGCAACAGCGCCATCACCACATATTCCTCGTCCATGCCCGCCTGGTGGGCGCGCGTGGCGGTCTGCAGCGAGCGGGTCAGCCGGTCGACCGCGAAACCGCCGAAGTCGCCGTCCAGAAGATTGAGGTGGGCCAGAATCCGCCCCGGCAGGGCGCGGCCGAATTCCGCCGCATGGCCGGCGATGGCCATCCAGTCTTCCTTCGTGCCTTCGGTCATCGCGTGAAACTTGGCGTCGCTTTGCGCGGACATGGGCCCCTCCCGGCATCTTCGGGAGAGACCCTACGCGAGAAGCGGGTATCAGACCAGAAGCTCGGCGATCTGCACGGCGTTCAGCGCCGCACCCTTCAGCAGCTGGTCGCCGGCGACGAAAAGGCAAAGCGACTTGCCCGAGGGGTCCGATGAGTCCGGCCGGATACGCCCGACCAGAATGTCCCCTTGTTCGCTCGCCTCGTTCGGCATCGGGAAATGATTGGCCGCCACGTCATCGACGATCTTCACGCCCGGCGCTTTCGCCAGAATCGCGCGCGCCTCTTCAGGCGTCATCGGCCGCTCAAACTCCACCGTCAATGCTTCGCAATGGGCGCGCAGCACCGGAATGCGCACGCAGGTCGCCGAAATGCGGATCGTCTGGTCGCCGAAGATCTTGCGCGTCTCTTTCAGCAGCTTGGTCTCTTCCTCGTTATAGAGGGTGACCGGGTCGACCTTGGAGTTGTGGCTGAAAGCGTTGAAGGCATAGGGGTGCGGGATGATCTTCTGCTCAAAGGGCCTGCCCTCCAGCGCCGCACGGGTCGCCTCCTTCAGCTCCTCCATCGCCGCCCAGCCAGCGCCCGAGGCCGCCTGATAGGTCGAGGCGATAAGCCGCTTGATCGGATTCGCCTTGTGCAACGGCCATAGCGGCACATTTGCGATGATGGTGGAGCAATTCGGGTTGGCGATGACCCCCTTGTGCAGCTTTGCAGCCTCGGGGTTCACCTCCGGCACCACCAGCGGCACGTCGGCGTCCATGCGGAAGGCCGACGAATTGTCGATCATCACCGCGCCGGCCGCCTTCACGGCAGGCAAGAACTGCTTTGAAATGCCGCTTCCCGCCGAGAACAGGGCGATATCGACGCTCTGAAAGCTGCTTTCGGTAAGCTCTTCGACGGGCAGCGCCTCGCCCTTGAACGTCATCGTGCGGCCCGCCGAACGCTTCGAGGCGAGCAGCTTCAGTTTCGAGAGCGGAAACTTGCGCTCATCGAGACACTTCAACAGCTCGACGCCGACCGCGCCGGTCGCACCCGCGACCGCGACGACAGGGGAACCCGTCACGACACATCACCTCAACGATTGAACCAAAGGCCCGGCGTTCTACGCGCAGCGGCTGCAGCGAACAAGGGCGGGCGGACCACCCGCGATCAAGGGCACCGGAACAGTTCGAGCGGCCCGTCGGCATAGGGATTGGCCTGGACCAGGCCGCCCTTCCCGTCGGGGGTAAAGGTGAAGTCCCCTGCCTCAAAGGCATTGCCTTCGGTGACGATGTAGGAGGCTCCGTCTTTCGCGATGCCCAGCGCATACGACGTCGAGAACGGCGCGCCGCCGAAAGGCCCGCGCAACACACGCGGCACCGGCCGGGTAAGCTGGAACGTCACGCTGTCGGCGCCCACGGCGCAGATGCCGCCTTTGCCGTCTCCGGTCGCCCAAACGCCCTCGAGCGCCGCCACCACATCGGCAGGATACAGCGCCTCTCGCAGCGGGCAGGCCTTGAGGACCGGCGTCTCCACGCCCGGCGAAATTGCCTGACCCTCGTCGTCAATGAGTGTCCGGCCGTCCTTTACGCGCTGGGTCGTCGAACCCGCGCCATCCGACGGGTCGGCGCCGAAGCTTTCATCGAAGACCTCCGACCAGAGCCGCAGCGAACCATCGTCCATCAGCCGGTAGATAATGGTCGTACGGCCGATCCCGACTTCGTCGGCGATGGTCAGCTCGTCGCCCTTCAGTTCGAACATGGCCAGGGGCGTAAATCCGCCGGCCGCCCGCAGATAAGGCTGTCCATCAGTGTCGATCACGAAATCGATCACATCGTCATTGCAGCCCGGCCCCGCCGACCATGACTTGGTCAGCACCGGCTCAAGCGCGGCCGCGTCGATGGGCGTCGCCCCGCCCCCCTGCGCGAAAGCGGTGGACGCGAAAAGCACTGCCAGAACAAGGCGCATGATGCCGTCTCCTCTTACTCGACGATCGTCGTTTCCTCGCCCATCGTGCAGCGCAGATAGTCTCGCTGCCATTCGGGAATCGTCACACCCTCGCCGTTTACTTGCAGGCGGATGGTTTCAGTGTCGCCACGTGAGCCGTTGGGCGGGATCAGCTCCGTCACGGTCGCTTCCCAGCCGAGTCCCGTCGGCGTCAGCGACTCCAGCGTGTAATTTCCCAAATCGTCGAGGGGATGTTCGACCGTCTCGCCGGCCGCCAGCTTTTCCGCGATCGCGGCGCTGTTCCAGCGGCCCAGCGTAAAGGCGAGCGGCCCGACCATGTCGAGCTGCAGATACTGCGTCTCGGCCTGGGTGCAGAGATCCGCGCCCTCTTTCGCGAAACGCGTATCGACGAACCGCACTGGTGGCGCATCGCCCGCTCCGCCGAAGAACTCCAGCGCCTTCGCGCTGCCGTCGATCAGACTGCGGTCAGCCGGCTCATAGCATTTCCGGAACTGTTTCCCGGTCAGTTCGCTGGCGAAATCGGCCATCTCCAGGCCGGAAAGCGTGCCGTCCTCATTCATGCTGAAATTCAGGCTCGGGCCATCCGGCGTCATGAGCGTGACGGCCTTCCCATCGACCGCGACCGAGACGCCAAGGCTCAACCCTTCGCCATACGCGTTGGTCCACTGCGCCCGGCCGCCGGTGACCGCGAATTCGAAGGTGATCACCTCGCCCGCTTCGCCCGGCGGCTGGTCGCAGGCCGGCGGCGCGCCGCCATCGGGCTCGAACCGCCAACCGCCCTCCAACAACGCCTCCGGCGCAACCGCGTGATCGGGCGCGGCATGCGCGAGATATGGACTGAACACCAGACAAAGCGGAAGGACGATGCTGCGCATGAGCGCTTCTCCGGAAAATCCGCCGCACGCTCTGCCTGACCTGTCGATCTCTCAACGACGCATTTGGCCGCAGCCCGATTTCATCCGGCGTTCAGCGTCAGCCTGAACTCGTGATCGTCGACCCAGCGCCCGCGCAGCTTCTCGCGGCGGTCATGGGTCGCTGCAAGCGTGAAGCCCAGACGACCCGCCAGCCCGATCGACGCCGTGTTGCGCGTATCGATGAACGCGATCGCCGAACGGCATCCGACCGATGCCAGGTGATCCAGCATCGCCCGCACCGCCTCGGCGGCGTATCCCTTGCGCTGCGCCGCCGCGAATACGCGCCAGGCGACAAGTGACGTAGAGTCACGACGCACCGTCGCCTGCACGTGTCCGACATAGCCATTGAAACGATCGAGCGCCGCCCAGTTCAGCCATAGCTCGGCGCCATCCGGCGCGCGCCGCGTCTCCCACGCCTCATATCGCCGGCTGAGCGCCGACACGGATGTGGGCGGCTCATCGGATGTGAAGACGTAGAGCTGGGGGTCCTTCAACCCCGCGAACATGGCCTCGCCGTGCCAAGCATTGATCGGCTCAAGCAAAAGCCGCGGCGTTTCCAGCCGCGGCTCCTGATAGGCGTCGAAATCGACCGGCACGGGGCCGTTACGTGTTCATGCTGTCGAAGAAGTCCGAGTTCTGCTTCGACGAGCGCAGCTTGTCGATCAGGAACTCGATCGCATCCACGGTGCCCATCGGGTTCAGGATGCGGCGCAGCACATACATCTTTGAGAGAATGCCCTTCTCGACCAGCAGCTCTTCCTTGCGGGTGCCGGAGCGCAGGATATCCATCGCCGGGAACACGCGCTTGTCCGCGACCTTGCGGTCCAGGATGATTTCGCTGTTACCCGTGCCCTTGAATTCTTCGAAGATCACCTCGTCCATGCGGCTGCCGGTATCGATCAGCGCCGTCGCGATGATGGTCAGCGAGCCGCCGCCCTCGATATTGCGGGCG
>CAZBPO010000098.1:0-10218 GCA_964493795.1 uncultured Flavobacteriaceae bacterium
TCTTTCGCGATGTGCCTGCGTTACTCGCTGAACGACGAGGCGAACGCGACGCTGATCGAAGGCGCGGTTTCGGCCGTGCTGGATCAGGGCCTGCGCACCGGCGACATCATGCAGCCCGGCAAGACCCTGATCGGCACCGCCGCGATGGGCGACGCCATCCTCAAGGCGCTGGATGCCTCCGCCCGATAGGATCGTCCAGTTATAAATAACTAACATCATGTCATGTATCATTGACATGATGTTCTGACGAAGTTACATGATGCGGCATCCAACCGGGGAGTTGCCCATCATGTTGCCCAATGAACGTTTTGCGCGCGTCTGGATCATCGCGCTGCTGGTCGTCTTCACGGCCTATTTCGGGGCCTATCAGGTCCTGATCGCCGAAGGGGTCGATCTCACCTTCCTCCAGCGCATCGCGCTGCTGGCGGCGGCGCTGGGGGCGCTGGCTGTCGTCGCCCTCGCCACCCATGGCTGGTCGTGGCTGCGGCGGCGCGACGACGAGGCCACCGACGAGCGCGACCTCCAGATCGACCGCCGCGCCGCCCAGATCGCCTATTACGTGCTGATGGGCGGCACCATCTATACCGGCTGCGTGCTGCCGTTCAGCGCGAAGGACAGCTGGGAGATCGTGCACGCGGCGCTGTTCTTCATCGCCATCGCCGAAATCGTCCACGCCAGCCTGGTGATCCGCTTCTACCGCCGGGGCTCAAGTGCCTGAGCGGCTCTCCAACAAGGTCCGCACGCTCCGCTTTCTCAGTGGCGAGATGACCCAGGGCGATCTCGGCAAGCGGGTCGGCGTCACGCGGCAGACCATCGCGGCGATCGAGGCGGGACAATACGCCCCCGGCCTCGAAACCGCCTTCCGCATCGCCGAGGTGTTCGACAAGCCTCTGGAAGAGGTGTTTCAGTGGGAAAGGCTGAAGCCGGGCTGATCGCCCCTTGAATCTCCGCCTTAAAGGCTTATTTTCCCAAAGGCAGCCGCCTCGCCGCGGCTGCCTTTTTGCGTTCGGCCGGCTGTGGATCGCCGGCGGCGCAAAAACCGACAAACGAATGCCAACGAATGGGCCGCGCGGAAAAACTGCGAAAAACGAGAGAACGAGTCGTTGGGGACGACGCGGCCCAGCATACAAGATATAGGCAGGCGTCCCCGCCGCCTGCCCTCAGGAGCCTTTCATGAGCTGGACCATCGCCGTCGCCGGCGCCACCGGAACCGTCGGCCAGGAGATTCTCAACGTGCTGGCCGAGCGCGAGATCGAGGATGTCGAGGTGGTGGCGCTCGCCTCGCGCCAGTCGATGGGGGTCGAGGTTTCGTTCGGCGACGCGACGCTGAAGTGCCGCGATCTCGCCCAGCACGATTTCACGAAAACCGCGATCACCTTCCTGGCGCTCGACGCCAAGTCGGCTAAAGAGTGGGCGCCGAAAATCGCGACCGCCGGTTCGGTCGTCATCGACACCTCATCCGCCTTCCGCATGGACCCCGGCGTGCCGCTGGTGGTGCCCGAGGTGAACCCGCAGGCGCTTGAGCGTTTCGCCAAAAAGAACATCGTCGCCGTCGCCAATGGCGCGGTGGCGCAGCGCCTTGCGGCGCTGAAGCCGTTGCATGACGAGGCGAAGATCACCCGCGTCGTCGCCACTACCTTCCAGGCGGTCTCGGGGGCGGGCAAGGATGCGATGGACGAATTGTTCAGCCAGACCCGCGCCATTTTCGTCGGCGACCAGGTCGAGCGCACGGCCCTGCCCAAGCAGATCGCCTTCAACGTCATCCCCCAGATCGGCGAGATCGACGCGGAGGGGCTGACGGCGGAAGAGACCTCGCAGGCCATGGAGATGCGCAAGGTCCTCGACCCCGATGTGAAGCTGGCCGTCACCGCCGTCCGCACCCCGGTCTTCGTCGGCGATGCCGAGGCCTGCACCGTCGAATTCGAGAACCCGATCACCGCGCAGAAGGCGAAATCGCTGCTGCGCGAGGCCCCCGGCCTCATCCTGATCGACCGGCGCGAGGATGGCGGTTATGTGACGCCGGTCGAGACGGTCGGCGACTTCGCCACCTATGTCAGCCGCGTGCGCAGGGACGCCAGCGTGCCGAACGGCTTGTCGTTGTGGCTGGCTTCCGACAATCTGCGCAAGGGCGCGGCGCTCAACGCCGTGCAGATCGCCGAGACGCTGATGGCCAAGCACCTGAAGAAGAGGGTCGCATGACCGACCTCGCCGCCTTCCGCACGCTGCTCGACGCTTTGGGCCAGGCCGCCAGCGCGGGCGACGCCCAGGCTTTCGCCGCCTGCTTCACCGAAGACGGCGTCTATCACGACTATGTCTATGGCCCGTTCGCGGGGCGGGCGAACATCGCCCATATGCTCAGCGACCATTTCCACGCCGCCTGCCGCGACTATGACTGGCGCTTCTTCGATGCGGCGGTCAGCGGCGAGACCGGCTATGCCCGCTCGCTCTCGCGTTTCGTCTCGACCATGCCCGATTTCGACGGCAAGGAAGTGGTGATCGACGGGATGAGCCGGTTCCGCCTGCAGGACGGACTGATCGCGGAATACTGGGAGAGCGTGAACGCCGGCGTCGCCCATGTGCAGCTCGGGGTCGACCCCGCCCGCTCGGCCAAAGTCTTCGGCCGCTGGGCCCGCGAACTGCGCGAGCGCCCCGATGCGGCCGCCTATGCCGACGGCGTGCGCGCCCGCTACGCGAAGAGCTGAGCCGGCTCTGGAATCTCCGGCGCGACGAGCGCCTCCTGTTCGGCCGCCAGCGGCATCTCGCCAAAGTCGCCCGCCAGCGTCGCGCGGATCATGTGATCGACCGCCGCCACGGCCGAAGCCAGTGCATCCGTAATATCGGCGCCTTTCAGCCGCCACGCCAGGAAGAGACCGGCGAGCAGATCGCCCGTTCCCGAGGGCGGCCTCTCGACCCGCGTCGTCGCCATCAGAAAGGCCTGCTCAGCCGTGACGGCCATCGTCCCGATCCGCCCCCCGGGCACCGGTGTCGAGGTCGCGAGCACCAGCGGCCGGCCCAGCAGGCGCGCCGCGGCGACGGCGTCGGCGGCGCTCTCGATCCTGCGGCTGGTGAGGCTGGCGAGCTCGAACCGGTTGGGCGTCACGATGTCGGCCAGCGGCAGCAGCTCGCGCGCCATCGCCTCGGCGATGCCCGGCTTGGCATAGGCGCCGCCTTCGTCGCCGAACACAGGATCCAGCAAATAGAGCGCTTTTGCGTTGCGCGTCTTCACCGCGCCGACCGCCCGGCGCACCACCGCCGCCTGCGTCGCATCGCCCAGATAGCCCGAGATGACGGCGTCGACCTCGTCCAGGAAACCGCGCTCCTCAAGCCCGGTCACAAGCGCGTCCAGCGCCGCCGCATCGGTCGCCGCGCCGCGCATCCCGCCATGCCCCGGCTGGTTCGAGAACATCACGGTCGGCAGCGTCATGACGTCCACGCCAAGGCGCTGCAGGGCGAAGCGCGCGGCCGAGTTGCCGACATGCCCGAACGCGACCTCGGACTGGATGGAAAGCACGCGTGGACGCGGAAATTTGGACATGGGCGTCAGGTTTGCATGGGCCGAGCCGCTTTGTGTAGGGTCCGCGATCTCGAAATCGGAAACCGCATGACCTCGACAATCGTCCCTCGCCGCAGCGCACTCTACATGCCGGGCTCCAACGCCCGGGCGCTCGAGAAAGCCCGCGCGATTCCCGCAGACGCGCTGATCCTCGACCTTGAGGACGCCGTGGCCCCCGACGCCAAGGACGTCGCCCGCAAGCAGGTGATCGACGCCGTCGCCGCGAAGGGCTTCGGCTATCGCGAGATCGCCATCCGCATCAACGGGCTTTCGACGCCCTGGGGCGCCGACGACCTCAAGGCCGTCGCCAAAAGCGGCGCAGCGGCCATGCTGGTGCCCAAGGTGGAAAGCGCCGAAGAGGCCGCCGCGCTGTCCAGGGCGCTGGACGAAGCCGGCGCGCCGGACGATCTGAAGCTGTGGATCATGTTCGAGACCCCCCGGGCAGTCCTCAACGCCTCGACCATCGGGGGCGCGGGCGGCCGGCTCGCCTGCCTCGTCGCCGGCACCAACGATCTGGTGAAGGAGTTCCGGGGCCTGCATACGCCGGGCCGTGAAGGCCTGCTGCCGATCCTGACGCTGCTGCTGGCCGCCGCGCGGGCGAACGGCCTCGCCGCGCTGGACGGGGTCTATAACGACATCCAGAACGCCGAAGGTCTGGCCGCCGCCTGCGCCCAGGGCCGGGCGCTCGGCTTCGACGGCAAGACGCTGATCCACCCCAGCCAGGTCGAGCCCTGCAACGCCGCTTTCTCGCCCGGAGAGGCCGAGGTGGCTGACGCCCGCAAGATCATCGCCGCCTTCGACCTGCCCGAAAACCGCGCCAAGGGCGCGATTTCGCTCGATGGCCGCATGGTTGAACGTCTGCACGCCGACATCGCCCGGCAGGTGGTCGCGATGAGCGACGCGATCGCGGCCCGGGCGGCATGAGGTTTCATCGCGCGTTCAGCTGGAATTCCGATTAAGGTGCAGCAGATGAGGCGCGCTCTCGCGCCCTGGAACAGAGGCCAGAGTCCCATGAAGAAGATCGTTGCGACCATTGTCATCGCGGCCTTCGCGATCGGCTGTGCTTCGGCCAGCCGTATGCCCGGCCGAAACAAGGACGAAACCGTTCTCTCGCGCGAGACGATCGCGGCGCTGAAGGCCGGCGACGCCGCCATGCAGGCCGGCGAGTTCGAAAAGGCGATCGAGGAATACACCAAGGTCATCAATTCCAAGGAGCTGGACGGCGAGAACCTCGCGTCCATTCAGCTCAATCGCGGCATCGCCTATGTGTCGGTCAAGCAGTGCCCGAACGCCATCGAGGACTTCTCGGGCGTGATCGCGAACTCCGCCGCGCCCCATCCGGCCGCCTATGCCGGCCGCGGCCAGTGCCAGCTCGAGGCGGGCAAGACCGCCGAAGGGATCGCCGACATCAAGCAGGCCGTCGCGCTTGCGCCGACCGAGGGCAGCTATGTCGGCACGCTTTGCTCGGCCTCGTTCAACGCCAAGATCTTCGTCGAGGCCGGCCCGGCCTGCGAGGCCTACTCGGCCTTCGTGCCGGACAATGCCCAGATCATCGAGGCTTCGGCGGTCGCCTACCAGAACGCCGGCAACAAGGCCAAGGCGCTCGAGATGTGGAACAAGCTGCTGGCGCTCGACCCCAATTCGGCGGTCGCCAAGCAGGGAATTCAGCAGAACAGCTAGGCCTTTACGCTCACGGCGCGTTGACTCGTTCCTTACAGGAATGACAGTCTCGCGCCGTATTGCGGCCATGATGGCCCAGCATCTTTCAGATCACGAACCGAGCCAGGGAACCCATCGACGATGCGTCTTGCTTTGTTTGCCGCCGCTGCCGCCGCCGTGCTGCTGACCGCCACTCCGGCCTTCGCGCAAACCGCGTCCGAAGCCGCCGCGATCGAGGAGTTCAAGAAGGGCCAGGCCGCCGCCGACGCCCGCAGGAACGACGAGACGATCACGATCATGACCGGCGTGATCCAGGCCGGAAAACTGCCCAAGGAATGGCAGCCTTACCCCTATTTCTACCGTGGTCAGGCCTATCGCCGGCTCGAGAAATATGTCGAGGCGCTGGCCGATTTCGACAAAGCGGTCGAGATCAAGCCCGATCTCGCACCGGCCTTCTTCGAAAGCGGCATGGCCTTCCATGCCCAGGAAAAGTACAAGCAGGCGATCGCCTCGTACGACAAGGCGATCAAGATTTCGCCGGAAAACGCCGATTATCTCTACTCGCGCTGCGTCTCGAAGTCGTGGGCGGGCGATAACGCCGGCGCGCGCAACGATTGCCGCAAGGCGGTGCAGATCAAGGACAATTTCGTGGACGCCTGGTCGACGCTCGGCCGCGCGCACGAGGATCTCGGCCAGCTCGACGAAGCCGAGAAGTGCTACAAGAAGGTTCTGGCGCTTCAGCCGGGCCACAAGGGCGCCAAGGAAGGCCTTGCCTACATCGCCGAGAAGCGTAAGGCGATCGCGGCCGGCGGCGGCTGATCCGGTTTTCAAAAATGTTGAACGTGCGGCGCGGGCTGATAAGGCTCGCGCCGTTCGCTTTTTAGGGCCCCGCCATGACCAAGTCGTTCGCCGGCAATTTCTTCGAGGATTTCCGCATCGGCCAGACGCTGCGCCACGCCACGCCGCGCACCCTGACCGGCGGCGATGTCGCGCTCTACAACGCGATCTATGGCGGCCGGTTCGCCATTCCCTCGTCCGACGCTTTCGCCCGTTCGCTGGGCCTGAAGGAATCTCCGGTGGACGAGCTGCTCGCCTTTCACATGGTGTTCGGCAAGACCGTGCCGGACATCTCGCTGAACGCGGTCGCCAATCTCGGCTATGCCGAATGCCGGTTCCTCAAGCCCGTGCACCGGCACGAAACGCTCAGCGCGGTCAGCGAGGTGATCGGCCTTAAAGAGAACTCCAACCGCCAGACCGGCATCGTCTATGTCCGCACGACCGGCCTCAACCAGGACGGCGAAACGGTGCTGTCCTATGTGCGCTGGGTGATGGTGCGCAAACGCGACGCGGCGGCCGAGATGGCGGATCAGTCCGCGCCCAGGCTGGCGGCGGCGGTGAGCCCGGCGGATATTGTCCTGCCGCCGGGCCTCGATTTTTCGGCCTATGATTCCGGGCTCGCCGGATCGCCCCATCTCTGGGACGACTATGTTCCGGGCGAAAAGATCGACCATGTCGATGGCGTGACGGTGGAAGAAAGCGACCACATGCTGGCGACGCGGCTCTACCAGAACACCGCCAAGGTGCATTTCAACCAGCACACGGAAGGCCAGGGCCGTTTCGGCCGCCGTCTGATCTATGGCGGGCACGTGATCAGCCTCGCCCGCGCGCTGTCGTTCAACGGCCTCGCCAATGCCGCGCAGGTGGTGGCGATCAATGCCGGCCGGCACGTGAACCCGCTCTTCGCGGGCGGAACGGTCTATGCGTGGTCTGAGGTGCTCGAGAAGGCCGAACTGCCGGGCCGCACCGATTGCGGCGCGCTGCGCCTGCGGCTGGTGGCGACCAAAGACCGCCCCTGCGCCGACTTCCCCGACAAGGACGAAGCCGGGGCCTATCCGGCCGATGTCATCCTCGATCTCGACTACTGGGCGGTGATGCCGCGCCGCTGAGCTATCCAGCGCTCACGCGTGATCGACCACAGCATCGCCTCGATGCCTCTGAACGTGAACGGCTTCCATGGCGCTTCGCCGATCCGCGCGGCGACCGCCTGCGAGGGCGTGTTCTCCGGGTGGATCATCGAGATCACCCGTTCCATGCCCAGCCGCTCAAAGCCGAAATCGCGGGCAGCCGTCGCCGCTTCGGTGGCGTAGCCCTTGCCCCATGTCTCGCGCAGGAAAGTCCAGCCCAGCTCAGCGCCGGGCCATTCGTCCGGCGCGTCGAGAAAGCCGGTGCGGCCGATCATCCGGCCCGAGGCCTTCTCCTCCACCGCCCAGCGCCCGAACCCGTTCAGCGCCCAGTGGCCGAGATAGGCGAGGATCTTGTCATTGGCGCCCAGCAGCGTGCGATCCGGTTCGCCGCCGAGATACTTCATCGTGCGCTCGTCGCCATGAATGGCGGCCAGCGGCGCGACGTCCGCGGCCGTGAAGGCGCGCAGGATCAACCGTTCGGTCTCAAGCGTGGGGATCTCCAGCGGTCGGCAGGTCCGGTTCAGCGTCATGCCTTCAGCGCGTCCATCGCAAAGCTGTGGCTCAGCACGGTCCTGTCGTTCTCGTCGAAAATATAGAAGCCGACCTCGCGCTTGTCCCAGTCCAGGGCGACCATGCCGACATTGTTCCGGCGGAATGTCGGGCCGATCCGGTTGGGGCCGGGCTCTTCGCCCGGATCATCCTCGACGGTCCAGCTCTTGTTGATGGCCGACGAGGTCAGCTCGTAAATCGGATAGGGCGTGCCGCGCGTCTCGCGATAGACGCCCGCCCGGTGCCGGTCGCCCGAGACGAGCACCACGCCATTGGCGCGGGTTTTCGCCACCAGATCGTAGAAGCGCTGCCGTTCGGTCGAGAAAAGACCCCATCTCTCCCAGCCATGGCCGTCGGCGACCAGCTGGTACGAGGTGACGACGATGCGCAGATCGGCCGGCTGCGCCAGCTGTTCCTCCAGCCAGGCCCATTGCGCCGCGCCAAGCACGGTCCTCGCCGGGTCCGGATCGTCCATATAGCGCTGCTTGCCGATGACGCCGGGCGCGTCGGTTGGCCTGAAAGGGTCGCGAAAGCTGCGCGTATCCAGCAAAATGGTCTGCACGCGCGCGCCTTTCGGGCCGGTGACGAAGGCGTCGTAGATGCCGCCGCGCCTGCGCCGCGCGCTGTCCGTCGGCACGCCCCAGAAATCGAAGAAGAGCGGCGTGGTGGCGGCCTTGTAGGGATAGTCATGGCCGCCGTCATTGCCGCCATAGTCGTTGTCGTCCCACACCGCCGCGAAGGGCATGGCGGCGCGGAAGGCGCGATAATCAGGCCGCGCCAGCGCGCCGGCATAGGCTGCGATCAGTTCCTCCACATCCGGGCTCATCGTGTTGCCGTACACATTGTCGCCCATCATCAGGAACAGATCGGGCCGCGACCGGATGGCGGTGGCCAGAAGCTTGCCGTCGTGCTGCTGGTGGAAGCACGAACCGATGCCGATCCGGGTCAGGCGCTTCTCAGGGTCCAGCACCGGCTCGGCCGGCAGGCTCAGCGGGCCGGCGGCGGTGGGAAAGGCGGGCACGCCCGCGCTGGTCCGGGGGCCGGCGCAACCTGCAGCAGACAGTGCGGCGAAACCCGCCATGCCGCCCAGCAGGGCGCGGCGGTCGAGAAGCTTCATGTCGTCCCCCTGTCGTGCATGCAAGCGGGCTTACCCGCGCCGCATGACGGTGATGCGATGGTGCGTCAGGCAGGCGGAGAAGAAAACAGACAGGTGCGGCGCAGCGTCAGGTTGCAGAGCGGCCGCCCCGCGTTCAGGCTTGGGCCTGACGAAGGGAGCACCGATCATGGCAGTCTCGACGATCGACGGCACGCTGGAATCGGCGACGGTGAAGCGCAAGGCGAGCCGCATCTGGCGGCTGACGGACGTTACGTTCCGCAAAGCCGACGGTTCTCTTGAGGCGCTGCCGGGCGCGATCCTGACGACGCCCTATATCGGCGAGATGCTGAAGCCGGGCCTGTCGGGGCGGTTCTATACGTTCAAGTCGATCGACCATGGCGGCATCCACGCCGTGCGTCCGGCGGGCGGCGGCGTCACGGCCCAGTTTCCCGGCTTCAACGAGAAGCTGATGGCCATCCTCGTCTTCGTGAACATCGCCGTGGTGGCGCTGGTCTATGCGGTCGACCAGCGGCCGTTCTGGCTGTCCGTCGCGCTGATCCCGTTCTCTGCGGTGCTGTGGTTCCTCTACCGGCAGCCGCGGATGGAGGCGGCAGCGCAGGTCGCGGCGGACGGCGGCTGAAACGAAACGGGCGCGCACCCTGCGGTGCGCGCCCGTTCAGCGTTCGGTTGGCCGGGCGTTACTTCAGGCTCGGCTCGATGTCCTGGCAGGCCTTGATGAGGCCGCGCACCGCGGCGACGGACTTGGCGAACATCTCTTTTTCCGAGGCGTCCATCGGGAAGTCGACGATCTGCTCGACGCCGCCGGCGCCGATCACGACCGGGACGCCGACATAGAGGTCGGTCTCGCCATACTCGCCGTCGAGCGCGGCGGCGCAGGCGAGGACGCGCTTCTTGTCGTGCAGGAACGACTTGGCCATCAGGATGGCGCTTTCAGCCGGCGCGTAATAGGCCGACCCGGTCTTCAGCAGGGCGACGATCTCGCCGCCGCCGCCGCGCGTCCGCTTCACGATGGCGTCCAGGTCCTCCTGGCTGAGGCGGCCCTGTTCGACCAGCACGGGCAGCGGCAGGCCGCCGACCGTCGAGTAGCGCACCATCGGCACCATGTCGTCGCCATGTCCGCCCAGCGTCCAGGCGTGAATGTCCTCGACCGCGACATTGAACTTCTCGGCCAGGAACCAGCGGAAGCGGGCCGAGTCGAGCACGCCGGCCATGCCGACCACCTTGTGCTTGGGCAGGCCCGAGAATTTCTGCAGCGCCCACACCATCGCGTCGAGCGGGTTGGTGACGCAGATGACGAATGCGTTGGGGGCGTAGGTCTTGATGCCTTCGCCGACGGCCTTCATGACCTTCAGGTTGATCCCGATCAGGTCGTCGCG
>CAZBPO010000099.1:0-7678 GCA_964493795.1 uncultured Flavobacteriaceae bacterium
TATCGCCCATGAAGACCATGGCGGGCGGCGCGTTGAACCACAGGAACGCCAGCCCCGCGCCCAGCAGCGCGCCGCAGATCACCGCCAGCTCGCCGGTGCCGGGTATCTGGTGAATCTGAAGATAGTCCGCGAACACCGCGTTGCCGACGAGATAGGCGATCAGCCCGAACACCGCCGCCGTCACCATCACCGGCACGATCGCCAGCCCGTCCAGCCCGTCGGTCAGGTTCACCGCGTTCGAGAACAGCACGATCACCAGCGTCGCGAAGACGATGAAGGCATAGCCCAGCGGGATCAGCACGTCCTTCAGGAACGGCACGGCCACGTCGCCGGCCAGCGCCTCGGGGTGCCACTCCATGATGATCCATGACGCCGCGATCGCGCCGGCGAACTGCACCACCAGCTTGATGCGGCCCGAAACGCCGTCCGACTTCTGCTTCTTCACCTTCAGATAGTCGTCATAGAAGCCCAGCAGGCCGAACAGCGCGGTCACGCCGATGACGATCCAGACATATTTGTTCGAAAGATCGGCCCACAGCAGCGTCGCGATGAAGGCCGAGATCAGGATCAGCAGGCCGCCCATGGTGGGCGTGCCCTTCTTGCCGACGACATGCGCGTCGCCCATGAAGTCGCGGATCGGCTGGCCCTTGCCCTGCTTCACCTTCAGCCACTCGATCAGCGGCCGCCCGAAGACGAGGCCGATCAGCAACGCGGTCATGATCGCGCCGCCGGTGCGGAAGGTGAGGTAGCGGAACAGGTTGAAGAACTGGAAGTCGCCGGCAAGCGGTTCGAGAAGAAGGTAGAGCATCGTCGGTTCCCTATCCTGCCGCTTCGAGCGCGCGCGCCTTGAGCGCATCGACCACGAGGCTCATCCGGCTTCCGAACGATCCCTTGACCATGACGACATCGCCCGGCCGCATGTCGGCGGCGATCAATCCGGCGATGTCAGAAGATGTCTCGCTCCAGGCGCCGCGAATCGAAGCGGGCACTTGAGCCCACAAATGGGCCATCGACGGCCCGCTTGCAAAGACTAGATCGCAGCCCGGCGGCGCCAGAGAGGCTCCGATGGCCGCGTGCATCTCCGGGCCTTCAGGGCCAAGCTCCAGCATGTCGCCCAGCACCGCGATCCGCCGCCCGCCGGGGCCGGGCCGCGACTGCGCCAGCAGGGCCAGGGCCGCCGACATTGAGGCGGGGTTGGCGTTGTAGGCTTCGTCGATCAGGTCGAACGAGCCGCCCTGGATCGGGATCGTCGTCCGCTCGCCCCGGCCCTTTACGGCCCTGACCGCGCGCAGCGCATCGGCGGCGGCCCTCACGTCCGCGCCCAGCGCCTTCACCAGCAGCAGCAGGCCCAGCGCGTTCTGGGCGAAATGCCGCCCGGGCGCGCCATAGGTGAAGCGTACGTTCTCGCCTAGGATTTCCGCTTCGATCTCCGACGAGGTGTCGCCGAGGCTCAGCGAGATCATCTGCGCTTCGCCGCCCTGTTCGCCGAAGGTCCACACGCGCGCGCCGACCGCGTTGGCGGCGGCCGCCAGCCTGGCGGCATGCGGGTTGTCGGCGTTGATGACCGCGACGCCGCCGGGCTTCAGACCCTCGAAAATCTCGGCCTTCGCCGCCGCGATCGCCTCGACATTGGCGAAGTGCTCAAGATGCACGGCTTCAACCGTGGTCACGATGGCGGCGTCGGGCCGCACCTGTTTCACGAGCGGACGGATCTCGTTCTCGTGGTTCATGCCGATCTCGAAAATGCCGAAACGGCTTTCCGCCGGCATCCGCGCCAGCGTCAGCGGCACGCCCCACAGATTGTTGTACGAGGCCTCCGAGGCATGGGTCGTCCCCTGCTGCCCGAGGGCCAGGCGCAGCGCCTCCTTGGTGCTCGTCTTGCCGGCGCTGCCGGTTACGGCGGCGACCTTCGCATCGGTGCGCACACGCGCCGCGCGCCCAAGATCCTCAAGCCCTTTAAGCGTATCGCCCACGATCAGCAGGCGGCTGGCGTCGATGCCTTCGACCGGTCGCGACACCAGCGCCACGGCCGCGCCCTTGCCCAGTGCGTCGGCGACGAAGGCGTGGCCGTCGCGGTTCTCGCCGGTCAGAGCGACGAAGATGTCGTCATGCTGGATCGTGCGGGTGTCGATCGAGACGCCGCGCGCCGCCCAGTCGCCGGCCGTCTGGCCGTTCGTCGCCGCCGCAGCCGCGCGCGCCGTCCACAGCACGCTCATAGGGCGCGCCCTCCGCGCGCGACGGCCGCCTTGCGCGCCTCGTCGCCGTCATCGAAGGGCAGCACCTCGGCGCCGACGATCTGGCCCGCCTCATGGCCTTTGCCCGCGATGACGAGAATGTCGCCTTCGCCGAGGCCCTCTATCGCCGCAGCGATCGCCGCAGCACGGTCGCCGATATCCCGCGCGTCCGGCGCTGCCGCCAGAATGGCGGCGCGGATCGCGGCCGGGTCTTCCGAGCGCGGATTGTCGTCGGTGACGATCACCTCATCCGCGTTCGCCGCAGCCGCAGCCCCCATCAGCGGGCGCTTGCCCGCGTCACGGTCGCCGCCGCAGCCGAACACGACGCGCAGCTTCGACTGGACGTGCGGGCGCAGCGTCTTGAGGATCGTCTCCAGCGCATCCGGGGTGTGGGCGTAGTCGACGAAGATGGGCGCGCCGGCCCTTGACGTCGCGACATGCTCCAGCCGCCCCTTCGCGCCTTTCAGATGGGCAAGCGCCTCGAACACTCTGAAGGGGTTTTCCCCCAGCCCGATGCAGATGCCGGCCGCCACCAGCGCGTTCGACGCCTGGAACGCCCCCGCCAGCGGGATCCGCACGATATGGCCGATCTTCTTGTCGGCGACGGTCAGAACCTGGCTGTCGAGATGCGCCTCGCGATTGGTCAGCTTCAGCGCCTCGCCCTTGCGCCCGACCGTCAGTGTCCGCACGCCCCGCGCCGCAGCGGCCGCGATGAAATCCGCCGCGCCTTCGCTGTCGGCATCGACCACCGCGACGCCGTCCTGCGACAGCAATTCGCGGAACAGGCGCAGCTTGGCGTCGCGATAGGCTTCCAGCGTTTCGTGATAGTCGAGATGGTCGCGGGTCAGGTTGGTGAAAGCCGCAGCCGCGATCCGCACCCCGTCGAGACGATACTGATCGAGCCCATGACTCGACGCCTCCAGCGACAGGTGCGTCACGCCCTCGTTCGCCAGCCGCGCCAGCTCCTCATGCACGACCACCGGATCGGGGGTGGTATGGCTCAGAGCCCGCTCGCCTGAGGGCGAAACAATGCCGACCGTGCCCATGCTGGCGGCGGCGCGTCCGCAGAACGTCAGAATCTGGCGGACGAACGCGGCGATGGACGTCTTGCCGTTGGTGCCGGTGATCGCTGCGACGGTTTCAGGCTGGCGGCCGTAGAACCGCGCCGCGGCCAGGGCGAAGGCCTTGCGCGGATTGTCGCTGACCACCACGGGCGTCGCGGCTGTGGTGCCGGGCGGCGCGATGACGGCGCTTGCGCCCGCCTCGATCGCTTTGCCGATAAAGCTGCGGCCGTCGGCTTTGACGCCCGGCAGCGCCGCGAACAGGAACCCCGGCTTCACCGCGCGGCTGTCGGCGGTCAGGCCGACGATCTCCGGATCGTCCGCCCCCGCCCAGCCGTCGATGAGGCTCGAGAGTTTCATGAGATCAGTTTTCCTGCGCCACCTGGACAGCCCGGCCCGTCCTGTCCACGACGCCCGGCGTCTTGTCCGGCCCCAGTCGCGGCTCGACGCCAAGCATCGGCGCGATGCGGGCGACGATGCGGCTGGTGGCCGGGGCGGCGGTCCAGCCGCCGGTGGCATATCCGCTGGTCGCCTTGATGCCCTTGGGTTCGTCGATGATGACGAGGATCGCATATTCCGGCGCGTCGGCCGGGAACACGCCGACGAACGACGACAGCAGCGCCTTGCGGGCATAGCCGCCGGCCTTGGACTTTTCGGCCGTGCCGGTCTTGCCGCCGACGGGATAGCCGGGAACGTCGGCCTTGCGCGCCGTGCCTTTTTCAACGACCAGGCGGAACAGCCGGTTCATTTCGCGGCTGGTTTCGGGCTTCAGCACGCGATGCGCGCTGACCTCGGCCCCGGCCGCGTGCTTCATCAGCGTCGGCTGCACATACATCCCGCCATTCGCCATCGCCGAGACGCCCGCGACGACATGCATCGGGCTGACCGCGATGCCGTGGCCGAACGAGATCGTCAGCATCTCCACCTCGCCCCAGCGCCGGGGCGACAGCGGGGCCCCGCGCTCGGGCAGCTCGGTGACGACAGGCGCCAGCTGGCCCAGCGAGGCGAGGAAGGTCTTCTGCGCCTCGATGCCAAGCCGCCGCGCCATGTTGGCCGAGCCGATATTCGACGAATGCTCGAAGATCTCCTCGATCGTCAGGACGCGGCCCTTGGGGTGATAGTCGCGAATCGAAAAGCGGCCGATGCGGATCGGCGCGCGCGCGTCGAACCTGTCGCGCGCGCTCAGGCCGGCGTCGAGCGCCATCGCCGTGTTGAACGCCTTGAACGTCGAGCCCATTTCATAGACGCCCAGCGTCGCGCGGTTGAAGCGGTTCTCCGCCGGGTCCGAGGCGACATGGTTGGGGTCGAAATCGGGCAGCGAGACCATGGCGATGACCTCGCCGGTCTTCACGTCGACGACGACGCCCGTGCCGCCGATGGCGCTGAACGTCTGGATCGTCGCCGTCAGTTCGTCCTCGACGACGTGCTGCACCCGCAGGTCGATCGACAACTGCACCGGCGCGCCGGGCTTCAGCGCCGGGGCCAGCGTCGTATCGAGCGCCCGCTCGATCCCGGCCAGGCCCTTGTTGTCGACGTCGACGAATCCGACCACGTGCGCGGCGGCGCGGCCATTGGGATAGACGCGCTTGAGCTCCTGCCGGAAGCCGATGCCCGGCAAGCCCAGCTCGTGCACGGCGGCGTGCTGGCGCGGCGTGATGTCCCGCTTCACCCACACGAAGCCGGTCTTCGCCTTCAGCCTGGCGACCAGCGCCTGCTCGTTGAGTTCGGGAAACACCGTCAACAGCGCCGCAGCGGTTTCTTCCGGATCCCAGACATCGCGCGGATCGGCATAGACCGAAGCGACCTGAAGGTCGGTCGCCAACAGCACGCCGTTCCGGTCGAGAATATCCGGCCGCCCCGTAGGTCCGGTCTCCGTGAAGGCGACCGCGCCTGATCCGGACGGGCTGAAAATCGCGATCTGGGCCATGCGGACGGCCAGCGCCCCGAAAATGACGGCGAACACGGCGGCGCAGAAAATCACTCGCCCGCGCACAGGGTCGGCCTGTTCGGTCCGGCGGCGGGCGCGAGGATCGTCGATCATGCTCAACGCCCCAGACGGGCGGGCTTCGCCTGAGGCACAGGCGCATTTTCGTCATAGACCGGCGCGCCGCCCTGGCGTGCGAACGGAATGGCGGCGATGTCGTCCATCGAGGCGGCCGCCTCGGGCCGCATCGGAATGTCGTTGAGATAGGCGATCTGCGTCGCCTTCATCGGCTGCAGATTGAGATACCGCGCCGCCATCGCCTGCACCTTGGCGGGCTGGCTCAGATGAGTCCATTCCGCCTTCAGCACGTCGATCGCGCGCTGCTGTTCGACGATCTGCGCCTCCACCCGCTTCAGGTTCGTCTCGCGTTCCTGCGCCGCGTGCGTGACGCGGTACAGGCCGAAGCAGATCATGACGGTCAGGGCCAACATGCCGAGATTGAGCGCGCGGATCATCGGCTCCACTCCTCTGCGGAAATCTCCGGGCCCGGGAAACCCCTCGGGTCCGGCTTGTGCGCGGGCGCCGAGGTCCGGCGCGCAGCGCGAAATTTCGCGGAACGGGCGCGCGGATTGCGCGACGCCTCGGCATCGCCGGCCGCCTGCGCCCCTTTGGTGATCGGCGCGAAGCTGGGCGGGATGGCTGCAACCTGCGGCAGATGCCGCGACGGGCCGGCCTGCCGGCCACAGCGCGCCGCAAGGAACCGCTTCACGATGCGATCTTCCAGCGAATGGAAGGTGACGACGGCAAGACGTCCGTCCGGTGCCAGCAGACGCTCCGCCGCCTCAAGGCCGCGCGACAGCTCGCCCAGCTCGTCATTCACAAAGATCCGCAGCGCCTGGAAGGTGCGCGTCGCGGGATGAATCTGGTCGGGCCGCCCGCGCCCCAGCACGCCCTCGACGGTCGCCACCAGCTCCAGCGTGCGCTCATAGCGCTTGACCTTGCGCGCCGCGACGATGGCGCGCGCGATCGCCCGCGCCCGCCGCTCCTCGCCATAGTGGAACAGGATATCGGCGATCAGGCTTTCGCCCGCCCGATTCACGACGTCGGCGGCGCTCGCGCCCTCGCTCGACATGCGCATGTCCAGCGGGCCGTCCTTCTGGAACGAGAAGCCGCGCGCGCCATCGTCGATCTGCATGGACGACACGCCGATATCCAGCACCACGCCGTCGGCCGGCGCGAAGCCCGCCTCGGCCGCGATCTCCTCCATCTGGGAATAGACCCCGGCGCGCAGCGTGAGGCCGGCGACGACCAGCGCCTCGCCCGTGGCCAGCGCCGCCGGGTCCCGGTCGATGCCCAGCACGCGCCCGGCGCCTGCCGCCAGAATGGCGCGCGAATACCCGCCCGCCCCGAACGTTCCGTCGACGAACATCTCGCCGGGCTTCGGGGCCAGCGCCGCCAGAACCTCGTCCAGCATCACAGGGATGTGGCGCTCGCTCACGACGCGGCCTCCGCCTTGGGCGGACTGACCGGATTCAGCAGGAGATGACGATAGGGCGCAGCGCCTACCTTCGCCTCTTCCTCGGTTTTCGCGAACGCGCCGGGCTCCCAAATCTGGAAGCGATTGCCGCGACCCGCGAAAAGCACGGCCTTTTCGATGCCAACCAGCTTCAGCATGCGCTCGGGGAACGTCACGCGCCCCTCCCCGTCGAAGGCCAGTTCGACGCCGCGCGTAATGACCGCCAGCTCAAGCTGCTCGCGCGCCTCGGGGCTCTCGACGATACTCTCGATACGGTCCAGCAAAGCCATATAGGCGGCCGGCGCATAGCACTCGATCGCCTGGTCGACGAAGCTGGGGAAGCAATAGATGCGGTCGCCGCCCGCGCCCGTCACCGCGGCGCGATACGGGGCGGGCACGCTGATGCGGCCTTTCGCATCGATCTGCTTCTCAAAGGTCGAAAAAAATCTCGACATACACCCCGCCTCGGCGTCCCCACGCCGCAAATCCCGGCATTCTGGGGACGGGTCGCGCGCAGATGACGGTGGTCAACTGGGGCTTGCTGGGCCGGAACCGTCCCTAGTTTGGGACAGCTTGGGATATCATGGGAAAAACCGGGACGTCAATGGAGATGGCGTTTAGAACTTTGAAACCTTTGGGTTTTTCCGATCCTGTGGATTGAATGGTGGATGTTCCTGGTAAAGAAAATGTAAAACTTGGAACGAGCCAAGAACAGATGGGGATGGTGTTGTGGACATCCCTTTGCCAGAGCCTGCGGCAGCACCCGTCCCAGACCGGAACCTGCCTGAAAGCGCCGACCCTGCCTCCGCGTTTCTTGGGAAATTGAAGTGTCAGACGGCCTGTAAGCCGGGTTCTGTCCCTCGCCGAAGCGATTGGATGACTATTCCTCTGGGACGTCCGTCGCCGGACGCCTCGCGCGACCAACCCGGCCTGCCGCCCGGGT
>CAZBPO010000099.1:7688-10060 GCA_964493795.1 uncultured Flavobacteriaceae bacterium
CCCGCCGGGCGTTACCCGGCATCCTGTTTCCGTGGAGCCCGGACTTTCCTCGAGGCCCGAAAGCCCCGCAGCCATCCAGCCGTCTGACGGCCCTCACCTGCCTCCAGGACCGCCTGAAATCAAGCCTCGCCTTGCGCCGCCGCCACGGCATACAGCGCCTGACGCGTTTCGAGATCGGCGATCCCGTCGATCTTCGCCGTGCGCCAATGGCGCTGGAACTCCGTCAGCACCGCCTCCGGCGAGGCCGTCACTTCCGGCGGCACGCCATAGCCGATCCGCCGCAACGCCGCGGCGATGGCGGCCGGATCGTCAGCTATCGCCGCCCGGCCCCGCCGCGGCCAGACGCCCAGCCCGTGCCCCGCCAGCCGCCGCCACGGGAACAATTCGCCCGGATCAACCTTGCGGCCGGGCGCGATGTCGGAATGCCCGATCACATCGGCCGCCGCGATGGCGTGTCGCGCCACGATCTCGCGGCCCAGACCGATCAACGCGTCGATCTGCTTCTTCGGAAACGGGCGATAGCCCCATTCGTGACCGGGATTGACGATCTCGATGCCGATGGAGCGCGAGTTCACATCGTCCGCGCCGCGCCACCACGATACCCCGGCATGCCAGGCGCGCAGATGTTCGGGCACATGGGCGTAGAACGTGCCGTCCTCGTCCAGCGTGTAATGGGCGCTCACGCGCTTGGGCGCGTCGGCATTGGTCAACAGCGCCATCGCATCTTCCGCCGAGGTCATGCCGGTATAGTGCAGAACCAGGATCGACGGCGTCACGCCCGCCGGGCGCTCGTTGAAGTTGGGCGACGGGCGCGCCACGACTTTCGCCGTCACAGCCCGCGCTCCTTGCGGATGCCTTCATACGCGACATTGATCCGCGCCAGCTTCTCCGTCGCGACCGCCAGGAATTCCTCCGGCGCGCCGCGCGCGATCATCCGGTCGGGGTGGTTCTCGCGCACCGCCTTCAGATAGGCCTTGCGCACTTCCTCGTTGGTCGCGCCGGCGTCGATGCCGAACAGGGCGTAAGGATCAGGCTCGCAGGGCCCGCCATAAGAGGCGCAGAGATTGGCGAACGCGGCGTCCGACAACCCGAACCGCCGCGCCACCTCGCGCAGATACTCGACCTCCGCGTCATGCAGCGAGCCGTCCGCCGCGGCGACGAAGAACAACGCGTCCAGCAGGTCTTCAAGCAGGCCCGGGCGGTCGCGGAACACCCGGCCCAGTTGGGCGGCGTAACCCTCGAATCCCGCCACCGTGCCGTGCGCCATCTCATAGACGCGGCGCACGTCGTCTTCGTCCTTGGGGTCTATCCGCACGACCGACTTGAAAGCGGCGAACTCGGCGTCGGTCGGACGTCCGTCGGCCTTCGCCATCTTGGCGGCCAGAGCCGTCACGCCGATGGTGAAGATGATCTGCTTCTCGTTGTCGGAAGGTTCGCGGTCGAACACGGCATGGCCGGCCAGCGCGCCGATGGCCGCGCCGATAGGCCCGCCGCCGAGGAAAAACCCCGCGGCCGCCCCGCCAACTTTACCCCAGATCGACATGGCCGCTGTTTAGGCGAACCGCTGGCCTCTGTCATGCGCCCACATTCGCCGCTAAACCTCCAGCCCCATGAGCGCGGAAAAGTGGCAGTTCTGGATCGACCGCGGCGGCACATTCACGGATGTGGTGGCGCGCGCCCCCGGCGGCGACTTGCGCGCGGCCAAGCTGCTTTCGGAAAACCCCGAACGCTACCCAGACGCCGCCGTCGAGGGCATCCGAAGGTTCCTGGGCGCGCCGGCCGGCGCCCCCCTGCCGACCGAACGGATCGACGCGGTGAAGATGGGCACCACGGTCGCCACCAACGCCCTGCTTGAACGCAAGGGCGAGCCCACGCTTCTCGTCATCACCCGGGGCCTGAAGGAACAGCTCCGCATCGGCTACCAGAACCGGCCGAAGCTTTTCGTCCGCCGCATCGACCTGCCCGAACCGCTCTACGCCGAAGCGATCGAGGCCGATGAGCGCGTAACCGCCGAGGGGGAGGTGCTGACGCCGCTCGACGCAGCCGCCCTCGCCTCTGCGCTGCGCGCCGCCCGGGCGCGCGGCCTCACCTCCTGCGCCATCGCCTTCATGCACGGCTATCGCTACCCGGCGCACGAGATCGCCGCCGGCGAGATCGCCCGGGCTTGCGGCTTCACGCAGATCAGCCTCAGCCATCAGGCCTCGCCGCTGCAGAAACTGGTCTCGCGCGGCCACACCACGGTGGTCGACGCCTATCTCTCGCCGGTGCTCGGCCTCTATGTCGCGCAGGTGCGGCGGGGCCTTGGCGACGCCGCCCGCCTTCAGTTCATGCAGTCCTCCGGCGGCCTGGCCGACGCCGCCCGCTTCCAGGGC
>CAZBPO010000100.1:0-2610 GCA_964493795.1 uncultured Flavobacteriaceae bacterium
GCTCGAACGTCATCGTGCGCGATGGCGGGGTGCCCGGCGTGGTGATCCGTCTGGGCGGCGCCTTGGGCAAGATCGAGGTGCTTGACGATCATCGCGTGCGGGCCGGGGCGGCGGCGCTGGACATGGCGGTGGCGCGCGCGGCCGGCGATGCCGGGATCGAAGGCCTGGAGTTCCTGCGCGGCATTCCCGGCACGATCGGCGGCGGATTGCGGATGAATGCAGGCGCCTATGGCGGCGAGTTCAAGGATGTGCTGGTCGAAGCGACCGCCGTGGACGGGCAGGGCGAGCTGATGACCTTCACGCCGGAGGCGCTGGGCATGCGCTATCGCCACACCGATACGCCGGATGGCGTGATCTTCGTCTCGGCGCTGTTCCAGGGGCGGCCGGGGCAGCGCGACGAGATCCTGAAGCGCATGTCGGAGATCACCGAAAAGCGCGAATCAACCCAGCCCGTGAAGACCCGCACCGGCGGTTCCACCTTCCGCAATCCCGACCCGGCGGTCTCGGGCGGGCGCAAGGCGTGGCAGCTGATCGACGAGGCGGGGTGCCGTGGCCTCAGGCGCGGCGAAATTATGGTGTCAGACCTTCACTGTAACTTCCTCGTTAACCTTTCTGAAGCGAAAGGAAACGAAATTGAGGCTCTGGGCGAAGAGGTTCGCGCGCGCGTCAAGGCTGCGTCGGGCGTGGACCTCGAATGGGAGATCAAAAGGATCGGCCTGCCCTGAGGTCTTAAGGGTCTGATTTTGCGGGCGAAAACCCACGTTGCGGTGCTTATGGGCGGGTGGTCGGCGGAGCGGGATGTCTCGCTCGTGTCCGGTCGCGACTGCGCTGCAGCACTGCGCGCCGAAGGGTTTAAGGTTACCGAAATCGACGTTAAGCCCGACCTCGCCGCTGTGCTGGCCGAGGCGAAGCCCGATGTGGTGTTCAACGCGCTGCACGGCCGGTGGGGCGAGGACGGTTGCGTCCAGGGCCTGCTGGAAATCCTGAAAATTCCCTACACGCATTCGGGCGTGCTGGCCTCGGCGCTGGCGATGCACAAGGAGCGCGCCAAGGCGGTGTTCCGGGCCTATGGCGTGCCGGTGGTGAATTCGATCGTGGTGCCGCGCCATGTGGCGTCGGAAGCGCATCAGATGAAGCCGCCCTACGTTGTGAAGCCGGTGAGCGAGGGCTCGTCGGTCGGCATCTTCATCATCCGCGAAGGCGATAATCGTCCCCCCGGCGCGCTGGGCGGCGACGCCTGGTCGCTGGGCGAGGATGTGATGGTCGAGGAGTTCGTGCCGGGGCGCGAGCTGACCGTTGCGGTGATGGGCGGCAAGGCGCTGGCGGTGACCGAGATCACCACAGGCGATCACGCGTTTTACGACTATGAATCGAAATATGCCGCCGGGGGTTCGGTGCACACGGTTCCGGCGAAGATACCGGGCGACGTCGCCGAGCAGGCGATGCGTTTTGCCGAGCTGGCGCATGAGGCGATGGGGTGCCGCGGCGTGTCGCGCACCGACTTCCGTTATGACGACACGACGCCGGGCCAGCACCGCCTGATCGTGCTGGAGATCAACACCCAGCCGGGCATGACGCCGACCTCGCTGGTTCCCGAGCAGGCCGCCTATACGGGCATGAGCTATGGCCAGCTCGTCGCATGGATGGTGGAGGACGCCTCATGCGACAGGTGAAGGGCAAGCGCCGCACCGCCGCGCGCCGCCATGAAACCCGCGAGACAGCGGAGCGCTGGATGCCGCAGGTTGCGTGGCGTTCGCCGGCGATGATCGGTGCGGGCGCCTTCCTTGCGCTGACTGCGGGCGCCGGGCTGGTGCAGGGCGGGCATCTGGGCCTCGGCGCGGGCACGGCCGTGGCGGCCGAAGACACCCGGGCCTGGTATCCGGTCGAGGAAATTCTCGCGGCGGGTCATTACCACACGCGCCGCAAGGACCTGCTGGCGGCGATCGCCGTGAAGCCGGGCGACGATATGATGGATGTCGACCCCGTCGCGATCCGCGACCGTGTCGAAGGGCTGGACTGGATCGAGAGCGCCAAGGTGGCACGGCTGTGGCCCGCGACGCTGCAGGTGCAGGTGGTCGAGAAAGAGCCCTATGCGATCTGGCAGTCGAAGGGCGTGTCGTGGCTGATCGACCGCAAGGGGCGTCCGATCACCCGTGACGGCGTCGGCGAGTTCGCCGGGTTGCCTCTGGTGGTTGGCGACGGCGCGCCCCAGCACGCCGCCGCGCTGGTCGAAATTCTCAAACGCTTCCCCGCGATCCAGCGCCTCGTGAAGGCGTCGGTGCGGGTGGGCGATCGCCGCTGGGACCTGCACCTGAAGAACGGCGTACAGGTGCGCCTGCCCGAAGACGGCGTGGAAGACGCGCTGCAGCGCCTGACCGTGCTGCAGCAGGAGCAGAAGATTTTCGATCGCGACATCGAGTCGATCGATCTGAGGTTGCCTGACCGTCTGGTCATCAAGCCGCGGGGGAGTGCGGCGCAGTCGGTCGCGAGGGGCGAGAGCACATGATCGGCAAACTGACACGAGGCAAGAGCGTGACGACGGCGGAGACCGACGTGCGGCCCGGCGTCTATGCGGCGCTGGACGTAGGAACGTCGAAGGTCGTCTGCTTC
>CAZBPO010000100.1:2620-8376 GCA_964493795.1 uncultured Flavobacteriaceae bacterium
GCGTCGGCTATGGCGAGTCCGCCGGCATCCGCCAGGGCCAGATCGCCGAGCTCGACCGGGTCGAGGCGTCGATCCGGCACGTGGTCAACAAGGCCGAGGAGATGGCGGACCTGCAGCTGGACGAGGTGTTCATCTCGTTCTCGTGCGGCCAGCCGCAGAGCGTGATCGTCCGCGCCGAGACGCCGATCAGCAACGCCGAAGTCGGCGACAACGATATCCGCCGCGTGCATGGGCTGGCGCGCCAGCAGGGGCTGCGTTCGGATCGCGAGATCGTCTATTCCAGCCCGCTGGGCTATGCCGTCGACACCGCGACCGGCGTGCGCGATCCGCGCGGCATGTTCGGCGAGCGGCTGGGCGTGGCGGTGCATATGGTGAGCGCGGCGATCGCGCCGGTGCACAATCTGGAAGTCTGCGTCGAGAAGTGCCACCTCGACATCGCCGGCAAGGCCGTCGCGTCGTATGCGGCGGGGCTTGGCTGTCTGCACGACGAAGAGCTGGAATACGGCGCGACGGTCGTGGACATGGGCGGCGGCACGACCTCGATCGCCGTGTTCCGCGAAGGCAAACTGATCTTCTGCGACGTGATCCCGGTGGGCGGCCGCCACATCACCAACGACATCGTGCGCGGGCTCTCGACCCCGTTCCGCGAGGCCGAGCGCCTGAAGACGCTGCACGGCAATGCGCTGCCGGTGCCGGGGGCTCACGGAGAAATGATCCGCATCGCCCAGATCGGCGAAGCGCGCGACCAGGAAGGCAGCCGCGTGCCGCGCGAGGAGCTGATCGCGATTATCCAGCCGCGCGTGGAAGAGACCATCGAACTGGTCGCCGAGCGGCTGAAGGCGGCCGGCGGCGAGGTGGCGGCGAGCAATGTCGTGGTGCTGACCGGCGGCGCGTCGGAGCTTATGGGGCTTCAGGAATACGCGACGCGGGCGCTTTCCAAGCGCGTGCGGATCGGTCGCCCGATGCGCCTCGACTCGCTGCCGCCTTCGGTCTCGGGACCGGCCTTCTCGGCCGCCGCAGGCCTGATCGGGCTGGCGCAGGCCGGCGGCGTGCGCGAGCGGCTGGCAGGTCCGGCGATGACCGGACGCGGCAAGACTTTCGGCGGGCGCTTCGGCGCCTGGGTGAAAGAGACATTCCTATGAGCGGCAGACTCAATCAAAAGTACGCCGTGACGAATCGACCGGGTGAACCCGGCGAATGCCAAGAAAAATGGCGGGGATCTGGCGAAATGATTTTATCGGAGGCACTCCATGTCACTTAGCTTTCATGCCCCGGAATCGCCCGAGCTGAAGCCTCGCATTGTGGTTTTCGGCGTCGGCGGCGCTGGTGGTAACGCCGTCAACAACATGCTCACGTCCGAGCTTCTGGGCGTCGAGTTCGTCGTCGCGAACACCGACTCGCAGGCTCTCGCGCAGAACCTGGCCCCGCATAAGATCCAGCTGGGATCGAATGTGACGCTGGGCCTCGGCGCAGGCTCCAAGCCCGAGATCGGCGCCCAGGCGGCCGAAGCCTCGGCCGCCGAGATCGAAGAGATCCTGGCCGGCAGCCACATGACCTTCATCACCGCCGGCATGGGCGGCGGCACCGGCACCGGCGCCGCCCCGGTCATCGCCCGCATCGCGCGCGAGATGGGCATCCTGACGGTCGGCGTGGTGACCAAGCCCTTCCACTTCGAAGGCGACAAGCGCATGCGCCAGGCGGAAGCCGGCGTCGCCAAGATGCAGGAGATCGTCGATACGCTGATCGTCATCCCGAACCAGAACCTGTTCCGCGTCGCCAACGAAAAGACGACGCTGGCGCAATCGTTCGCGATGGCCGACGAGGTGCTGCATTCGGGCGTGCGCGGCATCACCGATCTGATGATCGTGCCGGGCCTGATGAACCTCGACTTCGCCGACGTCCGCACCGTGATGATGGAGATGGGCAAGGCGATGATGGGCACGGGCGAGGCCGAAGGGCCGAAGCGCGCGCTGGAAGCCGCCGAGGCCGCGATCTCGAACCCGCTGCTGGACGATGTGTCGATGAAGGGCGCCAAGGGCGTGCTGATCCACATCACCGGCGGCCCCGATCTGACGCTGTTCGAGGCCGACGAGGCCGCCAACCGCATCCGTTCGGAAGTCGACGCCGAGGCGAACATCAAGGTCGGCTCGACCTATGACGCCAAGTTGGAAGGGCGCATCCGCGTTTCGGTCGTGGCGACCGGCATCGATGCGGCCGAGCGCGCGGTGCCGCGCCCGGTGCAGCAGCAGCCGATCGCCGCGATCGGCCGTCCGGTGTTGCGTCCGCAGCCCGCGCCGGTCACCCCGGCCCCGGCTCCGGAGCCCGTTCAGGCGGCCGCCATCGCGGCGGACCTGCTGGCCGCCGCCCAGCCGGAAATCTTCGTCCGCGAGGCCGCGCCGAACGCCGTCCACGCGATGCAGAACGAGGCTGAAGAGAAGCTGCGCGCCGATCTGGCGGCTCAGCAGAAGGCTCTGGAAGAAGCGCGCGCCAAGGTGGCCGAAGCCGAAGCGGCCATCAGCAAGCAGCGCCAGCAGGCCTCGCCGCGTCAGGTCGTGCGGTTCGACGATGACGAGATCACCGCCGAATCCGCCGGCGTGCGCGGCCTCGCCGCCGACCCCGCTTTGCGCCCGTCGGCGGCTCCCGAGCCGCACAGCCCCGGCGTGATGGGCACGATCGGCAGCCTGTTCAAGCGCCGTCCCGCCCGTCCCGACACGCCGCCTGCGGCGCGCTACACGGGCGAGCCGGAAGCCGCGCCGGCCCCGGTCCAGCGCATCGCGGAACCGCGTTTCACCGATCCGGCCCAGCCGCGCGCTCAGGCCCGGACGGTGAGAGCGCCCGAGACGCCGTCGCTGTTCGCGCAGAACGCTGCCGACGATCCGCTTGAGATCCCCGCCTTCCTGCGCCGGCAGGCCAACTCGTAAGGGCTGGCCGCGAGTCGAAAATGAGAGGCCGTCAGCGAGAGCTGGCGGCCTCTTCGTTTCAGTCATGAATATTCAGAAAAATCAGCATGTTACGCGTTGAAATGGTTTGAAATATTCCTTCATTCGCTGCGCTGCACACTTACGCCTATTTACGATGCCGAACCGGAGCGTGCGTTGACCTCCGGACCGTTGGAGCGACCTCACTTGAAGACCCACCAGACCACGATCGTCCGGAGCGTCTCGTGCAGCGGCACGGGGTTGCATTCGGGATTGCCTGCGACGCTGGTTCTCAAGCCGGCGCCGGCCAATCACGGCATCGTCTTCGTGCGCAGCGATGTGGGCGGCGCGGATTCGGTGGTGCCGGCGCGTCATGACAAGGTCGGCTCGGCGTTCTACGGCTCCACTCTGGTGAATGAAGCCGGCGTCGAAGTGCGCACCGTCGAGCATCTGATGGCGGCGCTGTCGGCCTCGGGCATCGATAACGTTCTGGTCGAGATCGACGGCATCGAGGTGCCGATCATGGACGGCAGCTCGGAACCCTTCATGACGCTGATCGACGAAGCCGGGGCGCAGAGCCAGGCCGCCGTGCGTCACTACATCCGCGTGCTGCGTCCTGTGGAAGTCCGCGATGGCGACAAGGTCGCCCGCCTGCTGCCGTATGACGGTTTCCAGGTCGACTGCGACATCGTGTTCGACGCCGGCGCGATCGGCCGTCAGCGCTTTGTGTTCGACGTGAACGCCGGGGTTTTCCGGCGCGACGTGGCGCGCGCCCGCACGTTCACCCAGGCCAAGGATATCGAGGCGCTGCGCGCGCATGGCCTGGCCCAGGGCGGCTCGCTGGAGAACGCCGTGGTGGTGGACGGAGATCACATCCTGAACCCGGAAGGCGTGCGTTTCGCCGACGAATGCGTGCGTCACAAGGCGCTGGACGTGGTGGGCGACCTGGCGCTGGCCGGAAAGCCGCTGCTGGCGCGCTTTGAGGGCGTCAAGATGGGCCACGCGATGAACAACAAGGTTCTGCGGGCTTTGTTCGCCGATACGGCCAATTACGACCTGGTTCCCGCCGGGGCCGGCCGTGGCGTCGTGCGCCCCCTGCCGGTCGCCGCCGCGCCGATGTGAGATCGCCATATGGCGGTCGGCGGCTGTTTCGCTTAAGAGACTTTAGGAAAGCCACGGAATCGTGGCGCGGGACGCTCGCGCCTTCGATATCCGTTTGCGTAACGAATGGCGGCGTGAGGGTTCTATGGTGTTCGCAGGCGTAGTCGGCCGGATGGCGCGGAAGTGGCCGGCGGCGGCGATCATTGCGGCGGGCGTGTCGCTCGGCGCGTGCGAGACCATGAACAGCCTCAACCCGTTCTCGAGCAGCGACACGACGGAGAGCGCGCCGGGGCAGGGCGATATCCCGGTCGAGGCGCTGTACAACCGCGCGGTCGACGAGCTGAACCAGCAGGACTATCGCATGGCCGCGCCGCTGTTCGAGGAAGTCGAACGGCAATACCCCTATTCGGTGTGGGCGCGCCGGGCGATCCTGATGGCGGCGTACTGCTATTATGAAATCAACCGCTACGGCGATGCGATCAACGCCGCCGACCGCTTCCTCGCGCTCTATTCGGGCAACAAGGACGCGGCCTATGCCTACTACCTGAAAGCGATCTCGTATTACGAGCAGATCGTCGACGTGGGCCGCGACCAGGGCACGACGCAGCAGGCGCTGGTCGCCCTGAACGACGTGGTGCAGCGTTTCCCCGGAACGGCCTATGCCCGCGACGCGCGCATCAAGCTGGACCTCGCGCTGGACCATCTGGCCGGCAAGGAAATGGCGATCGGCCGCTACTACCTCTTCCGCCAGCAATATGTCGCGGCGATCAACCGCTTCAAGGTGGTGGTGACGAACTTCCAGACCACCGCGCAGACGCCGGAAGCCCTGTATCGTCTGGTCGAGGCCTATCTGGCGCTGGGCATCAAGAGCGAGGCCCTGTCGGCGGCGGCGGTGCTTGGGTATAACTATCCCGGCAGCGCCTGGTACGAATACGCCTATTCGCTGGTGACCGGCGCAGAGCTGAGCCCGCGCGTCGGCGACGACTGGCTGTCGCGCAATTTCGGTCTGTGATCTCCGCCTGAGGAGCCGTCCATGCTGACCCAGCTTTCGATCCGGGACATCGTCCTGATCGAGCGTCTGGATCTTGCGCTGGGCGAGGGATTGAACGTCCTGACCGGCGAGACCGGCGCGGGCAAGTCGATCCTGCTCGACTCGCTGCAGGTGGCGCTGGGGCGCAAGTCGGACCGCGCGGCGCTGCGCCAGGGCGCGACGGCCGGATCGGTGACGGCGGCGTTCGAGCCGCCCGACCGTCACGGCGTCTTCGCTCTGCTGACCGAGAACGGGATCGAGGCGGAAGGCGAGGTGATCCTGCGCCGGACGCTTGCAGCCGACGGGAAGAGCCGGGCCTTCATCAACGACCAACCGGTCGGCGCGGGCCTGCTGCGTGAAGTGGGCGACGCCCTGGTCGAACTGCACGGACAGAATGACGGGCGCGGCTTGCTGAGCGCGGCCGCGCATCGCGCGCTGCTGGACGCTTTCGGCGGCCATGCGCGTGAGGCGACGGACACTGCGACGGCGCATGGCGCATGGCGTGCGGCGCTGGAGGCGGCGGAGACGTTCGCGCGCGACATGGAGACAGCGCGCGCCGACGCCGAATACCTGCAGGCGGCGGTGACCGAGCTGTCGCGGCTGGCCCCGGAAGAAGGCGAGGAAGATCGGTTGGCCGAGGAACGGGCCCTGCTGATGTCGTCGGAGAAGCTGGGCGGCGAACTGGCGGCGGTGGTGCGCCGTTTCCT
>CAZBPO010000100.1:8386-10007 GCA_964493795.1 uncultured Flavobacteriaceae bacterium
GCGCCGGCGCGGCGGTGGTCGAGATGCTGAGTGGCGGCGACAAGGCGGTCGATACGCGCCTGATCGGCGCGGCGCGGCGCGTCGAGCGGCTGAAGCCTCAGGCGATGGGGCGGCTGGACGCGGCGGGCGAGGCGCTGGAGCGCGCCGTCGCCGAGGCGACCGAGGCAAGGGCGCAGGCCGAGGCCGCGCTGGAGGCGCTGAACTTCGATCCGTCGCGGCTGGAAAGCGTGGAAGCGCGTCTGTTCGCGCTGCGCGGCGCGGCGCGGAAATACAAGGTGCAGGTCGCAGACCTGCCGAAGCTGTCGGCGGAGCTGGCCGAGCGGGTGCAGGCGCTGGCCGAGGCCGAGACGCGGGCCGCGAAGCTGGCCAAGGCCGCCGGCGTGGCCCGGTCGGCCTATGTGACGGCCGCCGCCGCGTTGAGCGCAAGGCGCAAGGCGGCTGCGGCCAAGCTGGAGACCGCAGTGGCCAGGGAGCTGAAGCCGCTGAAGCTGGAGAAGGCGAAGTTCGCCGTCGGCCTGACGCCGCTGGAGCCGGAAGCCGGCACGGCCGCAGGGCTGGACGCCATCGAATTCCAGATCGCCACCAATCCCGGTATGCCGCCCGGCGCGCTGACCAAAATCGCGTCGGGCGGCGAGCTGGCGCGCGTGATCCTGGCGCTGAAAGTGGCGTTGGCCGAGCGCGGCAGCGCGCCGACGCTGATCTTCGACGAGGTCGATCAGGGCGTCGGCGGCGCGGTGGCGGATGCGGTCGGCGCGCGCTTGAAGAAGCTGGGCGGCGTCGCGCAGGTGCTGGTCGTCACCCACTCGCCGCAGGTCGCCGCGCGTGGCGATACGCATTATCGCATCGCCAAGAAATCGGCCGGCGGGGTGACGCTGACCCATGTCACGGCGCTGGACGACAGCGGGCGGCGCGAGGAGATCGCGCGGATGCTGTCGGGCGCGTCGGTGACCGACGAGGCGCGCGCCGCCGCCGATACGTTGCTGGCGGCGCGGGGTTGAGATGGCCAGGAAGGCGAGCCCGCGCGAGAAATCCGTCGCCGACCTGACGGCGCAAGAGGCCAGGGCCGAACACACGCGGCTGGCGCTGTCGATCGACAGGCACGACGTCGCCTATCACCAGCAGGACGCGCCGACGGTCAGCGATGCGGACTACGACGCGCTGAAGCGGCGGCTGATGGAGATCGAGGCCGCGTTTCCCGACCTGATGACGCTGGACAGCCCTTCGCTAAAGGTCGGCGCGAAGCCATCGGAAAAGTTCGCCAAGGTGCGCCACGCGCGGCCCATGCTGTCGCTGGACAACGCCTTCACCGAAGGCGAGGTGGCGGACTTTCTGGCGCGTGTGCGGCGGTTCCTGAATCTACCGCCCGACGAGGTGCTGGAGATCACCGCCGAGCCGAAGATCGACGGGCTGTCGGCCAGCCTGCGCTATGAGAACGGCGCGCTCAGCGTCGGCGCGACGCGCGGCGACGGGGCCGAAGGCGAGAACGTCACCGCCAATCTGAAGACCGTGACCGGCATCCCGCATGTGTTGAACGACGCCGCGCCGCCGGCCGTGTTCGAGGTGCGCGGCGAGGTCTATTTCCCCAAGGATCGCTTCGCCGCGCTGAACGAGAAGCTGATCG